>NZ_LT706985.1:1340452-1675565 GCF_900155645.1 Vaginimicrobium propionicum
CTACTTGGTTTGTTGACGGTGGTTAGCGTCGTCAACACGACTAAAGTCTCTAATCTTTACGAGTAGACACCTGCCTCAGATTGGCTTAGGCAAACCTAACCTAAACATCAGGCTAGGCGTTGTGGCAGCTTAGGTCAACCCCCCGCTGACTCAACATTGCGAGTCTGGCGACCGACGTGACTCGCTGCTAAAATTAGCCAGCAGATGAGCTTGGCAATTGTGCCGTTTTCTAACAAGGAGCTACTTTCCGATGACTTTCTGATCTCTACTCAGCCCAGCTGAGACGCTGCCCAGTAGTTCTTGCGTCCTGGAGATCATCATGTCTGCTATTCATCTTGATAATATTTCTTTTTCTTACTCATCTGTGCCGTTGCTAAAGAGACTCAGTTTGCACGTCAGCGATGGGGAGCGCGCCTGTTTGATTGGTCCCAACGGCTGCGGAAAAACGACGTTGCTCCGCATCACTTCAGGCGACCTGTTACCAGAGCAGGGAACCGTCAAAATCGACGGGGTAAATACTGATTTGTCCTACTTACCGAGCACTGAAAAATTCAACGGGACTGTCGAAGATTACCTTAATGCCGCGCTGCGTCCACTGCGAACCATTGCTGCTCAGTTTTACGATGTCTCTGCCAAAATTGAGGAGAGAACCAGTCTTGTTGAAGTAGGTCGAGACTATGACCGGTTACTTGCTCAGATGACAAGTTTCGACGTTTGGGCGCTCGATGCTCGAGTTGATGAGGTGCTATCCGGTCTCGGCTTGGAGATGTTTGCCGGGTCAAGGCGTAACAGAGGTTGGGGAACATTGTCTCCTGGCCAACGCCGTCGCCTTCAACTAGCAGCGACTCTTATCGTTAAACCAGAAGTGTTGATTCTGGACGAACCTAGCAATCATCTCGATGCTGACGCCGTCAGTTTCCTAACCCAGACAGTTAACAACTGGGGCGGTGCAGTCCTGATGACAAGCCATGACCGAGCGTTCATCGAAGATACCGCAACAGTTATTTACGACATGGACGTGGAGGTGTGGAATGCGCTGGCTAAAGCTAAAAGCATGAATAAGGACGTCGGTCTTTACCAGTGTAGGGGCACCTACTCCAAGTATCTTGCTGAAAAGGCTAGTGCCCGCCGTAGACATGCTGAAGTGCATGCCGTCCAACAAGCCGAAAAACGTAAGCTGCGAAAGCATCGGCAGGCAGCCAGCAAAATCTCTAGAGGCGGTGTTCGGTTGGCTAACGCTGAGGGTAAAGCAAAAAAGTTCTTTGCTGACCGTGCTGCCACGACGGCTGAACGTCGGATCCGAAACGACGATAACCGGTTAGAGACTCTCATTAGCCAAGAAGTACGTAAACCCCGTAGCTATGACTTGTCGTTCCCGTTTGAGCAACCAGCCAGCCGCACGGGGGTAGCAGTATCTGCCAGGCGAGCCGCAGTGAAGCACCGTTTGGCGCCCGTCAGTTTCGACCTCACCTACGGCGAGCACCTGCTTGTCACCGGGGCTAATGGGGCAGGTAAATCCACGCTACTGAACTGGATCTATACCGGGCAGCCGCCCAATGATGCCGATGCTAGTGGGACAATCTCCTGCGACAAGCCGGTCAGTATCGTTCCTCAACACCTACCGCTTAAGCACGATCCGGGATTCACCACGGAAATTTGGCACATGGGAATCGGTGAAATCGGAAAAGGAATACTGCACCCGTCACTTTGGGTAACCCCGGTTCCTGAATTGTCTGCCGGTAATCAACGCAGAGCGCAAATCGCAATAGCGCTCGCAACAGCCCCAGCCATACTCATCATTGATGAACCAACCAACTATCTCGACTTGGATGCAATGCAAGCGTTAGAAGAAGCGCTAATCAATTGGACGGGGACACTGATTATCGCCAGCCACGACCGATGGCTCATTAACCACTGGCAGGGCAGAACAATCCATACCCACTAGAACTCGACTTCGGGTTAATGATCGAAATATGTGGACAGAATCATCATTTTTTTGGGTCTGACCAAGGGTTTAGGGGTTCACATAGGCTGTGAGGGCACGCGACGTCACGGGTGCTGGAAATCAGCCGTATATGGTCAATTGCGGTGATGATCCTCGGTGCGTGAACGTTTGCTTCCAAGAAGTCTTTATCCCCCCCCGTGACCAAGACGTCGGCTCCGCAAGCAATCGCGGCGCGCAAAAATTGCGTAACGTCAATTATCAAGGAGTATCGCGCTCTGCGTTTTTGGCTCTCGTTTCGAGCCTTTTGATGGTTTCTAGATAGTCCCGCTCGACCTGAGAAAGTGTATGTGTCTGATATTTGCGGTACTCAGTAGTTGCCTTTTTGATCGCATTCTGATGACTAACTTTTCCGGCTCCTTGGAGTTGCTGTTGCCCAGTTGCTGCCAGAATGCTGTCAAGGTGCTCAACGTAGTCGCTCATGTGCATAGGACGGTGATTCATAGCTTGAACTTCCGCAAAATCAAAATAACCGGAAACAAGACGATTCAGCACCCTGAGCTCGTCCTCTTTCAAGTAGTTCTTAGCCACCTTCACTTCCGCGAGCGTGGGTTGGCCGCCCTTGAAAGTAGTCAGTCCCATGAAAGGCTTGGAAGCGTCCGCCCGCTCATGAATTATTTCCGCCGCTGTGTGCCCGTGAGCCGCGTAATGCAACTTGTTCTGAACCATCTTGAAAAACGCAATCGAGTCTTGGCTTCTCGGGTCGTAGTCCACACTGGTGGCATACAGATCCAACACTTGTCGGTACATAACTTTTTCCGAGGAGCGGATATCACGAATCCGCTCGAGAAGTTCATACCAGTAAGATCCGCCACCGAGGCTCTTAAGTCGCTCGTCATCTAAGGTGAAACCTTTGAGAAGGTACTCTTTTAACCTCTCAGTCGCCCAACGTCTAAACTGCGTGGCAGTCTTTGATCTAATCCGGTACCCCAGGGAAATAATCATGTCAAGGTTGTAGTGCGGTAGTACTCTCGCTACCTTGCGGCTACCCTCAAGACGAACCTGTCGGAATTCCCGACAGGTTGCCTCCTCGTCCAATTCTCCCTCGGCATAGATATTGCCGATATGTTCCACAACATTAGACCTAGAACTCTGAAAAAGCTCCGCCATCTGCTGCTGCGTGAGCCAAACCGTCTCACCCTCAAGCCTGACCTCAATACTGACCGGGCTCTCAGGATCCTGATAAATCAGCATCTGCCCGTTTGACTCAGCGGGTCGTTCACCGTCCTCTACGGTCATGGAACTGCCCTCCATACGAAAATATCTATTCAGGTTACTTGCGTTCGCCCATAAGTAACTAACTCACACCCCATCAACCACTAAATGTTTCCTGCCGCAATCGTTCGCGAGTTTTCTGATCAAGCAAGCTTTTAGGAATACCTTGAATCGCACCCTCAAGAGCAAGTAACGAGTGCAGACAGGTGAATTGAGGGTGAACACGCCACCACGCCTCTACGCTGCCTACGTCGGCTAGCTTCTCAGGGGAGTCAATCCCTACCTCGATAAGTGCCTGCGCTAGCTTCGGCCCGATATTTGGAAGATCAGTCAAGTCATTCATCAGCGCTCCATTCTTCCAGCCCGAAAGCACTTAGCGCAATCTCAAATCCTCGCTTCATTACCGCCAGATCCTCCGGATTAACCTGATGCGTTCGCAGCCGTACCGGCCCTACCAGTGGCACCCTCGACACAAGATGGAATGGATGGTGGAGGCTGACGCGAGTTTTGGGGTGTAGCCAGTTGCGTATCCCCATATCAGGTTCCTCCTTATGGTTTTAGGATGGGTGTCATGAAGTTCGGAATGCGTAAACCCTCGCTCAAACGCTCGATTAAGGCTCGCACGACAGGTCGAGCAAAGCGAGCCGTGAAACGTGCTCTCATTCCTGGCTACGGACGCAAAGGCATGGGATTCATCAAGAACCCGAAAAAGTCAATGAAGAACTCGGTCTACAAGCGCACCACATTCAGCATCTGGGATCTCTTCAAATAAACCCCTTACAGCCCTCAGAAACCCAACGAGCCTCGCTGAAAGCACCTGTAGAAAGAGTTGGTGGGCTTGAAGATGCTGCGAACCTGTCGGCGTCAAGGAAATCGGGATCGTTCAGTGCGCCTCGACCTCTGGTCGTGAGTGGGCTTGAACTATGTTGAGAAGCACACAACTTCAATGCGCACCCTTGACGACATGACCGCCTGGGCGTAAGGAAATAGGTGATAGATCTCCGGTCAGGCCTCTAATCCCATTAGGGAAAATGCACAAATGACCGGGGTCTTTTATTTTAGGAAGTTGATCTACAAGCGCTGGCGACAGTGACCTGGGTATCGAATGGTTCGTCGATGAAGACTTCGTCGTGGATGTGCATGACAATCGCGTGGCCGGTCTTTTCGATGCGGGTGATGGCCTCAGCTAGCAGGTCGCGGACGGTGGCTTGAACGATGCTCTCTGTGAGCTTCCCGCCGTAGGTTTCTAGCCGGCACCATTTGCGGGCAATGCATTGCCTATGGGGATAATTCTTAGATTTCGTTAGCGGGCTTCAGCCTAGGGAGGTTTCGCTCAGTTCTGGCAGCGCTTTAAGAAAGTGAATCGTCTCAATTCCTGCTTGGTTCATTACTTCAAGAGTTAACTCCGTGAGAGTTTCGTGGTCTTCTGCATCTGAGGATCCCGCATGGATTACTTGAGTTAAGTCGCAAAACCGAATACCTCGATGAGAGCATATCCAACATTCTTCAACAGATCCCGTAAGTACTCTTTATCAAGTTTCCCTTTAAGCGGTTCCTGTGGAGGTAGCAGTAGCACGAGTAGTGGCCGGGGAATTTGCTTGATACAGTCGTCGTGTATACGCTATCGCAATCCGGAGGAATAATGAAGAATTGGTTGCGTACCATGGCTGCTTTTGCAGGCGTAGCGGCCCTGACACTGGGAAGCGCTGTTACCGCTACAGCAGCAAATAGCGTAGATGAAGGTAGTAACATTAAGAGTTTCGAGGTTACTTGGAGCGACAACGTCGATCGGTACGACCCGGCGCTTAAAGGTACCGAAGTATACATGCCCTTTTATTGCGAGGTCTACGAATTTAAAAATGGTAAGAAAACAGGCTCCCTGCTTGGCTATGAGTGGCCAATGCTCAAACTCACTGTTGGCAAAGATGAAACAATTCCCCTCAATATAAACCTCAACAAGCCCGAGTACGAGGGTGTTGACAAGATAGGCGTTCAGGACTGCTACCAATATCGCGACGGGAAGTGGGGACCAAGCCAGTTCTCTTATTCAACTGGCTATCATGCTGGCGTTAAAACTCTCGCCATGGATCAGCAGGCCAACACCGATTTCAAGTTTAAGTTGACCGAAGGCGAGTGGGACGGAGAAACCTACCTTGGGGTGATCCCTGAGGGAAAGGCTCCGAAAGTAAGCATTGGTCTAAAGGTGACTCAGGAAGGTAACACCACCACTCTCACCAATAAGGACAACAAGCCTGCAGTAAACACTTATGTTTTTGCTGATGGAGCCGACCATAGACCTTCCGCTGAAGTAGATGAGGTGAGCCGCGAAGATACTCGCATTACTCGGGCATCCATCGGCAACGACTTGAATCTCTTCTCCGGTTACACAGGTCGTTATAAGGAATACACTTTAACTGCTTCCATTGACGATCCCGAGGAGGCCAAGCTCTTCCGTATTGAAAGCGTTGAGGGAAACGAGTCCGATGGTTGGACAGTTAACCTAAGCTCTGTTATCCGGAAGATTACCCCCGAGGCTCCGACCGTTGTAGATTCCAATAAGTGCGGCGTTGCTGGCACGGTTCAGGTTCCTGAGTCCAAGTACTTTGACTACGAGCAGGTTCAGAAAGGCACCACTGTCTCGGTGGCGGCGCTACTGAAACAGGATTTCAAGGACAAGTTCGTGGTTGAGGGCGACACCAAGTGGGAGCTGAGTGTTGCTTCTAAGCCGTGCCCACTAGGCCCAGCTGAACAGTTGGCAACTCCGGTTGCTCCGAAGCTGATCAATCCCTCCGCGGATGATCCTTCTTCTTGCGCCGTCGAACCTTACGTGACGATCAAGGAAACCGAAGGCGTTGCCTATACCGTTACTGCAAACGGTGTTGAGCTGAAGGCTAACAAAGATGGCAAGTACATCTACCCGTACAACTCGAAGGTAGAAGTTAAGGCCTCCACATTGGACGGTTACTTCTTAGCTGAAGACGCTGTAACTGAGTGGACCTGGGACAGCCACGATACTGCAATGAACCCAGCATGCAAGCCGACCCAACCGAGGAAGAAGCTCCCTTCAACTGGTGCTGAGGTCACTTCCCTACTCGGCATCTCCGCTCTACTGCTCCTTGCAGGCGGTGCGCTAACCGCACGCAGGTTCAAGTAACCAACTAGCAACATGCAGCCTACCTACAGGCATTAGCTGCAAAACCACCCCCGGAAGGGAACTGAGATCACTCAGATTCTTTCCGGGGGTTCACTTTACCCACCCCACCTATTCTCGTTCGCGTCTAGTCATAATCGCCCAGTTCAAGCTCAGGATTTTGGGTTAATACCCAAAATGTGTGTATGGCTGCGGCGTGTCGTGGCTTGTTTTCATCGTCCGGCCCAGCCTTTACGGATGTGTAGGGAGCCGTCTTGGAAGCTGGTGTCGTAGTCGATAGCGGTGTCGTAGTCTGCCGGGCCAGCAGGGCCTGGGGATGACGGTTTTGGTTTGGCTTGGTCGGTGTTATGGCGGTGGGTGGTCAGCCAGGCAACCGGGTCTGCCGGGTCAATAGATTTTTGGTTTAACAGCCACTTGACCGCTGTCTTCATGTGAGCTTCGCTCATGCCTCGATGCGCATTAAGTAGACGATGGATCTGGGCGTTAACACTGCCTTCGAGGCGACTTGTGGTGGCTTGAATATCGGCTCGGTCGAATTGGGGGTCGAGCCAGGTGAACAAGTGGCCGGCTCTAGCGAGACGTTCTAGGCGTTTATAGGCCCGCCGAACCCGCTCATGGGTCCACCACCACTGCTGGTGCCCGACGGGGTCTATGCCGTAGCTTTTCTCGTTGATAAACCCCCGATAGAGGCGATAGAAGTCTTGCAGCAGGCTAAGCCACTCACCTGCGCCTTGAGATGTTTTAGTGGCCACTAGCCGGTTAGCTAGCTCAAGTAATGCCTTGCCAGCATCACTTTGAGGACGCCTGGTCAAATCAGTGATGGTGTTAGCCCGAACATGAAACAAGCAGCGTTGAACCAGGGTGCCTGGCCAGGTCAGGCGTAACGCTTTAGCCACCCCAGCCCCACCGTCGGTGACCACCACGGCCGGGGCAGGCAACCTACTCATCAACGCCCGATAAGCAGCAGAATTTTCGTGGGCGCACCACTGCCAATCAACAATCTTCTTCCCGTTAGTGGCAGTGATCAGACACCAGTCGTAAGCAAGATAGATGCCGTCAAGCAGCACCTGATCATAGACCTCACCAGTAACTGGCGGTTTAGGAACCTCGACCTGCCAGCACCAGCTGATCTTATTGGCAAAAGAAGTTTTCGCTAGCCCAAGCTGACGCGCCGTAAATCCCTCCAAAAGCCATTTAGCGAAAAGTCTGGCTTGGGCTTTAGCCGTCACATCAGGACGGGCTTGAGTCGTCGAGGCCCCGCAAGATTTACACCGCCAACGCGTCCGCCCTGCGCTAGTACGACCATTCTTGACCAGCTTCGAACCGCATACTCCACAAACAGGTTGATTGCAAGCACCCTTCACACCACATGCTCTCAAAGCATGTGTAAACCCCTAAAACCCCAAGTCAAACCAAGAAAAACAGCGATTCTATACACACATTTTGGGTATTAACTCAGAAAATGAGCGTCCTAAGTGGACACTTAATTCTTATCTGGAGGGCGGGTTCATCACCGCTAGGGGTTATCGGACTGCTAAAAGACGCCTACCCAACATTAGAAGTATGCGCGATAAGGTTCTGGTGGCCGAGATAAAGCGTATTCACGCCGAAAGAGTATGCCGCGTATGGGATACGGAAAATGTGGCATGTCACGACCCGATCCGGTTGGCATATTGGCCGCGACCAAACCGCCAGACTAATGCGCCTAGCCGGTGTCAAGGGTGTGGTTAGGGGGGGCGAAAACCTCTAACCACAAGGCCCGCTAAAACAATTGATAACCGTCCTGATTTAGTCAACCGTAATTTCAGTGCTACAGAACCTAACCAGCTATGGGTAGCCGATATTACCTACGTTAGAACCTTATCGGGCTTTGCCTATACGACATTTGTGATTGATGTGTTTAGCCGAAAGATTGTTGCCTGGTCCACCCGTTCGACCATGGCTACTGAGACGCTGCCCTTAGAGGCCTTAGAACAGGCAATCGAATGCGCCAAGGTAAGCTTTAAAGATTTGATACACCACAGCGATCACGAGTCACAATACATAAGTATAAAATACACTGAACGCCTGGCAACAGCCGGTATCAAATCATCAACCGGAACTGTTGGTGATTCCTACGATAACGCCCTAGCAGAAACCGCGGGCGGGCTATACAAGACCGAGTTGATCTACTCTCGTACCTGGCACTCGTCTAGCCAGGTCGAGTGGCAACCCTGAACTGGGTGTACTGGTGGAGCAACCACCGCCTCCACGAATCCCTAGCCTACGCCACCCCAGAGGAGATTATCGCAAGTTACAATCAACACCGGGTCAGTCAACTGACCCCCGTATAAGAAGCGGAACAAAACCCAGTACGCTTCATTTCTCTTTTGACTAGCCGTTCCTTTGGGGTTGAGCAATTGTGGTGTGAGGAGTGTTTTTCAGCTAGGCGCGCTCTTGTGGTCGCGGGGAGTAAATTTTATCTTAGTGGGCGCGGTGGGCATAAGAATTCGGAAAATGCCTGCGGTCTTTTTCCGAATTCTTGGGCGGGAGGAAAAACTTACTCCCTGCGACTCTCATCCGTCGAGGTTAGTTTCTTGGTCTTGCATCATATAAAGCACCATTTTTGATGGTTTGATGGCCTTGACTGCATGCGGCAATCGGGTAGTGAAATGTACTAACCCACCAGGTAGTAGAGTAACGGTTTTACCTTCGGCGGTGATTTCAAGCTCACCTTCTAAAGTTTCAACGAGCACCGGCATTGCAGCCGTGTGCTCGGAAAGTTCCTCACCGACATCGAAGGAAAATAGCACGACATTGACGCCCTCTGCACGCAGCAAGGTTTTGGAGACAGTTGAGCCTGTCGCGTACTCAATTTCATTAGCTAGATTATTGATAAAGCCTAGGGCTGGGGATGCTGGAGTTTCAGCGCTCATGACGGTGACCTCTCAGGTGATTAGGGAGATAATTTAGTTGGATGGTTTCTTAGCTACTATCGCGATTCCGGTCAGGTGGTCGCGGTATTTGTTGAAAGTGGATCGCATCTGAAGAACCCGGGCTCGTAAGTCTTTATCGCGGATTAAGTTACCGATAATCCGGAAGACCCCCAAGAGGCCTTCATCAGCAAGGTTACGTCTGGGCGACAATAACGCCATCGGTGCAAAACTAATCCATTCCACCTCAAAACCAGCATTCGTTAGCACCGTACGCCATTCATTCTCGGTCAGCGGGCGCGCGTTAACTCGGATCGNACTCCACAAACAGGTTGATTGCAAGCACCCTTCACACCACATGCTCTCAAAGCATGTGTAAACCCCTAAAACCCCAAGTCAAACCAAGAAAAACAGCGATTCTATACACACATTTTGGGTATTAACTCAGGATTTTCGGGTTAATACCTGATTGGCGATGCAACCACGAATACGACCATCCCCGTCCCTGCCAAAGCGCTACCTTTCGTGATGAGCAGATACGAACCGCATTCCTCACTGCCCTAAACCAGCGGGCTGACAAACCCATCGAACATTTCAAGGCCTGCCAACGGAACGTCCTAATCGACCACGCCATCATCGGTGCAAACCAGATCCGGTTCATTTTCAGAACCGGGAAAGAAATCAAAGTCAAGCTTTGAAAAGAACGCAGGGCGCTAACAATGGATGCAAAATCGGGCTCTACTAACTTAGAATTCTTTACCTGCCATGATCTTTCGACTTATCCATAGGGATACTGCGGTAAGTACGATCGTCACGGTCAGTAGTATTCCTGCGTTTGTGAGTGGGGGTAGGGTTAAGGCTTTTTCTACCCAGTCGAAGATTGCTTGTTTGTTGGAACCCACAAAGGATGATCCGGCGAATACCACGATGAATACCGCGACCAGAAAAAGCTTGGCTTTTTCCGGACCAAATTTGTAAAACAACGGTAGCTGAATAATGGTCAAAAGCAGAGTGACAGCAAAGGCGAAACTGGCCACCAAAACAGTATTTTTCCACGGCATATCAACCATCAAATAGGCAAGAACACCTGTAACCGCGAAAGCCACTACTCCAAGAGCGAGTGTAATCAGAAAATTTAAATTAACGAGTTCGCTTCTGCTGATAGGCCCGGCAAGAATCGTTCGGTGCACCTTGGACTCAGCATCACGAGCAAAGGTGGCCGTAAAATAAAGCATTCCAATCATGCCAAAAATAAACGGAAAAATAATCAACTGGTTTGCATAAATCCCCACAGCGCTGATAGCAACGAGCACCAAAGCTAGAACAGCTATATATGTGCGATTGGCAATAAGATCTTTATAAAATGCAGCTCTCACTGGTCTTCTCCTTTAATCGTGTAGACCATGATGTCCTCAATCGTCGGTCTACCAGCTTGCACACCAGCAGGAACTGCCCCGGTGCGGACGATTACTTCTTGACCAAAATCATGACGGCGACGCCCTAACACTTGTGTGGCATCAAGCTGCTTTGCCTGCTCATTGGTCAACGCTACGATTCGCCAAGAATCTAAGAGCTCGTCTTTTTGTTCCATGAACTTCAACTTGCCCTCACGGATGAAAGCTACGTAGTCAGCCGCTTTTTCAATATCGGAAACGATGTGGGAGGAAAATAGAATCGAGTGGGTCGGATTTTCGATAAATTCGAGCATAATATCAAGCACCTCATCACGAATCACCGGATCCAAACCACTGGTAGCCTCATCAAAAATCAGTAAATCCGCTGCATGGGAAAGTGCCATCGCTAACCCCAGCTTCATCCGCATACCTCTAGAGAGTTCACCAACTCGCTTAGACGAAGCGAGATGAAAACGATGCTGGTAACTAGCGTATGTTTGCGCATCCCAACTCTTGTACAGGCGCTTGCCGAACTCGCCAGCATTCTTAACAGTAAAACTATCTGGCAGGCTAATGTCGTCAAATACTACCCCCACTCGTTCATGCGCTTGTGGGTGATCTGCACCTGCAGGCTGCCCCAGCAGGTTTATTGCGCCGGCATCGGGGTGAGCAAGACCTAAAATCAAACGCAGCGTTGTGGATTTACCGGCACCGTTCTCACCCACGAAACCCACAATTGCCCCCTGGGGAACTTTAAGGTCAAGGGGACCGAGCGTGAAACCTGGATACTTTTTCACTAGTCCGTTGATTTCAATCACATTCATCGGATCCTCCTAATAGATCAATCAGCTCTTTCAGATCAGAAACAGACAAGCCAGCAGCTCGAGCGGAGGCGAGGGCGGATTTCAAATAGTCTTCGACTTTTTTACGCTGCTCTTCCTTGAGCAATTCAGTGTTTTTAGAAGCGACAAAGCTACCCCGCCCCTGTACGGAATCAATGAAACCCTCTAGCTCTAGCTCGTCATAGGCACGCTTGGTAGTAATCACCGACACGCGAAGCTGTGATGCCAAACGCCGGATCGACGGCAACTTGTCGCCGGGAGCTACCTGATCATTTATTATCGCAGCCTTAAGCTGATTCTTAATCTGAACGTAAATCGGATCAGAACTTGCATTACTAACGACGATATCCACGAACACCTCCTAGTGTTTATAGTGTACATGAACACTTGATTCATTGCTAGCAGGGAGCAAAACTGTAAGAACTTTGAGAAAGATTGGTGCTGGCTAAGGTCACTACGCACCTATTGGTACAGTGGCCACCAAGTCTTGAGCGCGGTAAAAGCCTCCCGCATAGAGACTGCTGAATCCTGCGAGGGACGCAAGCGGGTATCGCAACTACGACGAGCAAGAAGTTCTACTACTCACTCGAATTTATCAACGATATTTTTCTTGCTGAGGTTTAGCGGGCTAAATGTTTAGTGAGATAACAGGCGAATAGCTGAGGATGGGCGGCGTGCCGCTGGTGGCCTGCACCTTGGACTACTTCTAGTTTCGCCACTGTTTATGAGCTAGTGAATCCGCTAATAGGCGAGCCATCTGTGGGTTAGTTAGTCCCTTAGCTCTCCCCTTTCTCCTGCCTATGTATTGGCTAGGTCACCCGGACATTACTTGACCAAATAGGGGGCTCCCATGTTACCTTGCAATTAGGTAAGGCTTACCTAACTAATTATTTAGAAGGGGTGTACCGCATGAAAACACGTGACTTTATCAACATTGGCGTTTTTGCCGCAATTTATTTTGTGCTAGTTTTCGGCACCGGAATGCTAGGCATTATTAATCCAGCAATGATGTTCGTGGGCTACGCCCTAGGACTTATCGCTAACGGCGCCGTAATAATGCTGTTTAAGTCACGGGTACCAAAGATTGGGGCCCTGGCACTAATGGGACTATTAGTAGGGGTTTTAATGGTAATTACCGGTCACCCTTGGATTGTTGCCCTGCTTGCACCCTTGTTGGGACTAGCCGCAGACTTCCTCTTCGCTAAAAACTCAGCGGTTTTTCGAGTGCTTGGATACGCCGTCATGTCCGTGTGGTACGTCGTGCCCTGGTTCCCCGTATTTATTGATGCTCAGGGCTACTACAAAAATATTGCCTCCTCTATGGGAACCGCCTACGCCGATTCATTACGCTGGTTCTTGTCACCATGGATGATTGTGGCCTGGGGGGCGGGAGTTTTCGTTCTCGGGCTCATCGGCGGAGTCTTCGGAAATTCTCTAATGGCTCGGCACTTCCGTAAAGCTGGCATCGCAAAGTAATGACTCTTCAATGCCAAATCAGCGACCACGGATCGGCAGCAAGCTATCACCAGGATCAAGTCACCAGCGCTGAAATCTTAGCAGCCAACCAACGCCACTCCCGGCCAGATCCGCGCACCGTTTTACTGGTTATATTTGTATTAAATGCCCTGGTAATGTCCCGACTACCCATAGTAATCACTTTCTTGGTAGCAGGTATTGCACTTTTGGCTTTACTATCGACGCGCTGCTATTCATGGGCTCTAGGGTTCCTTGCCGTGGAAGGAACTTGGATTGCTTGCATCTATCTTTTCCCAAGAATCTGGCCAAGCGCCCTCACCGCATTCCTAATGGTTTTAGGCTACTGGATGATAAGGATTTGCACTGTTGGCGGTCTGGCAGGTTACGCGATTAAAGCTATCGTCCCCGGAGAACTCGTAGCCGGTCTTCGCAGCTTACGCATACCGATAGCTATAACCGTTCCCCTGGTAGTGCTATTACGATTCATACCGACAGTCTTTCGAGAATACCGTGCAGTAAGAGAAGCAATGTCCCTGCGGGGATTACAAATGGGATGGCGTGCCCTCTTACATCCCCTCCATTTTCTAGAAATGGTTTTAGTTCCCTTACTGGCATCCTGCGCGCGAACCGCTGATGAAATGACCGCCGCCGGCATGGTGCGCGGTTTAGGGTCCACTATTTGCCCAAGCACTTTGAAACAGCTTCGATTTAACCGACTAGACGCCCTCTGGATATTGACGCTAATCGCCCTGATTGCTCTCATCCCCTACTCAGATCATCTAGCTATACTCTCGGGCGGATTCAAATGAGAACCTCAATCGACCATGTCTCCTTCGATTACCAGTTCAACCCGAATGAAGAAACCTCATCAGCTCACGTTAGCGCAGTCAGTGATATCAAACTCGATTTCGCTAAAGGATCTTGCACCCTAATCACCGGTCCTTCCGGAGCAGGCAAGTCAACCCTATTAAAACTTCTGAACGGGTTAATACCCGAACTTTATAAGGGTAACCTGAGCGGACGCACCCTCCTTGCCGGTCTCGATACCGCGCAAACAGATATCCAACAATTAGGGCGTACCGCCGGGACAGTTTTCCAAAATCCCCGTTCCCAATTTTTTACAGCAAATGTACTAGAAGAGTTAGCATTCGCGAGCGAAAATGCCGGAGATACCCCCCAAACAATCGCTAACCGGATCGCGGAAGCTGTTAACACCTGGGGCATTCAGCGGCTGCTGGGCAAAGGGTTACGTCAGCTTTCCGGAGGTGAATTACAGCTAGTTGCTTGCGCAGCTGCAGTGGCCGGCCCGCAGCAAATCCTGCTTTTAGACGAGCCGACCTCTAACCTTTCCCCCGAAGCAATCTCCGCATTCAGCAAAGTCTTACAAAGATTAAAAAGCGCCGGCTGGACCCTAGTAGTAGCAGAGCACCGCGTTTACCCCCTAAAAGGTCTCGCAGATCAAGTCGCGATCATGGCTGCAGGACGAATCCAGCATTTGTTTACTGCGGACGAGTTTTTTAGCTTGTCTTCTAAACAGCGTAAAGAGTTAGGGTTGCGCACCCTGGAAAAACCAAAAAATTGCGTTAGAGCCACTCCTGATCAGCAGGCAGACGGTATCACCGCAAAAAATTTAAGGTTCAGTTACGGCAAACACCGCGTCCTCAATATTCCCTCCCTATGTTTACCGAAGGGAAAGGTAGTTGCGCTAGTCGGCCCGAACGGAGCGGGCAAAACTACTCTCGCGCGCACCCTCATCGGGTTAGCTCACCCGGAGGGAGGCAGCGATATTAGTTTTAGCGGCAAATCCTGCCGGGCGGCAGACAGACAAAGACGCAGCGTGCTAGTAATGCAAGATGTGAACCGGCAGCTATTTGCCGAAACAGTAGCGGCAGAGGTCGTACTAGGAAATGACAATCTCAGCGAAGAGCAGGTGCAGGCGCTTCTAGGTGATCTGGGGTTGCAAGGATTATCTGAACGCCACCCGATGACTCTTTCCGGGGGACAAAAACAACGTCTCGTGATTGCCAACGCCCTGGCGAGCCAGGCAGAGCTTTACGTTTTCGATGAACCCACCTCGGGGGTTGACTACCGGCACCTACTGTCGATTAGTTCCCAGATTCGCTCATTAGCCGCTAAGAACAAAGCCATCCTGATCATTAGTCACGACTTGGAGTTCATCAATGAAGCGGCCGATTACCAGTTATTGCTCCGGCCTCTCGATAGCGGAATAACCGCGCAACTTACCGCGCCTGACCAAGAGAAACATGGAAAGAGGAAGCCAAGTGACAGATCACCAAGTTAGCGAACTGGCAAAAGATGCAGCGGCAAATATCAAGCTGACCAGCAAACAAGGTAAAGCCGCATTACGAGAACTCTTAGCTCCCGTACAATTGGCGCTGCAAGTTGGGCAAGTAATGGCGGTTATATCCGCTATTTTGCGAGTGTTTCCTTTCGTTGCTCTAGTGGGGATCGGCAACGAACTCCTAACTTCACTAGGTAATGGCGCATCCCCCAACCAAAGCGTCATCATATTTTGGGTAAAGGTGTTAATCGGAACATTTTGTGGAGGGCTGCTCGCCTATTTTGTGGGCTTGTTGGTTACCCATATTGCAGATAATCGTCTATCTGCAAGTATTCAGCAAAAGATTATTCGTTTTCTGGGGCAAGCTCCTTTAACTTGGTTTAGCGATAACACTTCTGGGCATGTGCGGAAAGTGCTGCAAGACGATGTAAAGAATCTACATGCGCTAGTAGCACACCGCCCCGTAGATTCGCTGATCGCCACCCTAATGCCCATATTTTGCGCGGGTTATACCTTCACTATTGATTTAAGACTCGGACTTTTAGTAATTGTTACGGTGCCGATTTACATCATTGCCTACGCGGTGATGATGCGGGGAATGGGCGATAAATCCTTAGAACTTGATGCAAAACTTGATCAGGTTTCCTCCGCAATGGTGGAGTTCGTAAAAGGCATCCAGGTGGTTAAGACTTTTGGGATCACCGGAAAAGCACACCGCAAATATGCCCACAGCGCTAATGAAGCCTGTGACTATATGGAGGAATGGAATCGGCCAATGGTGCATGCGGCTTCCCTGACCGCCGCCCTCACCTCTACCCCATTGATAGTTTTCTTATTTGGGATTGTCGGCCCCTGGTTCGTCTCCAAGCATTGGGTTAGTCCGGTAGAAGTAGTTGCCGGTTGTTTAATTGCCATCGCATTGCCCTCATCAATTAACCTGGTAACCCAGCTTGCTTGGAATTACCAGTTAGCAGGTGCCGCGGCCAAAAGGATTCTTGATCTTCTTAGGGTAAAGCCCCTCGCCTGCCCTGATCAGTCGCTGCATTTACCCCAAGACGCAAGCATCGAATTTGAAAATGTATCGCTCAGCTATGACCATACCCTAGCTTTGGATAATATCTCTTTACGTTGTGCGCCTGGTACAGTAACCGCACTCATGGGACCATCAGGGGCCGGAAAAACCACCCTGGCCAAATTGGCCGCCCGCTTCCTGGATCCCGATACAGGCACAGTACTAATCGGTGGAGTCAACCTTAAAGACCTGAGTAGAACCGATCTCTATCGTCACCTTGGGTTCGTCCTGCAAGATGCACAACTCTTGCGGGCTTCTATCCGTGACAATATTTCTATCGGGCGGCACGATGCAGATGAGACCGAGATTATTATCGCTGCTCGCCAGGCACAGATTCATGAAGAAATTATGGCACTGCCTAAAGGATATGACACTGTTGTCGGGGAAGATTTGAAGCTATCTGGGGGGCAAGCTCAGCGGATTGCCATCGCCAGAACTCTACTATTGGATGCGCCGATACTCATATTGGATGAGGCGGCAGCCATGGTAGATCCGGAATGTGAAGCGCAAATTCAGAAAGCTATTAACCATCTAATGGCCGGGCGTACTGTTCTGGTCATCGATCACCGCCCCGATTCAGTCAAGAACGTCGATCAAATCGTCCTACTTGATAAAGGGCAGCTGGTGGCCTGCGGTGATCACCAGAAGCTAAAAAATATAGAACTCTACCGCCGCCTATGGTCGGCATCCAATGTTGAGTTTACGGAAGGAGAACGAAACTAAAATGGATAAGTCAATGGGAGCTATCGACATAATTAGAACAACTTTCCGACTCAACGCCAACTCGCAAAATCACAGCAGAAGTATCAGCTGGACAGCTCGAATCATCAGCGGCATTGCCCAAGGGGTAGGATTACTTGCGCTGATTCAGCTCGCAAATACCTGGGCCAGCAGGCAAGAAGAAACTGCTAATAACGCAAACACCTGGATTGCAACCCTGCTGGTCACGGCAATTATCGGGGCAATCAGTATCTACATACGAGATAGGTTCTCCTACGAAGGTGCTTTTTCAGTGATGCGCTCTGTCCATCGCCGCGTCGGGGATCAGTTGGCAAAACTGCCCTTGGGATGGTTCTCCACCGATACTACCGGGCGTTTGTCTCGCCTCGGGGCCGCTACTGTCAATGAGCTCGGAAACCTGAGTGCCCATTTGCTCACGGAACTGTCCGCCGCCACCGTCACTTTGTTGACGTTGCTTGCCGGTCTGCTCTGGTGGTATC
This sequence comes from Vaginimicrobium propionicum, assembly GCF_900155645.1. Taxonomy (GTDB): domain Bacteria; phylum Actinomycetota; class Actinomycetes; order Propionibacteriales; family Propionibacteriaceae; genus Vaginimicrobium; species Vaginimicrobium propionicum. The sequence continues at coordinate 1,358,039 of NZ_LT706985.1, forward strand.
CCGCCCTGGGCTCAATTTTTGCGTTATGCCTAATTTGTTACCTGGTCTTGATGTGGGCACTAACCTACCTCGACAGTGCCGCCAGCGCCTACGCAGCACCGGCGGCTACTGAACTAGCTGATCGAATCGTAGAATTTTCTACCTGCCAATCTATGCTCCGCGCATGTGACCAGACGACTTACCCCCAAATGGCCACGGCTTTAGCAGAAAATCGCCGCAGATCCGCTCGCCGACTATGGGTAGAATGTATCGGAAATTTTCTCGGCGGCATTGCCGCGCAAACAATTTGCGTTGTAATGATTATTTCCAGCGTTCATCTTGCTTTTACCGGAAGTTTCGCTCCCTTGGCAGTGGTGGCGGTTATTGGGATAAGCCTGGAAATCACTCATTATCTTTCTACGATTTCTGATTGTCGAACCGGGCTACTGTCGGTTGGCCCGACAATGGCGACTATTAACGAAGTACTAGATGCGCGCCCTCTGCCCGAGCCGGAGACCTCACTACCCCAACCATTACCCCACCAAGTTGAGCTTCGAGAGGTTGATTTTGCTTATGGGAAAGATAAACAGGTGCTCAACAAGGTCAGCTTCACCGTCGCTCCCCACACTATGACCGCACTTGTTGGCCCTTCAGGCGCAGGTAAGACCACTATTGCCCGCTTGATTTGTCGCTTTTGGGACGTAAACTCGGGTGCAGTGCTCGTTGGAGGTCGGGATGTCAGAGAACTAACGACTGAAGATTTAATGAGTCAGATTTCAATGGTTTTCCAAGATGTCTATCTTTTCGATGACACTTTGGAAGCAAATATTCGCATCGGTAACTCTAATGCCACTAAAGAGGCTCTACTACATGCGGCAGAGTTGGCTGGGGTCAACGATATTGTCAGCCGACTTCCCGATGGTTGGGATACGCATGTTGGTGAAGGTGGCTGCGCATTATCGGGAGGAGAACGCCAACGGGTTTCAATTGCGCGCGCTATTTTAAAAAATGCTCCGATTGTGCTCTTCGATGAAGCTACCAGCGCTCTTGATGCCGAAAATGAAGCAAATCTACTGCGCTCTTTCGAAGTATTACGCCGCCAATCCACCATGTTGGTGATCGCGCATAAACTCAACACCATTACTCGGGCTGACCAGATTGTGGTTCTAGACAATCAGGGGCAAGTGGCTCAGATCGGCACCCACAATCAACTTGTTAGCCGCCAGGGGATTTACCGAGATTTTTGGGATGAGCGTCAGGCCGCCTCTGGTTGGAAAATAGCCGCAGAATAGTACGGAACAGGTAGGAAGCATATACGGGATGCCTAACCCAGGCGTATATACCACTAGTTATAAGCTGACCAGTTTTAACGCTTTCTACCATGTGAGAGCCGAAAACAGCTGAAACCCACACGATTACGGCAACCACCATCACAACCAGGCCCGCTGCAATCATGAGGCTACATACCCAACTATTTCCGATAGTTCCGCTTGCGATCCCGCCTAAAAAATTGACGATACGCGCTGCAATCGTGACAGCAAAAATACCCGAAACATACAACGGCCCTACACCTAACACAGGCAGATGAGAAGTTCCGGTTTTAGCCATACAGCTATTTTCGCATGACCCCAACAAAGTATCCATGGGAGTGAAATTAAGCGTACCGGGTTTCCTTTCCTTCCGAATGTGTGGAACGAAACAAACCCCAGGACACTTAACTAGGCGCGCTAGTCCAGCATTAGGGATGTGATGCTGCTGGGTACGCGTGCGGTTAATAGCGCAGAGGCTAAAGCGAGTGAAGCCAGGATGTCGGTATACCTAGGCTTTCCGGCCGTACGAGTGGGTTGGATAGGAACGAGTTTTCGATGTGCCGGGTGACTTTGTCTGGCCACAAAGTCCCGGGAGAGGTGACCCGAAGTAAATACGCCATCACAGTTAATGCGCCGAAGACCTGCTGGCTTTGACCTTCAGGGAGTAGCGCGAATTCAGGTTGGGTACGCAAAGCTGCGGTGGGTGCCGGGGCAAAAGACTTGTTCCATAATCGCCCATGATGGGCGCAAATATTACGGATGACAGTTAATTGTTCCATCCACCGCACCAAGGGGGGCTGTGTTATAGCTTTGCGCCGCTGATTCTTGGATAAATCATCAAGATTGATCTTGACCTTCAATCCTTCAGATATTTCAAGTTGCTTCTTGGCCGGTAACCCTTCAAAGAGGCGGGAGATATCAGCAAAATCGAGTACCTCTGCTAGCACCCAGAACGGATATTTCCCGTCATACTCGTCCCGGTAGTGCTTGATGGCTTCATTGTTTCGCCCAACTCTAGAAATCCGTCTATGAGCTGTGGACATCCATTTTTGATGGTCGAACGATGGCCTGAAACGGTCAGGATCGGCATACCCCATGGGGTCGTCTATACACAAGGCTTCACCTATACGAGTACGCATCGTTATTTCGACACGTTCCATCCCGTCATGTACAAGCGTGCGTAGCTTCCTATCTGCCTCGTATAGATCAACAGCAGCCTTAAACGTAGTTCCGGGAAGAAAATTGTCGCGGCGACGCCCGTTAGGTTCCATGATGCGCGCTGGATACCAATAAGCCGACAGGCGATAATAACTAACGTTGGCTAACCATTGGTGAGCCAACGCGACATCAACTTTCATGCCGCGAGACCGCAACAAGTCAACATGTTGTTCAATGGTTGCGGCTGGTTTCACCTGCTTGGTCAATACACCTACCCTTAAGAAGCATTAGAAAGAGATCCAGCCCACTCTCGACCGGAGTCGAGGCGGGCTGAACGATTAGTACCAGGCTATCACAAGCAACCTACAGGCACCTAGCCGCAAATGTTCAAATGCTGGATTACCCACCAAGCAATCCCAGCTGGCTGCAAATACTCGGGGGACGTACAATTTTCAGCCCGCTTCAAGGAGTCAGGCTCTGTGTACCCACCCCCGCATCCGAGTACACCCAAAGATTGTTTCATTGCACCCAAAAAACTGCTTGTATCAAAATGAACGTCCAAGTGAAGACAAAAGACGTCGGATTTGATAAGGGCCCAGACTACCGCCTAACCCCTGTTTACCAGGAGAATACTTGTATTCGGCGTCTGTTTGAGGCACATCAGTGGGGCGGCTAGCTTGGTGACGTTTTCCCTGTTTCGTCAACTGACCCCATGCCAGATTATCTGCCCTATTAACCTATCGGTGTAGTCTCAGCCAGCTCGTGAGGACGGACGCTGGGGCAAGCCCCGCCTCAGTATGCGTATAAAAGATAAAGTGAGCGAGCTTGAAATGGGGAAACGTTACTGTGAAATAACGCTGTTTTACGGCGCTGGCATGGGAGCAGGAGTAGCTGACTCTATTCGCTCTTTGGTCCAGTAATTACTATCATCGAAAGGTGCTTGCGTTGTTGATGTTGGAGAGTCCTGCACTGGAGTAGCTTGCCGTGAATGCAAAGCAAGAAGAACTACCCCAATCACAAGGCAGATGATAATTATTGCGCCCAATATAGGCGACCAACGCCTCCTTGTCTGGCTCATTTGATACCTCGAAAAAGATCCTTCCCGTGCAGAAACACGACCTTTTAGGCATAGTTCATTTACGCAGCGCGAAAAAACCTACGACCAGGCTAGCTACCAGAAAACCAGCAGCATTTCCGATAGCGGTGACCGGCGAAATCACGTGCGTGAACCCGAAAACAGCAAAACAGATAGCTGCAATTAATAGCCCAACGGCTACCAACATCAACCAGTTACACACTCGCGCATTGCTCTTTCCCATATATGCCCTTTCCCTTGTTATGTGTTCGTTCACTGATTATCTCATAACTGTCGTTACCGGGAAGAGAGGGAAATGTCTGTGGTTGATTCGTCTTTCGGTTTGAAGATTGGCTTTGAGGGTGAGCTAAAAAAGAACTCATAACGACACCAATAGAACAGCGTTATTTGCGAGTCAGAAAGACACATTTTTCATCTCCGTTAGCTAGTTAAACCCTAAAACCCTAACCGAACAGGGAAAACACGATACTGGGTAACGCAAAACCCTAACCGCTGACGCAAGCGATTTTTCACACCCCCTAGGCGATACTCGCTAACGCAAAAGGGTAATTATCAAATCCGACGTCTAAGCGGAGCGGATATTCGGTCGCTACGCAAGCGCGCCACAGTCGGCAACCAGCGCCGCCGTATTCCGGCGCCGCACTCTTCCGTGATCGACAGCGCCACGCGCACGATCACGCTCGCGGGTTCGATTCACTGCATAAACCTGATGTGTGGCCAACCGAGGCAAGCCCGGCTGGCCACACATCAGGTGTTTAGACGTCCATTTTGATACACAGCCTTGGGTGGGTGCAAGAGGTTTTCGAGACTGCCAGGGTTTTATTAATTGGAACCAGTCCGAGTCATAAAGTCGCTATACCTATTAGTTAAACAATTCGTCAGAAGTAGCCGAATGCTGACCCAGTTATGCACTTTCCTTCTCGATATTTGCATTCACTTGAATCTGCGCACCTCTGGGTCTCAGTTCTACTCCGCCAATGACGAGTAACCGCCGCACTCGGGATATTGAGAATCCCGTATCAGATGCCAGCTTCCGGATAGAATCTCTGGCCAAATATCGACTAGCAAGCAAGCCAGACATCTCGGACTCTGCTTCGGGGGTCATCCGCTGGTGCGGTTGCATGTACGGAAGCAAAAGGCGTCCCCCCTCGTAACCTTTATACGCCCGTCCCTTCGGGGTAACGCCGTCATCAGCTTCGTCGCCCCACACCGTCCAACCGGCACGTCGATAGCGGGCAAACAGCTCGACTCGCGGTCCAGGGCTACACTTCTCAATCAATTCATACTGTTCTTCAGGTTTCCGAGAGTGTTCTCGTTTGCGACTTTCAATAATATTAACTTGACTGCGCGCCGGTGATAATGTCCGCAGACGTCCGCGAACCCCAAAGAGGATCAATTCCGTGGTATTTCGAAAGTAAAAGCCAACCCCGCGACCATCTGGTCCGCCATCTTTCCTTCGCTTCGCCCACACGATATTCGACACATAGCGAAAGCCCCACGCGGACATTACTTCGAGACCTTCGGGCACTAGAGCGTTAGGCACCCACAGATACAAGTGTGCATTTTCGGCAACGATGCGCTCAACAGATAAGGCGCATATTTCATCGAGATCCATCGTGGCATACCTGCCCAAACGCTTATGCTCTGGGGCAATCTTCCCCGTCCGGTTCGTAAAACGCCACGGAGGATCCGCTAAGACAGTCTGAAAACCTCCTGGTGTAATGGGCAGATCAGCAGGGTACAACGCGCCTCCAAAACTAAGATCCAATCCAACTTAACAGATCTTAACACGAGTATCCTATCCCTCTCGGTAGCGCCCCTCTACCGCAGACACCTCATCACCAAAAAGGAAGTTAGTCGGCCAGCCACGAACTGTCTCTGGTTCGATACCGACGAGAAATAACGGACACTCACCACCCCCGCCCACATTAACCATCGGGATCAACTTGTCCCAATGCGTCGTAGCCTTTCCGTACTTCGATGCAGAAACCCGGGTGTCAAACTTCGTAAACGCCTCGAGGTACGCTTGTAGGCGAGGCCCACGGGTCACAATCACACCAACAGCTATGACACCCTCACGGTGCAAGGTAGCAAAATTAGCCAAATCGCGATGGTAAAATGAATCCTTGTTATTCCACTCCATTTCGACTGCTACACCCGGATATGAGCCATCGTCACCCATCGAAAAAACATCAATTTCGTGATTACGCACTCTATAGATAGGTTTCCCGTCGATCAATTTCTCAATAGTAACGTTGTGCTTATCCCAGCCGCGCTTGTAAAGTCCCTCATCATGACGCCTGGTATGGGCAGCACGTCCCCCTCCTCCTTGGCGAATTTCATCTATATCAATGTAGAAATCCTCTAAATTTCCAAGAATTTCGCCCCATCGATCAGGGAACGCATTAGCCAAAATGACATCTGCATACCGGGTGACCGCAAAACAGTAACCGTCCGGAAGAGCTTCAATAGTAGGTTTGTACACCTGCCCTGGAAGCTGTTCATTCGACGAAGTCATCTAATACCTTCCCATTCAAGCTGACGCCATGTCTATATGCTACCGGCGCTAGACGGCAGGGCATAAGTTTCTCCGACCGCGACGCAGTCGATCCAAACCGGAAAGACAGTGCCTCTCAACGGCTGCTTGAAATCGTAAGAATTAGCACGCAACACTCCGACTGTCGCCTTGACGAACTCGAATACTCCCCCCCCACCCCCAAAAAAACGGAACAAAACACCCACCCCGATACCTTGTATCAAAATGAGCGTCTAGGTGGAGCGGATATTCGGTCGCTACGCTCCCTCTTATCCTCGCTCAGAGCGGATGACGGGAATCGAACCCGCCTCTACAGCTTGGGAAGCTGTCGTTCTACCAATGAACTACATCCGCGTGGCGCTCTCGCGCCGAGCGGGCGGCAAGAATTGAACTCACACCTCCAGTTTGGAAAACTGGCGCTCTAAGCCATTGAGCTACACCCGCGAGATGGTTAACGCTAGCACAATTACTTCCAACGCACTAAAACTTATTCCCCACCAAAGCAGACTAGACGCGGAACCTGGGCGCGCGTCCATAAGCAACATCGGTAGGCGGTTCAATAACGGGCGGTATTGGATTCAAAAACTCGTCCCACCGATCAAAGTTCGCCCTCGCTGATGACGTGAACAGCAGCAGCGTCCCAAGCCCGGCCAACGGCAAGGCCAGCCACGTCGCAGTAATCACAAAATAGGCCAAAAAACTCGTCACGCAAGCCACAACGCCAGCCCAACGGCTCCACCTAGCACCATTCCAAGCGTTATAAGCCGCCACACACGGCACCGCAGTCATGACGATACCGATGAGCGTCATCACGCACACCGCCACAACTGATTGCCAACTGCCGGGCCGAGGGTCAAGTAAGCGAATCAACCCTGAGCTAGTCGCAAAGGAGCTAATGTGGATCGCTTTCCACCAATAAACCCAATAGGTCACAAAAGCTGCTAGCCCACTCAGCAAGAACGCGGCGGCAGCTACCGCAATAACAGTGCTGCGCTTAGGCATCCCTGTTTTAACGTCCAAGGCCAGCGAGTCAGTTATCTCCTCTAGCGCAGGCAAAGTAGCGATTGGCGGGTGCGTCGCATCACCGAAACCCTCAGAATCGCTTTCATGCTGCGGCTGGTCAGTGCTCACGCAACAATCGTAGCCACGTACACTAAATATCGTGATTGAACCTAAGTGGCGAAACGTACTGTTTGATTTAGATGGAACACTGGCCGATACCGTCCCCCTGATTCTGGCGAGCTACGAGCACACCTTCCAAACTGTTCTCGGTAAAAGTGTGGACAAAAATCTGGCGATTACCTGGATAGGACGAACCCTGGCGGACGCATTCAATGAATACGACCCCACTCACGCTAAAGAAATGGAAAGGGTCTACCTAGATTTCAATGGCCGAAATTTACGACGCCTAGCCACCGGCTTCGACGGCATCCCCGACCTCCTGCACAAGCTACAAGACTCCGGCGCGCGCACCGGCATAGTCACCTCAAAACGCCGCTCGGTAGCTCAAGCCACCATGGAAGTGGCCGGGTTGCCGTCCGACATGGTGTTGGCTGTCGGCATGGAGGACACCAAAGCCCACAAGCCAAAACCAGAACCGATATTGGCAGGTATAAAAGCACTAGGAGCTAACCCAAGCGAAACCGTCTACGTTGGTGACGCTGTCGTAGATTTACAAGCCGCTGCGAACGCGAGCATCGCCGGAATTGGCGTGTTATGGGGTGCCGGAGCCGCAGACGAAATGCGCGCCCAACCCAATGCCGGCATCGCAACCAGCGTCAAAGAGCTTGCTGAACTGCTCTTAAAATAGCTGCCCCACTAGGAAAAATAAACGTGCCCGCCCTCAACTGGGCGGGCACGCAACAAAATGAAGTTACGGCATCATCGTGCCAGTATCACGCAACCTGGTGTGGAAGGAGAAGGCCGAATCCAAATCGTGTGGAGTGTGGATACCCTTCGACACCTTCAAAGCGCGATCGTAATACTCGTGCAACGCGGCACGGTAATCCGGGTGGGCGCAATTATCGATCACCGAATTTACGCGCTGACGAGGCGCTAGGCCGCGCAGATCAGCTACGCCTTGCTCAGTGATAATCACCATCACATCATGCTCAGTGTGGTCAACGTGCGAAACCATCGGGACGATGGTCGAAATATTGCCGCCCTTAGCGGTAGACGGCGATACAAAGATTGACAGCGAGGCGTTACGGGTGAAATCACCAGAACCGCCAACACCGTTCATCATGCGAGTACCAGAAATGTGGGTGGAGTTCACATTGCCGTAAATATCGGCCTCAATCATGCCGTTACAAGCAATAACACCGAGACGACGAATCACCTCCGGGTGGTTAGATACGTCCTGTGGGCGAAGAATAATCTTGTCGCGGTATGACGCAGCATTCTCGTTCATGTGGTGGGCCATATCCGGTGACAGCGAGAACGACGTGGCGGAAGCAACCGTTACCTTGCCGGCGTCAATCAGGTTAACCATGCCGTCCTGGACAACCTCCGTATAGCTAGTCAGGTTCTCGTACTTGGAGTCAAGCAAACCTGCTAGCACTGCGTTAGCAATATTGCCGACACCAGATTGCAGCGGGAAGAGGTTTTGAGGCATCCGGCCGTGGCTCACCTCATAATCGAAAAGGTCTAACAGGTAGCCAGCGATCTTCTTAGAATCCTCATCGAGCGCCTTGAACGGGCTGTTACGGTCAGGGGCGTTCGTCTCGACCACGGCGACTACCTTGTCAAGGTCAATAGTGAACGCTTTATCACCAATCCGGTCACCAGTGTGGGTAATCGGAATTGGTGGGGTATTCGGTGGTAACTGCCCAATGCCGTAATAGATGTCGTGCATCCCGTACAGTTCCTCGGATTGCCAAGAGTTGACCTCAATGATGATTTTCTTGGCGCGATCAAGATAAGTGCGGCTCATACCAACCGAAGAGCTAGGCACAATCTTGCCGTCCTCGGTGATTTGGCTAGCCTCGACGATCGCGAAATCAATAGGCCCTAGATAGCCCATATCAACCAGTTTGGCCACGTGGGACAGGTGAATATCCGCATAGTTTGAGGTGCCATCATTCATTGCCCGACGCATGCCTGGGTCAGACTGGTATGGGGTACGGAATGAGATACCGTTGACGTCTGCCAACACCCCGTCTAGTTCCGGCGCGGTAGATGCGCCGGTGAAGATGCGCACCATAAACTCTTCGCCGCGATCATGAGCTTCTTTAATCCGAGTCGCCAGCGCCGGCGGCACAGCTTTCGGGTAGCCGGCACCGGTGAAGCCAGAGCAGCCTAGTGAATCACCATCATTGATGAGGGCTGCTGCATCCTCGGCGCTCATCACTTTGCTTGCTAATTTGGAATTGCCAATACGGCCTGCCATCAGATTCCTCCTGATAAGTACTGTGTTTTAAGGCTAGCGGGCAAGGCCAGCCTAGTAGTTAGGTATTCTGAATCTTTTAGTCGGGTAGTTTTGCGGTTGGACGAATAACGAACCCGGTTCGTAATTTCGGGGTGAAAAATGTTGATTTCGGCGGCATCAATAACCGCTCCTCAGCGGTGCGTCTAATTTCCGCGAGTGAAGTTGGGCGCACCAAAATTGCTGCTGCATGATGGGAAACTTCATTAAGCACTTCTTTCAACCCGTGCTGATAACTAACTTTTGCCAGGCTGCCCGCCAAAGCGTGTTCCAACCAGGCACCATCCAAATCACGCACTCCCAAGAAAGCACCCGGACGCGGTTTCAGCCAGGTTGGGCGGCCATGCGGGCTTATTAACACCAGCCGTCCGCTAGTCTCCATGTCCGTCAAGGTTTGCGGAGTCAATTTCTGATCGAATTTCTCAAACTCAAAACAGCCCGAGAGATCCTCTTTAAGCTGCCGGAAACTAACCCCGTCATAGAGACGGTGAATAGCCTCAATAGCTAGCTGATCCTCGACTAGCTCATTAACGAACATCAGCGTGCATTCAGCTTCAGTGCTCTTTGATCTAGTCGCCTTGCGAATCTCGTCGCGATATTCACGCGAAATCGCATATCTGTGGTGGCCATCAGCGATCAACACGTCAGCGGACTCGACCATTCTGGAAATTTTTGCCACCCTCTTAGGGTCATCAACCTTCTCCACAATGTGCTGGACGCCCTCCACCTCAACACAACCAACCGGAAGCCCTGGCTCAGCCAACACATCCGTTAACCCGGATGCTAATGACAGCCCCCACGCCGGCGAGAGATTCGCGGCGGTTGCCCGCGTCAAATCCAGGCGGTCACTCTTCGCTTTCTTGGTGGTGCGTTCATGCGCCAGCACCCCGCCAGCCTTCTCATCCACCACTTCGATACCGCCTAGAACGCCAGAGATTTCGCGTTGCTTGCCGGCAGCGTCCACGAATTTCATACGGTAAATAGTGAAACTAGGGTGATCATCGCGCACTAACACACCGTCACGCTGCCACTCCCCCAAACGGAAAGCGGCAATCTGGTAACGGTCATCACCACCGTCTGGGACATCAATCCAGACGATATTGTGCTCGTCCATGTCGCGTAACTCGTTTACGTCGCGCTCACTCAGCACGTCGTATGGCGGAGCTATCGTTTTGTCGAGACTAACCTTTGTGGAATAGCGCAGGGCGCGGAATGGCTCGAAACGTGGCATATCTTGAGGGTAGCGGGGATTTAGCCAACCAATTGACCAAGTCTTCTAGATGGGCGCGTCGATCTGGAATTGCTCATCAAAAGCACCGAATGTGACGGTCATTCCACCCTCATCACCAGATACTTCTTGAGCTGGACGAACCACGCGACGAATCAGCCGATGCCCGGCATCCACATATATCTCAACTACCTCATCCTGACCTGTGGCTAGGTATTTTGTGACGGCAACACCATCGATAGTCTCGGCGCCGGCAGTCTCTAGCGAGCTAGCTTGCCTCAACGATTTAGTAAAATCAGGGGTGAGATTAGCTTTATTTTCCTCTGGCAGCTCAGTTTTCTGCCAATTCTCGCCAGGGTTCTTCACATAAGCGTCATCACCGATGGTTATCGCTTGAGCACTGTTTCCATCCCCCATATCTGTAACGGAATAGGCTTTGATAGCGCTCGAATCGCTACGGTCAACCTGGACGGTGGTTTTTGACTGGAAGCGTTTGCCGTCGTTGACGGTAACCACCTCAATCACCTGCTGGAAACTTTTAACTGCCGCCATCGCAGCATCAATCTGGTCGGCCAACTCTACGATATTGGTGGGCGCTGACCCGCTTGACGCAGCAGTAGTTGGCTGAGGTGCCGTAGCCACGCTAGGCGAATTATCCCCGCCACCCCTCAAACTAGGGTCAGTAGCGCAGGCGCTAAGACCCAACGCAACCAACACCAACAGGACGAAAAACCGACGCATCATTACCTTTCGCTGCAATTTCCTAAAACCTATCGAGTGGGGATGACAATTTATTACGCCCAACCTCGTCTAGAAACGCTGCGGATCTACTTTGGCTGCCTCTACCTGACGGTAATAGTCAGCGAATGCCAGCTTAGAGGCAGCAGCCTCATCTAGAACAATGGTCACGTGCGGGTGCAGCTGTAGGGCAGATCCCGTCCACATCGACGTCACCGGCCCTTCGACGATGTGCTTGATGGCTTCGGATTTCGCCTCACCATTGGCCACCAACAGCGCATGCCGACAAGCCATAATAGTGCCCACGCCTTGAGTCAAAGCATGGGTTGGCACCTGATTAATGTCGTTATCGAAGAACCGCGCATTATCTTGTCGAGTTTGGGGCATTAGCGTCTTTAACCTAGTGCGCGAAGCCAGGGACGAACCTGGCTCATTGAAAGCAATGTGGCCATCCGTACCGATGCCAAGAATCTGAATATCGACGCCACCAGCCTCGCTGATGGCCCGCTCATATTCTTCGCAAGCCGCAAATAAATCATCGGCTAACCCATCAGGACCATGCACATTCTCAGGCTTAATATCGGTCGGGGCAACGAAAAATCGTTCAATAAAGGTGCGGTAGCGTTCCGGGTGATCGGCTGGCAGCCCAACGTATTCGTCCAACATGAACGCCTTGCACTTTTTGAGGCTTAATTTGCCTGCGTCAACAAGCTTCCCGAGGTGCTCATAGGTGGTTATCGGGCTAGACCCCGTAGCCACACCCAAAACGGTATCTGGTTTTTGGTTAACAAAACGCGCGACAATTCCGGAGGCAACTTCACCGATTTTTTCAGCATCCTCGACGATGACAACTTCCACGTTTTCTTCTCCCGTAAGTTGATTACCCGCCTAATTATTGCAGTGGATAAGCCATTCACACAGCAGCGACGAGCCTAAAATCGGTAGTGACCTATCCGGTATAACCGAGAGCAGAAAATTGAGTGACATTAGCCCCATCGCTTTCTTTCGTAGCGATTTCAACGAGAAATTCGGTATCCCGCGCCAATCTGGCCTAGTGCCTGAGCTAATTGGGCAAGTGATTTTTAGACCAGAATTTGCTAGCCCGGAAGCTGTTAGGGGGCTTAGCGAATTTAGCCATATCTGGTTAATTTGGCAGTTTTCTGAAAACGTTAACGCCGACTGGAAACCAACAGTGCGCCCGCCACGGTTAGGCGGAAAAGTGCGCATGGGTGTTTTCGCTACCCGTTCCCCCTTTAGACCAAATAGTTTGGGGCTATCAAGCGTCAGATTGCTAGACGTGGCCACCGATGGCTCAACTTTGACTGTGGGCGGAGCCGATTTACTAAACAACACCCCAATCTTCGACGTGAAACCCTATGTTGCTCAAGACCTACACCCGCAAGGTGATTTCGGGTTCACCACCAAAAACTCTGACTACCGGCTAGACGTTGAAATCCCATCTAAGATCGCAGAATTAGTGGACGCCACCCACCTGCTCGCGCTTCGACATGTATTAGCCGAAGACCCAAGACCCGCACACCAGCACATAGACGGCAAAGAATTTGGGCTATCTTTCGCCGGTTTTAATGTGCGATTCAGCGTTACCGGACACCAACTCAAAGTAATAGCGATAACCCGCTAATCCTTCACAGTGCGCGTCAACGTATAACCGGTATTCTGAGCAATAACCTTGGTGCTACCGACACGTTGATTAAGCGCAGCCTTCCACGGCAAATGAGAGTTATAAACACACCAAAATTCACCCCCGGCGCTTAGCACTCGGCTAGCTTGCGTGAATAATTCGAGTGTTGGCTCAGATTCCTTTGCTTGACCGCGATGGAAAGGCGGATTAGTGACGATGACATCTATCGAGCCAGCCTCAAAACCAGATAAATCACTGACCCAATGAGTTTGGACGTCAACAACTGCCGTCCGCGCCGTCGCCTCAGTGGCGGCGCACCCCGCCCAACTAGAGTCGGCAGCATGCACTGTGGAGGTAGGCTGCAATTTCGCTAAAAGCGTAGCCAGGACGCCATTCCCGCTACCCAAATCAAGGTAGACATCCGCGTCAGCAACCATATCAAGATGCTCTATGAGCAGTCTGGTGCCAGCATCAACTTTGTTGGTAGCGAATGTTGCCCCATTTGCCCACAGGGTTAGCGGGATATTCTTTTGTCCCACTCGAATGTCCGCGTGATGACGGTGTTTCGGCCATTCCTCGACACCTGGATGCGGGCTGACGGCACGCAGCGCCCGCGACTTTTGCCGCCCTAAAGTGGCATTAACTTTGCCGAAGTATTTAGCCAACACCTCATTCATAGAACGATTAAGGTGTCGCTCTCGCGCACCACCTAGCAAGATCACGAAATCGTCAGCAAAATTGGCGACCCGCGCCGCATATTGATCTAAAGCGCCTAAGGACTTCGGTAGCCGCATCCACACCAAATCCACTCCGGCAAGGGTGCTAGCGTCCAAATCTTGGAATCTTTCAACAACGCTGACCCCTGGGCTAGCCAACTCTTTGGCACGCGAATAATCGCGGACGTCGTCGCAGAAAACTATTGTTCTGCCAGCTAATTCACCACCGGCAGGCACCAGCTCTGGGGCGTCCAAAATCAGCAACTTTTGGCAGCTATCTGGCGAGTTATCAGCAATTATTCGATCAACCGGATCCATGGTCTTGATGGTAGCGATTCAATAAAGAGCACGCTGACTCGCGTTGTTGCCAGCAAATGCCCGAATCACCCGGTAGCCTGAGGCAATGCCGGAAAATCAGTTGCAAATTCACATCATCGCGGACTCTTCTGGCGAATCCGCCGCACGTATCGCTCGGGCAGCGCGCGCCCAATTTCAGCAATTGACTACAGAAATTATTCAACACCCAAGGGTGCAAGACGCCGAGAAAGCAATCAGCGCATTTAGGGAAATCGCTAGTGCAAACGAGCTAGCCCCGCAGGTGCCACGCATGGTGTTATTCACTTGCGCCGACGATGATATGCGCTCCCTGGTCAAACAACTTTGCGAAGAACAAAACCTGCCCTACGCAGATTTGTTAGGCGATACTTTGGCGGCGATGGCTAAAGCGACTGGCCACAGTGCTGACGGGGTGCCAATGCGTCCTGTTGTTGCAGAGGCTGACTATTTCGAACGAATCTCTGCCATGGAGTTTGCCGTCCGCAATGATGACGGCATCTTGCCCGAGGCACTACGAGAGGCGGACATTGTTTTGGTGGGGGCATCTCGCTCTGGCAAAACCCCGCTCTCACTGTTTTTGGGTTATATGGGTTACAAAACCGTTAACGTGCCGTTAGTGCCGGGTATTACTCCACCAAAAGAGCTTAAAGAGGTCGATCGTTGGCGGATAGTTGGGTTAACCATCGACGCTGAACGATTGCTGCAAATCCGTTCGAGACGAGCCAAGGGCCTTGGTGGCTACGGCACCAAAGATGGCGGTTACGCTGATTTGGCGAAGATTTATGAAGAATTAGACGAGATTAGCCGCACCCAACGCAGCCTAGGCTGTCCGGTGATTGACACCACTGGGTTGGCTATCGAGGAGGCGGCTGCCAGAATCGCTGACATCGTCGATACCCGTGCGAAACGTTCCGGCGCTACCCTGCGTCGTCCCCCCGGCACCTTGACGATGACCCCTTAAACATTGGGTTCGGCAACACGATCAGCCAAGTTTGACTATTTGTAAATCGTTTGATGGTGACCTAAAAATCGCCATAATTAGCTCTTGACTAGGGTAAATGGCATCAACTTTCAGGGAGTTTAGCCTTCTGGGCGCGCTAGCACTGGTTGCCCCCTGTAGCTACTTCCCCTCTGGGTCGCGTAGGCTTATAACAGGCTTGAACCGCCAACGACGTGCGGTTAGCTCTGTGGGTAACTTTGAAGGAGAACTCAGTGACCGAAAAGTACATTTACGCTCTGTCCGAGGGCAATGCGTCAATGAAGCCGCTTCTTGGCGGGAAAGGTGCTGGCCTGGCCGAAATGACTCGGCTCGGTGTACCCGTCCCCGATGGCTTCACCGTAACGACTCAGGCTTGCGTCAAATCTATGAACAATAATGGCGAGTGGCCGGAAGGTTTGCGCGGACAAATCGAGGATGCGCTACATGCCTTCGAAGATCGGGTCGGGCGCAAACTAGGCTGCAGCGAAAAGCCGCTGCTGGTTTCGGTTCGTTCCGGGGCGGTCGTTTCGATGCCTGGCATGATGGACACCATTCTTAACCTCGGCATCAACGACGATACCGTGCAGGCCATCGCTGCTGAAGCTAATAACGAGCGCTTCGCGTGGGACTGCTACCGTCGTTTCATTCAAATGTACGGCGAGGTCGTTGAGGGTGTGCCAGCTCACGCCTACGAGGACGCTTTGACGGCTATGAAAGACGCCCGTGGCGCGAAGGCTGATACTGACCTAACCGCCGACGACCTACGTGAGTTGGTTGCCGAATTCAAGCAAATTAGCGACGAGGCTTTGGGCGGATCTTGGACGAACGACCCGATCGAGCAACTGATGCGCGCTGTTGACGCCGTATTCCGCTCTTGGGGTAACCCACGCGCTGATGTTTACCGCAAGGCGAACGGTATTTCTCGCGACCTGGGTACTGCCGTCAACGTCATGCAGATGGTATTCGGTAACCGTGGCGACACTTCGGCTACTGGCGTGTGCTTCACCCGTAACCCATCAACTGGCGACAAGGGACTATTCGGCGAGTTCTTGGTTAACGCCCAGGGTGAGGACGTCGTTGCTGGTATCCGCACCCCACGCCCGTTGGCTGAGATGAAAGAAGTGCTGCCCGAGGCCTACGCTCACCTGCTGGACAATATGGCCAAAATGGAAGCCCACTACAAGGACATGCAGGATATGGAGTTCACCATCGAGAATGGCGAACTTTATATGCTCCAAACCCGTAATGGTAAGCGCACCGCTGCTGCCGCGTTGAAGATCGCCGGCGATCTAGTGGATGAGGGCGTCATCGACAAGGAAGAAGCGCTGCGCCGTATTGAACCAGCACAACTCGATCAGCTACTACACCCGGCTATCGACCCGAATCACACCGCTCAGGCGATCACCAAGGGGCTACCAGCTTCTCCTGGCGCTGCTGTTGGCGAGATCGTTTTTGACGCTGACACCGCTGCCGCTCGCGGCGAGAAGGGTGAGAATGTCATTCTGGTTCGCTACGAAACGACTCCGGACGATATTCATGGCGTTTTGGAAGCTCAAGGTGTGTTGACCGCTCATGGCGGTATGACTTCTCACGCCGCTGTGGTGGCTCGCGGATTCGGCAAGCCGTGCGTTTCTGGCGCGACCGACATTAAACTCGATGTTGTTGGCAAGAAACTAACTATCGGCGATACCACCTATTGCGAGGGTGACGTACTTACCCTAAATGGTTCTACTGGTGAGGTATTTGGCGAAGCTCTAGAACTTATCCCGCCGCAGATCAACGAGGACTTCCAGCGAGTAGTTAAGTGGGCTGATGAAGTTCGTACCATGGGTGTACGCGCTAATGCTGACAACCATGACGACGCTGCTAAGGCTCGCGAGCTAGGCGCTGAAGGTATCGGCCTGTGCCGTACTGAGCACATGTTTATGGCTGCTGACCGGCTTCCGGCCGTGCGCAAGATGATTCTTGCGGAGAATGCCGAACAGCGTGCTGCTGCCCTAGAAGAGATCCTGCCGATGCAGCAGGCCGACTTTGAGGGTATCTTCACTGCGATGAAGGGGCTGCCGGTTACTGTGCGCCTGCTTGACCCGCCGCTACACGAGTTCTTGCCTGATCTGACCGAACAGTCATTGAAGGTTCAGGAGATGGAGCTGACGAATGCTCCTGCCGCCGAGCTAGCCGAAGCCCGTCAGACTTTGGCTCAGGTCAAGAAACTGCACGAGCAGAACCCGATGCTTGGTACCCGTGGCTGCCGTCTAGCCATGCTTTACCCAGAGATTCCGGCTATGCAGACTCGCGCCATCATTCGTGCCGCGTTGGCTGTGCTGGAGCGCGAAGGTGAGACCGTCGGCGTCGAAATTATGATTCCGTTGGTCAGCTTGGAAACTGAAATTACTCGTCAACGCGAGATTGTTGAGAGCACCGTTCAGGACGAGCTTAGGCAGGCTGGTAAGAGCCTGGAGTACACCATCGGCACCATGATTGAGCTGCCGCGTGCTGCCCTATTGGCTGATCGGATTGCCGATCACGCTGACTTCTTCAGCTTCGGCACCAACGACTTGACTCAAACCACTTTGGGCATCAGCCGTGACGATGCAGAGAACGGTTTCCTCACCGACTACGTGGTAGATCACGTGCTGCCACGTAACCCATTCGAGTCCGTCGACAAGGATGGGGTTGGCCAATTGGTGCGCATGGGCGTCGAGCGTGGTCGCCAGACCAACCCGAAGCTCAAGTGCGGTGTCTGCGGTGAGCATGGTGGCGACCCGGCCTCCATCGAGTTCTTCCAGGGCGCTGGATTGAGCTACGTATCCTGCTCGCCATTCCGTGTTCCGATCGCCCGTTTCGCTGCCGCCAAGGCCGCTATGGACGCCAAGAACTAACCACTACTAAATATTCGGGGCGCTCTGATTCATTTCAGGGCGCCCCGAACCATGCCCACACATGCTTGAAGAAGCGAGCCGGATCGCCTTCGGCTCGTCCTAACATTCACGTTAGCGTTAGAGGGGCTTGGCGTCGGGGTTGCTAGATTTGAGTAAAGCTCAAAAAGGAGACTGCAATGGCGATGGATCCCGGCCCGCGTCGGTTAACCTATTCAACTGGCGATTGGCTGGCTATTGCTGGCCCAACCTCTCTAGTGCTGCTGCCCCCCGAAATGCCGACGCTAGCTGGCCTACATCAACGCTTGTGGGAAGCAGTTTTAGCACAATCATCTGCCCAAGAGCTGAAACAATTATTGGCGGCACTCGGGGCAGCGAATCTACCCTCTCAGGCAGTGTTTTCTTGGGATAGCGAAAAGATTGACGTCCTAATACGCGGCAATATCACTATTTTGGACGCGGACACTCACGTCACGGTGGCTGCCGGCAACGCGGATTCTTGGGTAACAACCCAACTTAGCGGCCAACGATATTTACTAAATCTCGGCAATTCTTCTCAACACCTACCTTTACTGGCTGGAGGCGTCAGAGTCGGAGAGCTGATGATTAGCTCAAACCTCACACCAACCCGCATCGAACCGACACAAGTGTTAGGCGCCATGACACCATATGCACCCGGCCAATCCCCTATCGAGATGCCGCCGGGCGAAAACTCGAGACCTGACGACTTATCGGAATTATTCCAGTTAGCTTGGCAAGCAAATGATGACTTGGGTAACGGCTGGCATGTTGCGGCACGCGAGGACGTATCCACTGAGGTACGGCAACTGGTTCTGGAGCTGGCCGACCAAGACCCGATAATGATTGATGAGGATATTTTGGTTGGCCGCGCACCCCAAAACCAGCCTGATATCACGGCTCGTCTGGTGAAAGTATTAAGCCCAAACCATGACATTTCCCGTATTCATCTGCTAATTCAGCCTCATGAGAAGGGTGCGCTGGTCACCGATTTAGCTTCCACAAATGGCACAAAACTAACGAATAGCCAGGGGCAACAAGTTCAGTTAACCCCCAACGAGCCGACTTTAGTTTCTGCTGGAGATCAGCTAGATATTGGCGACGGACAAATTTTGTGTTTCCGTCAACTCTAGAGATTCTCGACTGGATAGTCCTCAACGGGCGGCACCGGGGTGCGGGTGAAATTGATGTGCGAGCGTGAGGCCGTCGGGCCACGCTGGCCTTGATAGTGGGAACCAGTAGTTTTTGACCCGTACGGGTGAGCCGCTGGCGAGGACAGCTGGAAGAAACATAGCTGGCCGACTTTCATACCTGGATACAGTTTCAACGGCAGCGTAGACATATTCGATAGCTCTAGCGTGATGTGGCCGTTAAAACCAGGGTCAATGAAGCCAGCAGTGGAGTGCGTTAACAAACCTAAACGACCAAGCGAAGATTTACCTTCTAACCTGGCAGCAATATCGTCTGGCAAGGTGACATATTCGTAGGTTGCCCCGAGGACGAACTCCCCTGGGTGTAGCACGAATGGGTCGTCACCAGCGGGGGAAACTAACCGCGTTAGTTCAGATTGTTCGGCTGCCGGGTCAATGACGGCGTAGCGGTGATTTTCGAAGATCCGAAAATAGCGGTCTAAGCGCACATCGATACTTGAGGGTTGTACGAGCGAAGCGTCCCACGGGGTGAGGCTTACTCGTCCTGATTCAACTTGGCGCAGAATGTCACGATCCGACAAAAGCATGAAGCTAAATCTAGCCTTCAAGCAGGGCTTTCTCGACTTGGCAGCAAAAATCAAGGCTCTTTGGCGCGGTATTTCATCAGTTTTGGCTTAGGGCAGGCAGGGCGATAGTAAAAACTGCACCGTGATCATTGGCTACCTGAACTGTGCCTCCATGAGCTTGGACTATCGCAGCCACAATAGCCAGGCCTAGGCCTGTCGAGCCTTCATCGCAGTGAGCGCGGGCGACATCTGCCCTGGCGAAGCGTTCAAAGACGTGTGGCAGCAAAGTCTCAGCGATACCTGGACCATCGTCTGCCACGCGCAAGAACACCTGCTCAGGGGTTGTAGTGACACTTGTGGTGACGGTGGTTGATGCAGGAGTGTGTTTGCGAGCGTTGCCCAGCAAGTTAGCTATCACCTGATAGAGCCTGGACGGGTCAGCGTTAACCATCACCGGCTCACTTGGTAACTGCATTAGCCAATGATGGTCGGGGGCGGCAACTTGCGCGTCCGAGACTGCGTTGAGCACTAGCTCAACCAAATCGACCTGCTGAAATTGCACTGGCTGACGATTATCTAACCTAGCCAGCAGCAACATATCCTCAACTAGGCGGCTCATTCTTTTAGACTCGGAGTCGATACGAGTGACTGCGTTGGACATATTGGCTGTTAGCTCTGCGCCATTCATGCCCATCAGCTCGGCATAGCCTCTAATCGCAGCCAATGGATTGCGTAACTCATGGCTGGCGTCAGCAACAAATTGACGAATTCGCTGCTCGGAATCTTGTCTGGTTTTCAGTGAATCTTCGACGTGATCCAACATGGTGTTGAAAGCGGTTGATACGCGGTCAACCTCATCGTCAGACTCACCGCTTGCCGGCACGCGAATGTCTAAATCGACTTCACCTTCATCAAGGGGTAAATCAGCTACCTGCGTAGCAACCCCGACTAATTCATTTAGGGGTCGCAGCGAATTGCTTACTATTCGGTGAGCCCCGAAAACTGCGACACCAACAGCGACGACCCCGATCAGTGCCTCGCACAATAGGACGCTTAACACGAGCCGATCTGCGCTAGCCGTCGGTATGGCGACATAGGTGGCACCGTTTGGCACCTCAACGCACAAGATTCGGTAATTACCGTAGCCAGCTAGATTTTGGGTGTGGGCGCGGGCGTCACAAGTGGTCTTTAACACTTGGGAAGCCTTATCCCCAGCAGGAGCGTCAAAACCGTAATCAGTGACTTCTTGACCCTGCAAACCCTCCGGCTGGCTAATAACCACCATCGAGCCACCCGGCAAACCGCCAACCCGCAGCCGATCAATATCAACAGTGATTCTCCCTGGTTCAACCCGCAGCACATTATGCAGTTTCTGGTCGATGTCATTAAGCAGTAGTTGCCTAATAACCGCCGTCGAAAGCAGCGAAAGCAACACTGCTACCACCGCAACAACAGCACCGATCCTCCTGGTCAACCGGCGCTGTAACCGTCCTGGACGCGAGAGTGGTTCACTCAGCAGGTTTGATGACATAACCGGCACCACGCAAAGTGTGAATCATTGGTTTGCGTCCCGCATCAATTTTTTTACGTAAATAGGAAATATATAACTCAACAACATTGGCTTGACCACCGAAATCGTATTGCCACACGCGATCTAGAATCTGAGCTTTCGACAAAACGCGACGCGGATTGCGCATTAAATAACGCAATAACTCAAATTCGGTGTTGGTCAGTTGAATATCGTCGCCGCCGCGAGTCACTTCATGCGAATCTTCGTCGAGGACGAGATCCCCCACCACAAGTTGCGAGTCTGACTGCACCGCTACCGCACCAGAGCGACGTAACAAAGCCCGAAGTCTAGCAATTAGTTCCTCCAAACTGAACGGTTTGGTCACATAGTCGTCGCCGCCAGCCGTCAGACCGTTAATGCGATCCTCGACACCGTCTTTTGCGGTTAAGAAAATGACTGGCAGGCTAGGCTGGTCTGCTCGAATTCGACGCATCACCTCAAGCCCGTCGAAATCGGGCAGCATCATGTCCAGAATAGCGACATCAGGTTTGGTTTCCCGAGCAGCTTTAACCGCCTCTAGCCCGCTAGCAGCTGTAGTCGGCTCCCACCCCTCATAACGCAATGCCATCGACAACAATTCGGTGATGGCCGGCTCATCGTCTACCGCCAACACCCGAATAGGTGTCCCGTCAGGACGGGTGATTGGTTCAGTTTGCATAGCTTCTCCCAGGTGATTGCTAACGCAACTATTGTGGTCAATTAAACAAATCAAAGCCTATGTGTTAGCTGTGAACAAGCTGTGTATTTGCGGTAATTCGGGTGCGCTAAGACTCGTCAGCAGGGAGTTTGAGATCAGTCACCGGAATAATATTGAGTTTCCGCATCGCATTTGCGGCACGCTCACTAACCTCACCAGCACCCACGCCAGCTTGAATAAATTCTCTAGTTTCCCGACTCTCAAATTCGTCCGCATCTGACCAGTCAGCAAGAGTGGCAGAGGTACCGGCCATCTTGTGCGCGGTGGCTATCATCAGCTTAATTCTGTTTAGCTGATTCACCTCGGAAGCACCAGGGTCATAGTCGATAGAAACGAGGTTAGCTTGAGGATATAGCTTGCGCACTTGCTTGAACATGCCACGCCCAATCACGTGATTAGGTAGACAAGCGAAAGGCTGGGCACAAATAACATTGGGGACTTGGTGCTTTATTAGCTCAATGATTTCGCCACATAACAGCCAACCCTCGCCCGCTTGAGTGCCGACGCTAAGCACCTCTTCGGCCCAGGAACGTAACTGCGTAATTTTCGCCGGCACATCGAATTTACCGCCGGTGGCTCGCAAAGCATTGCGCATCGGTTTTTCGTATTGCTCAATCAACCAGATACCGAATTTCTTGGCGAATCGTCCCATAGGCGTGCCGGTGCCAAAGTTTTCTCGCTGGAAATCTCCGGTGGCCATGGTCTGCAAGAAGAATCCTGACAATCCAGGCAGGACGGCTTCGCAGCCTTCTTCTTCAATCACCCGCACGGCGTCATTGTTTGCGTCCGGCTGGAACTTGACGAGAATCTCACCAACCACCCCTACACGTGGTTTGCGAGCAATATCCAGCAGCGGCAATTCGTCGAATTCTTTGACAATATTTTTCACCAGCCAGGTGTAGCCAACACGACGACCCAGGGTTGAGGAGAAACCATTATTTTCGAAAAATTCTTGAGTAATAGCGTCCCAACGTCGATATAAATTCATCGCCGAGTTTTCATCACGTTCATATGGTCGCACTCTCAACAGCACATTTTGCAGCAAGTCACCAAGCACTAAGGCTTGAATAGCTCTATGCAACATCCCCACATTCATCTTGAAACCTGGGTTTTGCTCAAGGCCTTGGGCGCTAATAGCCAACACCGGAACCTGCCCGAAACCAGCGTCCGACAAGCCTTTTCGCAATAGCCCAAGATAGTTTGTGGCGCGACACATGCCGCCTGTTTGAGTGATAGCGACAGTCGATTTATCAGGGTCACCTTCGCCGGAGATGAACTTATTTATTAGCTGCCCGATAACCATGATTGCCGGATAACAAGCGTCATTGTGGACGTATTTCAGCCCGACCTCGATATCCTCGCGGCTGGCATGCTCTAAAACCTCAACATTCATACCGCTACGTTTGAATATCGGCCCCAACATTCTGAAATGAATAGGCGACATTTGCGGAGCATAGACAGTGTGAGTTTTACGCTCCGCAACCCCGAATACTGGCCAATTGCCGGTGGTGTCGACGTCTTGGCTAGGACGCACCCAGCGGCGCTCAGCGGTGGCAGCCTGCAATGATCGCAAGCGGATTTTCGCAGCACCTAGATTAGAGACTTCGTCGATTTTCAGAACGGTGTAGACGTCGCCCTCACGTTCCAAGATTTCTTGCACCTGGTCGGTGGTTATCGCGTCCACCCCACACCCGAAACTGTTCAACTGAACGAGTGACATATCCGCCTCGTTGGCCACGATATTTGCCGCCTCATACAGTCTGGTGTGATAAACCCACTGGTCACGCACCCGCAATGGCCTTGGCAGGGTTGACGAATCTAGCCCGGACGTCAGCGCGTCCTCGCTTAAGACCACCATGCCCAGCGAATTGATGACTTGTGGAATACCGTGATTGATTTCCGGGTCTACATGGTAGGGACGCCCGGCTAACACGATGATTCTCATGCCGCGTTCGCGCGCGTACTGAATCGCGCGATCACCCTCAGCCTTAATATCGGCTGCTACTTGAGCTAATTCCTCGTAGCCAGCCGCCACTGCGGCCTTAGCTTCAGCCAAATTCACATCCCAATCAGCAAAGATTTCAACTAGCCGCTCAGCTAATTTATCGGGATTATCGAGGTTAACGAAGGGGTCAAGGAAACGCACCCCCTCATCCTGGAGACGTTCCATATTTTTAGCTAAAACTTGTGGATAGAACGCGACTATCGGGCAGTTGAAGTTATTATCCGCATCCGAAAACTGTTTGCGCTCATAGTTAACGCACGGCATGAAGATAGTTGTAACGCCCTTATTAAGCAACCATTCGATGTGCCCGTGAGCCAGTTTTGCGGGGTAACAGACATTCTCTGATGGAATCGATTCCATGCCCTCGGCAAATAGTTCATGAGAAGAGCGAGACGAAACCATCACCTTGAAACCGAGTTTTGTCAAGATGGTGAACCACAGCGGATAGTCCTCATACATCCCAAGTGCCCTAGGGATTCCTATCTCTCCCCTAGTGGCGGCCTTATCAGTGAGCCTGCGGTAGCCAAATATCCGCTTGTACTTGTAATCGTAAAGATTCGGCGTAGCAATTTTTGCTGGTTTCGCCTCAAGAGATGCGCCGCGTTCGCAGCGGTTGCCCGATACATGACGTGAACCGTCATCAAAACGGGTGATGGTTAGTTTGCAATGGTTTTGGCACAGTTTGCAGACTCGCTGCGCACTTTCCACACTGAACCCGTCCAAATCACGGGAGACCATCGCTGAAACTTGGCCAACCACCCAATGATTACGCGCTGTCAAGGCTGCCCCGTAAGCCCCCATCAGCCCAGCAATATTTGGGCGAGTAACGTTAACGCCGGTCAGCAACTCGAAAGCTCTCAACACAGCATCGTTTAAGAAAGTGCCACCTTGAACGACGACATGATCACCCAATTCTGCCGTGTCTCGCAGCTTCATCACCTTATATAAAGCATTCCTGACAACGGAATACGACAGTCCAGCAGAAATGTCTCCCATATCCGCGCCCTCTTTTTGGGCTTGTTTAACGGACGAATTCATGAAAACCGTGCACCTAGAACCCAAATCAACTGGTGCTTTCGATGAACACCCGCGTTGCGCAAAGTCGATAATGTCGGTGTTCATGGTTTGGGCGAAAGTCTGTAGGAATGACCCACACCCGGACGAGCAGGCTTCGTTAACCGAGATGGAATCTACGGCGTCATTGCGGATTTTCAGATATTTCATATCCTGGCCACCAATGTCAATGACGGCACTGACTTGCGGATTCAGCGCTTTCGCTGCCCGAAAATGAGCCATCGTCTCAATTTCCCCGTCATCAGCGTGCAGGGCTGCTTTCACCAGCTCTTCCCCGTAACCGGTCACACACGAGCGCGCCAAATAGGCGCTCTTAGGCAGTGAAGAAAATACTTCTTTAGCTATTCGGACGGCGGCTTTTGTCGGGTCTCCCTCATTAGAGGCATAAGTGTGGTGGACGATTTGACCGGATTCGTCGAGCAACACAGATTTTATCGTCGTCGAACCAGCATCGATACCCAGCCAAACTGGCCCGCTAACTTCGGCAATGTTGCCAAACTCGACGCGCGGGCTGGAGTGGCGCTGATCAAATTCGGCTCGCTCGTTTTCGTCGATAAATAGCGGGCGCATGGTGTGGGTGGCCACACCCGCGTCGTTGGCATTTGCTAGCTCGGCAGCTAAATGCGTCAACGACAAAGCTGGTCCGGTAGCCAAATATGCTGCCCCAATAGCCACATAAAGCTGGCCATTTTCCGGAGTTATGAAGTCGTCTACGTTCGTACCCAAACCTCGTTTGAATGCCGAGCGCAGCTCGGGCAAGAAATGCAAGGGGCCGCCTAAGAAAATGACGGTGCCGCGAATTGGACGCCCACACGCCAGGCCGGCGACTGTCTGAGTAGCTACGGCTTGAAATACTGACGCTGCAATATCTTCGTGAGCTGCCCCTTGGTTTAGCAACGGCTGGATATCGGTTTTCGCAAACACCCCGCAACGAGAAGCGATCGGGTACAGGTGCTGATAATTGGCAGCCAGCTCGTTCATTTGGCCGGCATCCACTTTCATCAAAGTGGCCATCTGGTCAATGAAAGCGCCCGTGCCACCTGCACATGTGCCATTCATTCGCTGTTCGACAGTGGGGTGTAGATAGGTGATTTTGGCGTCTTCACCACCTAGCTCAATGATGACGTCAGCTTCGGGATTAAGTCGTTCAATAGCTTCGGTGGCGGCGATAACCTCTTGGACGAATTGGACGCCCATCAACTTGGCAACCCCAAGACCACCCGAGCCGGTCATAGCGATTTTGACGGCTTCATCAGGGAACTTGGCTTTAACGTCTGCCAATAATCTGGTCAACTCCCCACGCACATCAGCGTGATGGCGTCGATAGTCGGCGAAAACAATCTTGTCTGCGTCCATGACAACGGCTTTCACCGTGGTGGAACCAACGTCCAGACCCAGCGAAAGAATGTTCGACATATCACTACCTACCCTTAAGAGTCGGTGACGCTTAGCCACAACTCAACAGAACGACCATTCTGTATTAGGCAGTCTACCTTGCCTTGGCCCAAAATCTACTTTGGTCAAACTTCGTTGCTCGATAGGATGAATCAGTGCCTAAATCCTCAACGCCAGCTAGGCAGGCGATAATTAACGCCACCGCAGAGTTAATTTGCGCCCATGGAGTAACCGGCACCACTATTTCTCAAATCATAAAATCGTCTGGGACTAGCGTCGGCGCTATTTATCACCATTTCGCCAACCGCAATCAAGTTGTTGCAGAGGTTGCACGTCAAGCTATCTCATGGCCCTTGAGCAGTTTGGCTGCCTACAGATGTAACCCGCGTTCCCCTGAGGAGTTACTCGGCTTCGCCATTGACGCTTTGCGTTCAGCTCCAGAAGTTGGCGACTTATTGATTCAACTAGGGGCTGGCGCGGCCACTGATGATGAGCTGGGTCAGTTACTACGCCAAGAATTCGTCCAATTGCGGGTTGGGTTAGAGGACACCATGAACGCCTGGGCGCGCATCAACAATATCTCTCCCAAGCTACTTGCTGGACGCGCCCAGCTGCTAGTCGGATTGGCTTTAGGGTTCGTTTCTCAACGACGTTTGCTAAGCAATTTTGACGAGGATGCTTATCTGCGTTCTGCTACCGCTGCAATGAAAGTTGCCTCCTAAAATGGTCATTACTTTCACAGCTTCCTCACAAGTTAGCTAATAGTTATCTACAGATTCGCGTGTTTTTATTATGGTCATGAACACATCGCAGCAATATCCGCAAGGCACACCGAAATTCACAATGCCTAGTTCAGCTGTCCCGACCAGTGTTGGAGCCACTGCCGCTAGACCAAAAAAGAAGAATCGTGGCCTAATGGCGGCTTTAATTGCTATCGGCGCTGCGGCCGGGCTTGTCGTCCAAGCAACGTTTTTTACTAACTTGGTTGATTTTGCCAGTTCTGCCTTGAATCGCTCATCTCAAATTCAGCAAGCTGAGCCGGCAGAACAAAACCCGTGGGGGCAAGCTGGAAACCCTGGCATTCAAGAGCAGCAGAGTGAAGGCAATTCCAAGCTCGCCAACGCGAAACAATCTAAAGGGGTCGCATTCATTGACGCTTCAGGGCCAAATCTGAAAGGTGCTGGCACTGGAATGGTCGTCAAATCTGATGGGACGATATTGACGAATTACCACGTCATTGAAGGCTCTACCGATATTCGAGTGACGTTAGCCTCCAATGGGCAGAGCTACCAAGCGAAGGTATTGGGACGCGACCCTGTAAATGACGTAGCCGTGCTGAAAATTGAGGCATCCGGATTAGAGACTGTTAAAACTGCTTCTGATGGCGTAAAGGTTGGCGAGCAAGTCACCACCGTCGGCAACGCTAACGGCGAAGGCCAGCTAATCGCCAGCCAGGGCAGCGTGACTGCCGTCGGGCAACGAGTCGAGATCAGTGGTTCGGCTGGGGCGGACACGATGGTGGGTATGATTCGCACTTCGACTGGAGCTGTTCCTGGCGATTCTGGCGGGCCCACATACAACTCGAAAAATGAGGTTGTTGGCATAACTTCGGCAGGGTCTTCAACCAATACGACTAGCGCTCAAACAACTAGCTTCGTCATCCCCATTAACTATGCGATGGACGTAGTGAACCAGATACTTTCAGGAAAAACTTCGGGGTCAGTGACAACACAGGCAAAGCCCCTACTTGGGGTGACTGTCTCGCCAGCAATCAGCGAATCTGGGCAGCGGATGGGTGCCCTAGTTCGCGAGGTGAGCGGGCCGGCAGCGGACGCGGGGATTCCTACCTCTGGCGTTATCGTCTCGATAGCCGGGCAGCAGGTGAAAGAGGTATCGGACGTCACCGCAATCTTGGCCACCCATCACCCGGGTGACAAGGTTCGCGTCCAAGTTTTAACGGAATCTCCGACACCAAAGGATTATGAAGTTGTTTTGGGAGAGAATGAAGTAAACTAACGAACATAACAACTTGCCTCGCAGCCGCATTTCCCCCCTCTTTTAGGCTGCGAGGCCTCTCCCTTTAAGGATTCATCGTGTTACCCTCGCCGCGACGGTACTGATCGAGTGGGAGAACTCACTCGCGTATCAAACCTCGTGCTCGCCAATGCTCGCTCAGCGATATTCAAAATGTCTAAAATCTCGTCCGCCCGGTAGTAGGTTCGCCGTTTTGATTTGTTGGTTGAAAGAATCCCGGCCTCGGTCAGCTCGTCTAGGGCTTTACCAGCCGCCACATGCGAAATCTTGTATATACGTTGCGCAGTTAATGCGCTAAGAACGGGAGTGGCTGGCAACCCGTCGAGAATCACGGCGACTGCAGAATTCGCGCGCGGCTGGCGAGCCATACCTTTTGATTCGCGGTATTGACTGACCCGCTCAACCCAGGACGCTCGAGCAGCAGAAATGTCCGCCGCTAGCTCACTGGCTTGCGTGCACGAGGCGAGTATCGCCTCTGCGAATACTTCAATCCAGTAGGAGCGAGCACTGTGGAATGCAGAACTGCCAACCTGACCGTCATATCGATATGCCGACAATCCCTGGACATACCTTTGCGAGAACGTGGCAAGAACCATAGACACCGGCAAAATAGCGGACCGGACTAGCCCTCTGCGCGCTAACACGACATAAATCAAAGCCCGGCCAACTCGGCCATTGCCGTCGATAAAAGGATGGATCGTCTCGAACTGCGCATGAACAATGGCCGCCTGCACGAGAGCCGAATGTGTTGCAGTATTCATATAAGCCACTAAATCTTCTAGATACTCTTCAACTCGCTCTGGCTGCGGTGGCACAAACTCGGCGTCCAAGGGACTGTAGCTGTTGCCTCCAATCCAATTTTGGACGGTTCTAATGTCTTGCTTTGGTAGTTCGTCCGACAACAACGCCTTTTGCATTTCGACAAGATGCTCGACGCTAACAGATTCGGCGTCAATAATTGTCGTCCGGGCGCGTTCCAAAATCGTCATGTTATTAGCAACTAATTTTGCCTGTTGGGAAGCCGTAGCCTCAGACTCAACGCCAGATAGTTCCGCCATCGCGACTTGGCGTCCGGACGGAGCAATACCCTCAATCAGACTTGACGCGATGGCCTCCGAACGAAGCAAGAATCGCGATATCCCAGATAAATCCTTTTCATGCTCGTTAAGACGGACGACAGCGGCTTCAGCCTTAGCAATCTTTTTTCCCAGCTCGGGGGGAATCTTCAGCGGTGCATCAGCAATTTTGTCGGGTAAATAAGCCAGATAGCGTCCTGGGCGCCGATACTTTTTTGGCAAGCCGGAGAAAAACTGCGGCTGCCACATCAGCTCTTGCCAACCTGCCATAGTTACGGCCTAACCTTTCACGAAAACCAGTTATATGTAACGTTAGCTTCTAACATTACATAACACATCGGGTAACGCCGGATTAGTCGATTAGCGGGGCGCTAATCTGTCAAAAAATCATGTTTTGCCCGAAAATTGTTAGATTAGGCGCCCGCTAATCTAACAAAAAATGGGTTTTACCCGAGTTTTGACAGATTAGATACTTTCAAATCCGCCAAGACCCACTTCGCGCGTTTGTCTAGCGATCCGGCCGGTGGTGCGTCGGCGTGGGATACCGAACTTGCCGTAAGTCATTGCCAGACTATTGTTTAGGTATACCGTCGGAGAGTTAGCAGGCGGTCTCCCACTTCCCCAGGAGGCAAACGATGGGCAAGCACGTAAAGAACATCGTGGTGATAATTATCGTCGCGTTCGTGCTCTTCAACCTATTCACCAATCCGGACGGCTCCGCCGAAGCGGTACGCACCGTCGCCGGTTGGCTGAACTCTGTCATCGAATTTTTCTCTAACCTAGTCAGCTAGATATAAATGGGCATCTTTGACCCGAATGTTTCCCGGTATCTGCTCGATGATGAAAACGAGCTGCTGGTTGACGAAATAAGACGCCACTGGGTGACCCGAACACCGGCAGTGTTACTTATTCTGCTTGGCGCGGTAGCCGCCGGCCTGGTGCCGGGAGCCGGAAGTTATTGGTTCATCCCAACAATCGCCGCAGCATTAATTTTTGGGCGTGGGCTTTATCTCTTAGCCAAAGAACAACTCGACAGATTCGTGGTCACAAATATGCGGGTATTTCGAGTTCACGGCGTTTTCAACCGGCATCTAGCTATCGTCCCGATTGCCAGGATCTTAGATATTTCGGTAAATCGGCCTTTTTTGGGCATGGTATTTGGCTACGGGCATTTCGTCTTTGAATCGGCTGCTCAAGAGCAGGGACTGCGCGAGATTAAATTTGTGCCCAATATTTTGCGTCATGACCGAATAATTCAAACCATCATCGCTCGTTCTGGGGTGCGCGCTCAAGCTAATATTTCCAGCGCCGAATTAGAGGATAGCTAGTGGCTAGTTTCTTACAGGTTTGCCCTACAGCCAGAATACGTCCTAGCGTTCCTTATATATACTGTTAAGACTCAGGCGAGGAGGCGTATGAATCCCGATTCTTGGCTCGTTATCCCGTTATATAACGAGGGCTCGGTAATCGCCGACGTCATAAATAGTGCGCGTAAGACTTTCTGCAAAATCGTCTGCGTGGACGATGGCTCATCTGACGGTTCCGGCAAAATCGCCACTGACGCGGGAGCCATCGTCGTCACTCATCCAGTCAATCTGGGTCAGGGCGCAGCTTTGCAGACTGGTATCTCTTATGCCCTGGGCGATCCGGCGGCACAATATTTCGTCACCTTTGACGCAGATGGCCAGCACCGACCCGAGGATGCTGCCCGAATGGTGCAAAGGTTGCGCGATGAGCCGTTGGATGTCGTCCTAGGATCACGGTTCCTCAGCACGAAAGTAGAGGCTGGGGCGCTAAAACGCCTAGTGCTAAAGACGGCGGTACTGTTTGAACGAGCTACCACCCGCCTTAAAGTGACAGACACCCACAACGGTTTGCGTGCACTAAACCGAAAGGCCGCCGAAACCATTCACATTCACCAAAACCGAATGGCACACGGCTCAGAGTTCTTACAGGAAATATCCCGTCACCGGCTGGCCTACGCCGAGGAGCCGGTGCAGATCATCTACACGGAATATTCCATGGCCAAGGGGCAGTCATTATGGAATTCGGTGAACATTCTCAGCGAATTATTCTTGGATAAGTGAGCGGATTATGCACACCCAAATTGTTATAAAAGTCCTACTGGTTGTTGGACTGCTGGCTTTGATTTACATGCTGGTGAACAAACGCCCCGGTGCCAGGCCGCGCGCACTTCGTTCAATCGCCTACCTGCTTATTCTCGTGATGGCGATCATAGCTGTCATATTTCCGCAATGTCTGACTTGGATAGCTGGTCTGGTGGGTGTTGGCAGAGGCGCTGACTTACTGCTCTATGCCCTGGTATTGATGTTCTTTAACCACCTGATTGGCGCGCGTTCACACAACGCTAAACAGGCTCAACGGTTTACTGACTTGGCTAGGCATGTAGCTATCCGCGAAGCCGAGCCAGCTAAGGAGGCTGGGCGTCGACTCGCTGAATGAAAACCATTCAGGCGGTGCAACACCGGCCACGACGCTACGCGCCCATAGGCGTATTTTGGTAGCCTTTTGGGCTAAAGGAGGAAGCGTGCAGACAGATTTAGTAATCGTCGGTTCCGGACTTTTTGGCTTAACTATGGCCGAACGCGCTGCAACCGAGCTTGGGTTAAAGGTCACCATCGTCGAACGCCGTCCACACATCGGTGGTAATGCGTACTCAGAGGAAGAGCCTGAGACTGGTATCGAGGTACATAAATACGGCGCACACCTATTCCATACCTCTAATAAGCGGGTCTGGGATTATTGCAATCGCTTCACTAGCTTTACGAATTATCAGCACCACGTTTACACGACTCACAATGGGGTTGTGTACCCGATGCCAGTCAATCTTGGCACCATCAATCAGTTTTTTAACGCAGCAATGCGTCCTGACGAGGCGAAAGCGCTGATTCGTGAACAATCTCAAGAGTTAGGCGACAAAGATCCGACCAACTTTGTTGAGAAGGGAATTTCCCTTGTCGGACGCCCACTCTATGAAGCGTTCTTCATGAATTACACCGCTAAACAGTGGCAAACCGCCCCGGAAGATTTGCCAGCGTCCATCGTTAGCCGTCTGCCAGTGCGCTACACCTATAACAACAGGTATTTTTCTGACACCTACGAGGGCTTACCGACTCAGGGCTACACCGCCTGGTTAGAACGTATGGTAGACAACCCGAATATCACCGTTTTGCTGGATACTGATTTCTTCGACGATGACCAACCGTTCAGCAAATCTAAGCTGGCAGGAAGCGTGCCGATTGTTTATACCGGCCCGATAGACCGCTATTTCGACTACTCTCAAGGCGATTTAGGCTGGCGCACTATCGACCTAGAAAAAGAAGTCCTAGACATGGAGGATTTCCAGGGGTGCCCAGTGATGAATTACGCAGATCTGGACGTGCCATTTACTCGCATTCACGAATTTAGGCATTTCCACCCAGAACGCGCATATACCAAAGACAAGACAGTGATCTATCGAGAATATTCTCGATTCGCTAATCACGACGATGAGCCTTACTATCCAGTAAATACTGATAATGATCGCGCTCATCTGGAAAATTATCGCCAATTAGCTAAGGCAGAAACCGATGTTTGGTTCGGCGGCAGACTAGGCACATATAAATATCTGGATATGCATATGGCAATTGCCTCTGCGCTTACGCTATTTGATAATGAGATCGCGCCGCATTTTCGTAGCCGATTAAACGGAAAGTAATGGCACTTCAGTAATGCAGTCAATTTCAGTTTCAGAATTTCGCTCCCCTGGTAATGGTGGCGGACTGCTAGATATTTTCAAAAACGGTTTTCTGTTAAAACTGCTTGTTCGAAAAGAATTGCGGGTACGCTACCGCGGGTCGATTCTTGGAATGCTGTGGTCTTATGTGAAACCCGGCGTGCAATTCTTAGTGTTTTACTTTGCTATCGGCGTTTTTATGGGCATGAATAATGCTGTCCCAAACTTCGCGGTCTATCTTTTTTCTGGCGTGGTGGCAGCTAATTTCTTCTCCGAATCATTCGGCAATTCCACGCGCGCTATCGTGGCGAATTCTGCCTTAGTAAAGAAGATATATCTACCTCGCGAGCTTTTCTGCGTTTCTACTTTGTGGGTAGCAGCTGTACATTTCTTTCCACAGATAGCGGTGCTACTGCTAGGGGCACTGCTTATGGGTTGGCGTCCAACCCTGCTACACATCGGGGTTGGTGTGCTAGGTTTTATCATTCTGGCAATTTTCACTCTCGGCCTGGGGCTGCTGTTTAGTGCAATAAATGTCATGTTGCGCGACGCTGAAAACTTTGTGGATTTAATAACAATGGTTATTACCTGGGGATCGCCGATTCTGTATCACTGGGATTTCGTGGTGAAAGCTATTGGGGAGGGAAAAGCGTGGTTCATCTACAACATGAACCCCATCACCCCGGTCGTAGAAATGTTCCACTACTGTTTTTGGGCTCCAACTAGAGGCGTGGATTATCAGATACCGCCGGGCATGGTGACTTTCGTCATACTGGCAGCAGCTATCTCTGTGGCTACGCTTTTCATTGGAGAGGCCACGTTCAGACGGCTTGATGGCCGATTCGCCCAGGAGCTATAAATCATGGTTGAGCCACTAACTGATAGCACCTGCGTAATAGTTGATCACCTCACGAAACGTTTTAAGATTCGCCATACTCATTCCCTAAAAGAATTCGTGGTGGCGAAAATGAGTGGCAAACGCGAGGCTCAGTCGGAGCGTTTTACTGCTTTAGACGATATCAATTTGCGGATTAGTGATGGCGAAACTGTTGCCTTATTAGGTTTTAATGGTTCGGGAAAATCGACGCTACTCAAGTTGATATCCGGGGTCATGAAGCCGGACGAGGGAAGCATTTTGGCGCGCGGAAAACTCGCTGGGTTGATTGAAGTTGGCGCTGGTTTCCACCCTGATTTAACAGGGCGCGAAAACGTTTTCTTAAACGGCGCAATTCTAGGTATGACAGAAAAACAAATCGAGGACAGTTTCGACGACATCGTTGATTTCAGCGAAATTCGAGACTTTATCGACACCGAAGTTAAGTTCTATTCCTCGGGAATGTTTTTGCGGTTAGCCTTCTCGGTCGCTGTACACACGGATCCTGACGTTTTCTTAGTGGATGAGATTTTGTCAGTTGGAGACGAACCTTTCCAGAAGAAATGCTTAAACCGAATTCACGAACTAAGAGAATCTGGCAAGGCATTAGTGATCGTCAGCCACAACCTAGATATGATTAGCGAATTGTGTGACCGTGGCGTTGTGCTGGAACGCGGCAAAATCATTCACGATGGGGCAATCGACGAAGCGGTAGCTAAACTTCGCGGCTAACCCTTCAAAAAGAAGTCCCTGGCTATGAGCTGGTAATTCTGCAACTAATTCACAGTTTTGGCGGGTCAAGAATAATACGTCTTGACCCGCCAAATTATTTTATTATTTTATTTCAACCAATCATTACCAGGCAGTGAATCAAGTTTACGAATATCCAATTCCGAGGTGGTATCCGTCTTGGGCGCTAATTCCCAATATTCCAAAGCCATACGCATATATTCAGCGCCTTCAACGTTCAACGGACCAGACGTCCACATAGCGTAGGGCAGATTCACGAAACGCTTCTCTTTAACAGCACGCAGATTCTTCGAGACTGGGTTAGATTCCAAGGCAGCAATCTTTTCTTCAAAGGTCTGCGGCGGGTAGTCAACGAAGAAGATAATATCTGGGTCAGCGGCAGCTAGCCTCTCCCAACTGACCTTCGTCCAGGTGTCATCAACATCCTCTAATGCATTCTTCACGCCTGCAGTATCCATCATCGCTTGTGGAGCACCCATATTTCCGGACGTAAAGACCGTGTCAGAGGCGGAATCAAAAACGAAACCAACCGGCTCTTTATCCGCCTTGGGCAATGCTTCGAGTTCTTTCACCTTGGCAGCAATCTCATCAGCTGTTTTATCCGCCGCTTTTTCATTGCCAGTTATTTTGCCGATATTGCGAATATCAGTATCCAGTGCTTCCCAGGGATTCATAGTGCCACGTTTGCCGTCAGCAGTACGGCAGGATTCACTGAGCGTATAAGCGCTAATATTGCGTTCGTTAAGAGCTTGCGGCGTTAGATTCTTTTCCTCGCTAAAACCGTAGCCCCAACCAGCGAAAACCACCTGCGGGTCAGCTGCAATAACGTTTTCCAAATTCATGTACTCATCCGAGACAGAATTTAGGCTCCTGACAGAATCACCATATTTGAGTGAAATAACGTCAACATCGCGTTTCAGCCCGCTAACAGCCGTCAATTCCTTTTCAGCTCCAGCCGCTAGCGCAATTGAAATGATATTGCCGTCATTAGCCATTAATTTGTGACCGGAGTCTTGTATTCAACTTGCTCGCCACAATTCTCAATGGTGACGGTGCCCGATTCTTTGGTACCAGAGTCGCCCGCATTATTTGTCCCCCCGGAGCTACACCCCGAAATTAATAGTGCTAAAGCTAGTGCTGAAACACCAGCGACTCGGTTAATCTTCATCAGTCTTCCTTTCTGACAACTAATTCACACAATTTTGCGGGCCAAACGCATATACGCCTTGACCCGCAAAATTAAGTGTTATTTACTTAAGCCATTCGTTACCCGGCAACGAAAGTTCACGAATATCTAGATCCGAGGAAATATCCGTTTTCGGAGCCAATCCCCAATATTCCATAGCCATACGCATATATTCAGCGCCTTCAACGGTCATCGGACCAGACGTCCACATACCGTAGGGCAGATTCAAAATGCGCTTCTCTTTGACGGCACGCAGATTCTTCGAGGCTGGGTTAGATTCCAGGGCAGCGATCTTTTCCTCAAAGCTCTGACGTGGGTAATCAACGAAGAAGATGACATCCGGGTCAGCGGCGGCCAGTCTCTCCCAGCTAATTTTCGTCCACGTGTCATTGGTGTCCGCTAGCGCATTCTTTACTCCCGCGACATCCATCATCGCTTGTGGGGCGCCCATGTTGCCGCAAGAGTAAATAGTTTCAGTGGCATTATCAAAGATGATACCGACCGGCTCTTTATCTGGCTTGGGCAGTGCTCGAAGTTCCTTAACCCTGGCAGCAATGTCATCAGCGGTTTTATTCGCCGTCTTTTCATTGCCAGTTATTTTACCGATATTGCGAATATCGGTATCCAGCGCTTCCCAAGGATCCATAGTGCCACGTTGACCGTCGGCAGCCCGACAGGATTCACTGAGCGTATAAGTGCCGATACCGCGTTCTTTAAGAGCTTGCGGGGTTAAACCTTGTTCTTCGTTAAAGCCGTAGCCCCAACCAGCGAAAACCACCTGCGGGTCAGCAGCAATAACGTTTTCCAAGTTCATGTATTCGTCATTGACAATATTTAATTTCTTAAAGGTGTCGCCATACTTGAGCGAAAGAAGATTAAAATCTTTTTTCGTGCCGGTAACAGCGGTCAATTCCTTTTCAGCCCCAGCCGCGAGCGCGATAGAAATGATGTTGCCATCATTGGCCATCAATTTAGTGACCGGAGTCTTGTACTCGACTTTCTCGCCACAATTCTCAATGGTGACAGTGCCTGATTCCTTGGCACCAGAGTCCACAGCATTATTTGTCCCCCCGGAGCTACACCCCGAGAATAACAGTGCTAGAGCTAGTGCTGAAACACCAGCCATGCGGTTAATCTTCATCGGTCTTCCTTTCCTGAACTGATTAATAGATGTTTTTCTTGGGTGACCGGATTTGGTGCTTGAATCGCATTAACTTTGAATGATTCCGCCATTAACTCAGAATTGATGACATCTTCTGGCTGCCCGAAAGCTACCATCGTCCTTTTATCCAGCACGGCAACCAAGTCAAAATTGCGCAGCACAAGGTCTAGATCGTGAATAACAGCAACAACTGTGGCTTCTAGACCTCGAAGCATCTTCAACAATTTCAACTGCCACCGGATATCTAGGTGGTTGGTTGGTTCATCGAGCATCAGAATCGGGGCTTTTTGGGCTAGGCCGCGAGCTATCATGGCACGTTTCTTCTCGCCGCCAGATAGGTGATCGCAAGCAGAATCGGCACGATCAGCCAACCCCAATTTACCCAAGGCTTCTAGGACGATGCCCCGATCTCGCTTCGCGTTGACCGACCATGGTGCTCGGTGTGGGATGCGCCCCATATTCACCATTTCGGCCAAACTCAAAGCAGCCGGTGGGGTTTCCTCCTGGGAAACCACCGAAATGATTCTGGCTCTAGTACGCGGAGCATAGTCGTGGATATCACGATCTCCAATCATGACTTTGCCGTCGACAGCTGGATTTATGCCAGCTAATGCCCGCAATAGAGTGGACTTGCCAGCACCGTTAGTGCCCACCAAGGCAAGTTTCGTCCCGTAAGGAATGTCGAAGCTAACATGCTCAACGGCCACATAACCGCCAACAGCTGCTGCGACGTCACGGATACGCAACGAACAATGTTCACGCAAATACTCTGTTTCGTGGAATCGCGCCTCATCCATTAGGCATCCCTGCTTCCGAACGCATAGTTTCGTCTCCCCATCAAAAAGAGGAAGAGCGGAGCCCCAACCACGCCAGTGACAACGCCCAACGGTATTTCTTGGGGTCGTGCCAGAACACGCGAGGCGACATCAACCCAAAGCAGAAAGACCGCACCGCCGGCAGCAGCAACCGGAATGACCCGAGCATGTAAGGCGCCTACCAGCATGCGCACTGCGTGTGGAACGATCAAACCAACGAAACCAATGCCGCCACTGACTGCCACTAGAACGCCAATCAAAGTACACAATGCGATGAATAAACCGATTCTCAATGCCCCAACACGCAAACCGAGCGCAGCAGCTGTGGCCGGCCCGGCCATCAGTGCGTCCATCCAGGAGCTAATCATCATTAGCCCCGCAACGACAAGCACTAACGCGATAACGGGAATCAACAATTTCGACCAAGTCGCACCAGCAACCGAGCCAAGCATCCAGAACATTACCGAGTTTGCGGCGCGCTGATCATGGGACATGAAAACCATGAAAGAGGCGATAGCACTGAACGCTGAGGACATCACTACGCCAGCGAGCACCATTCGCAGCGGAGTCAACCCGCCCTGAGCTTGAGCAATGAAAAACA
Organism: Vaginimicrobium propionicum; assembly: GCF_900155645.1. GTDB lineage: Bacteria > Actinomycetota > Actinomycetes > Propionibacteriales > Propionibacteriaceae > Vaginimicrobium > Vaginimicrobium propionicum. The sequence goes on from NZ_LT706985.1 coordinate 1,396,770, forward strand.
CCGCTGCAGCCGCACATAACGCACCAACAAGCGCACCTACTGACAGCGCCCATACTCCAAAGTTTCCGAAAGCGCCGAGCACGATAACAGCGGTAGCGCCCACCGAAGCACCTGACGAAATACCTAGCAGGTATGGGTCCGCAAGTGGATTTTGAACGAGAGTCTGCATGCCGGTACCAGCTACCGACAACCCAGCTCCTACAATCACCGCCAAAAGTGCCCGAGGTAGTCGCAATTCCCACACAATAGTGTCAAATGGTGACGAGATTGGATGTGAGAAAAGACGGGCTTGCACTACCTCAACAACTTGGTCTATCGGAATGCGTTCTGCACCGAAAGTCAACGAGGCGACTATGCTGACCACCCCAAGGATCACTAGCGCTATCGTCAGCGGAATCGCCGGGACGCGCTTGAATTTATTGTTACTACTGTTCATTGAACGCCAGACATTCTAGATAAAGGGATATTCGGTTAGCACCTAGGCGGTGCATTATTTCGCCTACTTCCAAATCCTGGCCCCGCTCGCGAGGGCACGCTAACTCGAACAGCGTTGACAGGTTTTCGGACTCGGTTCAACCGGCCACAGCACCTTCCCAGGTTTCCCCAGTGGATACCGCTGCGCCGTCACCATTACCGCTGCGCGTCAGTCTCGGAATCTAACCGAAGTTCCCTTGCGGTATTGTGCAGTCAAACGCTGAATAAAAGCATACTCAACTGAGCGTTCGATTGTCGAGGGTGTTACGAACTTTGTTGTTCTGTTGCATCGAAGTTGCATTCAAAATGCCGTCTGTTTTTAACTCGCCCACCCGCCGCGCGCGAAAGTGTAAGTCCACCACACCAAAACGGCTAGGTCGATAATCACTAAACCCCAAAAAATCACTCTCTTTGGATGTCGGGCACCCAGCCGACCAAGCCCGCCAAATAGCGGGAAAAGTAGCAATATGGCGCGGTTGACAGAGATGAACCACCCAGAGCACGACAGCGGGATAATGGTGGCCGCTGCATAAGCAGCCTCACCCCATCGCCGCAGCGCCAGGGTAGTGAAAACCACCACAAAACCGACTACCACAGCAACTATCTCGAAGGAAAACATGATCGGCACTTCTGGACGGTTGGGCCAGTAATCTGGGCTTGTCATTGGCCAGGTGGCCAAAAAACCTTCCCACGGCCATGACAGGTGACGCTGCCAGCCCTGATTTTGAGCCGAATACCAGGCCGTCCAGGAACCAGTTTTTGAATATAGGTAACCCGCGTAACCAGCGACTACTGCCAGACCTAATGCGAGTGGCGCCATATCCCGAATTTTGGACGCTAACCCACGTCCGGATTGAGTTAATGCCAAGACGAGCAGCCCAAAAATCAGGAATAAACCAGAAATGCGTAGCCCACAAGCGATAGCCGCCAAACATCCGGCCGGCATCCAGTGTGACTCGCGAGCTTTTAGCCACGCCCAAAAAGCGCACGCCGCAAACGGGGCTTCCGTGTAAGGCACGGCGGTAAACACTGCCATCGGGGCGATTAGCCACAAACACGCAGCACCCACACCGTAGAGTCGATAAAGCGCCCAAGCCGCCAACCCGGAGCAGAGGAAAGCCAAAATCGTCCCAAATAGCCACATAGGTACTGGAATGACACTGGCGGCTCGAAGGATTAGCGGCAGACCTGGGAAGAAAGCTATCTCTTGCGGGTCAACATAACCTTGTGAGGCAATTCGCAGATAATGCTGAACGTCCCAACGAGTTAAAGCGGTTGCCAAAGTGGCGCCTTGATGGTTTGCAGCTTTAACAATAACCGCAAAAATTAGTGCTCGGCTGGCCAGCCAAACCCCACACACTTTAGCGCCGTCGCTCATTGCGTCCTTTCTGGCAGGTAAATGACATCAACACTATGGTCAACAACACCGCCTACAGGGTCATCAATAAATGGTTGTCGAATCGGGTCTTGCCAGGGATTATAGATATCGTCTAAGACACGGGAGGCTAACCATACTTGAGCGCTGATTCGTAGCACAACAGCTGCCCAATACACCCAACCAGCATTCGTGTGGGAGCCGAGAATACCTTGCAGATAACCCCAAATACTGAACCAGTAGATCATTTCGGCTAACGTCCACACGCCGACATCGAAAAGTTGTGGGCGCGCTAGGGCGACTAGCGGTACTAGCCACATGGCGTACTGCGGTGAATAAACTTTGCTGAAAATCAAGAAAATTATCACTAGCAGTAGCGCTACCTGGCTGACGCGAGGACGCCTAGGGGCATGAAAAACCGTTATCACTACCCCAATTCCGAAGCTGAGCATTAAAAAGAACGAGACTGCCGATAGGTGGGGCACCTGAAAACCAGCTAATTTCAGCACGTACCAGATGGATCCTAGATCTGCTTGGCGTTCAACGTTGTAGCGCCAGAAAGTCCGCCACCCGTCAGTGGTCAGCCACAGTGGCAGATTCGCACCAACCCAAGCCCCTACAACACAGAAACTAAAAGTTGCTGCGACTCGCAATTTTCCGGCTCTGCAACAAACCAGGACGATAGCCGCCCCAACAAGTAGCGGATAAAACTTAGTGGCAAATCCTAATCCGATCAGCACACCGGCCAGCGCCGGATGGCGTCTAGCCCACGACAATAACGCTAGCGAGGTTAGAGCCAAAGCCAGCATGTCCCAGTTGATTAACACGTTGGCTGCTACCAGTGGTGAGACGGCAACTAGCAGACTATCCCATGGGCGTTGTTGGGCAGTGGAAAGTTTCACCGCCACCAATACCACGACGAAAAATAATAACCCTGCTACTAGGGCATTTACGGCTAGAAATATTTGTGACGCCTGAACTTGTGTGGCTTGGTCGGTATGTGGCCCTACCTCGGTGAACCAGCTGGTAATCCAGCGGGTAGCGGCGATTAGATAACCAATTAAGGGTGGATATTCCAGGTTAATATCCTTGTAAATGAGGCCGCCGGCACCGATATTTCGGTTCAAATAGAGAGTTGGAATATCTGAATAGCACAGCCGCAGATAAGGGTTAGGGAAATCCCCGGGCAGCGGACGACAGGGCAGCTGTTTGATAATGGCAACTGTCATCGTCACCCAGGCAGCAACAACAGCCCAAAAGCTGGAGCTGAACCAGACGCCATCGCGGATGGCGCGCTCCCCTAGCGGCCCGCCAATTCGACCGGATAATTCACGCGCGAGTAGGCTCAAGGATTACTCGGCTGGTCTTCAGGGTCGGCAGATTTAGCCGGAGGTTCGGGCGTGGGAGCCTCACCCCCCGGTTCCGCAGGCTGGTCCGGCGGCTCAACAGACTTTGGTTTAGACGCCGGATTTTGAGGCGTCTCCTGAGGAGCTTTTTCTTCAGTGGTTGGGGGAGCTGGGGGCTGGCTAGTGGCAGTCTCCTCAGGAACCAAGGTTGAAGATACTGAAGGCTGGATTCCTGACGGATTCGGGAACTTCTCTACGGGCGTGCCATCAACAGCAACTCGCATATATTCATTGAATATTTGTGCGGGATAAACCTCTCCCAAAAAAGTAGACCCGCCACTGCCGTATGGCTGAAGATTTTGTACCCCATCATCACCAGCGACCATCATCACACCAGTAGCGATTCGCGTTGTGAAACCCATTACCCAGGCAGATCTAACAATGTCGCCTTGAGTTGCTGAGTCTGCCACAGAAGAGCCTTCGGTGCCTGTCTTGCGTGCTACGTCACGCCCACCGACAGCATCGTTTAATTCGGCTACGTCCGTGTGACGAATAGATTCAATCGCATCTTTGGCGACATCTTGCTCAATGGTTTGTTCACCCTTGAAATTCGCCTTGTAGATGGAGTTCCCGTTGGCGTCTACAACTTCACGCACCACATGTGGCTTGATCCGTTTCCCCTGGTTGGCAACGGTGGCGTAGCCCTGAGTGTTATTGAGTACGTTAACTTCACCCATCCCTAGGACGAGCCTGCCACCCTGGGTTTTCCAGGTGTCATTTTCGGGCACCCCAGCGTCCGAAGCAGCCCTAACTAGCTCGTCGAAACCGTTTGGAATCCTGGTCATCATGTCCACAAAAGGCGTATTTAACGACAATTGGGCAGCCGTCTTTAAGGTGGTTGGCCCGTAGTTTGCGCCGCCATAGTTGTAAAGCATGGTGGAATCGCCGGGTGGGATGAACGCATTGCCTTGTAGCAAGGGGTTGGTCAAACCGTATCCGTTACGCAACCCGGCTATTACTCCATAAAGTTTGAAGGTGGAAGCCGGATAACGCGGCGTGGTTGCCCAGTTTCGGGAGTTGGCGACGAAATCTTCTCCGCCATACATCGCAACTACCTCACCAGTGGGAACGTCTATAGAGACAAGCCCAGTGTGCAGCTGGTTAATGTCTGGTTTCTTTGGTTGCCCATTCTCGTCAAAGATGACATTTCCAACCTCATCACGCAGTGGTAGGGCGTTTTCATAAACCTGTTTCTTGGTGTTCTCGACGGCATCAACTGCACCTTGCTGACGTTTGACATCAAAGGTGGTGGTGATCTTTAGACCGCCACCGTTGATCTGAGTTTCAGTAAATCCCTGCTCTTTCAACTCGTTTATCGCCATGTCGATAAGGAAACCCTTGGGACCACCGAAAGTGTCAGACTTCTGGAATTGCGGAAATTCGGGTAGTTGGCCGTAGCTAGCATCATGGTCTTCTTGGGTTATGGTGCCCATATCAGCCATACCATCGAGGACGTAGTTATATCGCTGAGTCAGTGCCTGAGCGGCGTCTTCGCCGCTAGCTGGGTCAAGATTGGATGGACTGTTGACCATAGCCGCTAGTGCAGCAGCCTGGGATATCCCCAAGTCTTTGGCATCAATGCCGAAATAGGCCTTGGCTGCCGCCTGCACACCGTAGGCACCGCGTCCAAAATATATGGTGTTTAAGTATCCTGCCAGCACTTCTTCTTTCGATTCGGCTTTATTCATCTTTATCGCTAGCGCTAACTCTTTGAATTTTCGGCTAAGAGTTCTCTCGCTAGTCAGATAACGAATTTTGATGTATTGCTGGGTGATCGTTGACCCGCCGGTGACTTCTTGATTGCGCACAATGCCGAAGAACGCGCGCGTCATCCCTTTAAGGTCAATACCTTGATTAGTCCAGAAAGTGCGATCTTCAGCGGCTACCACAGCGTCTTTTATGCTTTGAGGCATGTCAGTGTAGGAAATGACTTCACGATTCTGAATAGCCAACGTCCCTAGCTCTGTTTGGCCATCGTTGTAATAGAGCTTGGTGGTTTGGGTAGTGAAATCCTTGTTCGGGTCAGGAAGTTTCGCGGTTTCGTAGAAGATAGCGGCTCCGACAACCGCTGCCAATAAGAGAGCCAAGACAGCGATTAATATCCCGCGGATGACCGGCCAAGCTCGACGCTGTTTCTTCTTGGTGGCCGATTTGGCGCGCCGGGATGCCGTCTTATTCGGTGTGCGGCTGTTGCTTTTTCCTCGCGTACTCTTTGATTCAGCCATAGATATCCTCCACTGTTCGCTGACGGCGCGGCGGCCTGCGCTTTATGCCATCACCTAACAAATATGTCTCAGTCATGAAGTTCCAGCGACATGCTGGGCAAACTTCAACAACCCGAACCATGAATTCTCCGAATTCATCTTCCATTTCATCTAATTCTTCCAGGGATTTAATTCGCCCGGAGTATTGACCGAGTTGATCGCCGAAAACGTATCTTAAAATCATCATCCGCTTGCTGTCACACACTGGGCACGGTTCGTTAGCGAGGGCACCATGGTGGAGTGCGGAACTGATAAGTAGCGGCTCAGCATCGCACGGGTTTATGCGCAGCAGGACGTTGGGGGAAGTCATCGCCTTCAAAGTGCTACGTTTGGCCAACGCGTAGCTAACCCGTTCCCGCTGCGTTTTCATACCCTACAGCCTATAGCCAGCCTTCCAGATTACTAACCTACGACGACAATCCGTTATACTCATCTTCTGCTCGGGGCATTAACTCAGTTGGTAGAGTGCTAGCTTTGCAAGCTGGAAGTCAGGGGTTCGAGTCCCCTATGCTCCACAAAGTTTTGGCCTGGCCTTTTGGCCGGGTCAAAACTTTTTTAACACTGCGGACTCGAACCCGTGAGGGCTTCGCCGGAAATAGAAAACACGTCAGTGTTTTCCCGGCGAAGGCGCGAACGAAGTGAGCGTGGTGGCTGCGTAGCAGACACGAGAGTCCCCTATGCTCCACAAATCGAGGTTCTGGCCCTTGGGTCAGGGCCTCGATTTATTTACACTGTGGACTCGAACCCGGGAGCGTGATCGTGCGCGTAGCGCTGTCGATCACGGAACAGCGCGGCGCCGGAATGCGGCGGCGCTAGTTACCAACCGTATTAGACACGAGCGGAAGCTGATTTCACGAAGTGAGCGCGTGATCGTGCGCGTAGCGCTGTCGATCACGGAACAGCGCGGCGCCGGATCACGGCGGCGCTGGTTGCCAGGCTGTAATGCAAGTGAGCGTGGTGGCTGCGTAGCAGACACGAGAGTCCCCTATGCTCCACGTAAAGAAACACGGCTCGGGCTTGTCCCGGGTCGTGTTTCTTTATTTAGCGCTGCGGACTCGAGCCTGCGTGATCGTGCGCGTAGCGCTGTTGATCACGGAACAGCGCGGCGCCGGAATGCGGCGGCGCTAGTTACCAACCGTATTAGACACGAGCGGAAGCTGATTTCACGAAGTGAGCGCGTGATCGTGCGCGTAGCGCTGTCGATCACGGAAGAGCCCGGCGCCGGATCACGGCGACGCTGATTGCCAGGCTGTAATGCAAGTGAGCGTGGTGGCTGCGTAGCAGACACACGAGTCCCCTATTTGCGGTTTGATGGTTATTTTTCAAACAAACAATGCCGAATCGACAGAGTCGAGAGTAGACCCCGACTACATGACTTTAGTTTTCTCAACCTCTTTGGTCATATCCTGGATCCGCCCGGCAATCGTACGCCGCAACACCAGCCCAAGCACCAAGTTCGGAATCAGGAACACCAGGATTATCACCAGGTTATAAGCAAAGTCCCCTGCATAAATCCCGGCTATAGCCGAACGCATCAGGTTAATCGCATACGTGGCGGGCAACCAAGGACTGATGTTTTGGAACCATTGCGGTAGCAGTTCCAGCGGATAGGCTCCGCCAGCGGCAGAAATCTGTAAGACCAGTAACACCACTGCTAAGGCTTTGCCCGCATTGGAAAGCGCCACCACCAATGTATAAACGATACTGGTAAAGACGGTGGAAATGACCCATCCCGCCAAAATCAACAGGAAGGGGTGCGCTGGTTCAATCTCAACGAACACAATCAGCCCGACCATCAGCAATGTGGATTGAGCCATCCCAATTACCCAGAACATAAAGTAACGCCCCAGGTACTCTTGAGCCCCGGTGAATAGAGGCTTTTTCACTGCGTCTTTCACGGCTGATTCTGCAACTGGAGTCGGTACTGTTTCGCCAGTTTTCGTGTCTAACCCTTCCGACCGGGATGATTCCTGCGCATTCGTATCCGCGCCACCGACTGAATCAGGATGTTTCCAGTCTCCAATGCTAGCCAGGTAGCGTTTACCCACATTCTCAGAAACGTCAGTGCGCAAGAAAACCCCCGCCAGGAGCGCCCCAACCCACAGGGCTATAACGGTGAATAGCGGAGCCATACCCACCCCAAAGGTAGCGACTGGGAATACAGCATTGCGTTCTACCGCTATGGGGGAAGAAATCAGGCGGGCAAAATCTTTCGGGTCGGCTCCCAACGTGGTGGCGATCTGGTTAAAGTTCCCTCCCGCCTGGGTGGACAAAATCTGTTCACGAGCCTGGCTCAAGCGGCTGGCTCCGTCACGCATCTTTTGCGCCGTATCGGCCAGAGCCTGTTGACAGCGGCGCATACTCTCAATCATCCCGCCAGCACTTTCCGACAGGTCAGCTTGCACCGCCTGCAGATACGAACGGAAAACCTCCACATCCTCTCCGGCAGCATCCAGGTTTTTACGCAGGCTTTCAATCTGTGGCTGCAAGTTTTTCTCATAATTGGACTGAGCGGAGTCAATAGCCTGTTGTGCGTCTGCTATGGCCTGGCGGGCTGACTCTCTCAGCTCAGAATCGAGAGTCACCCCCTTGCGCAGGTCATCCGCAATACTGCCCAGTCGCTCTGACAGGCTTTGTTGGCGAGCAATAGCCGCATCCATATCGGCCAGGAACCGGTCGACGGCGGGCTCCTTGCCCTGCAAATCCAAGCCGTCTGGCCCCAGTGACTGCTCGAGTGCGTCCCGCGTACGTTGGAAGCCAATGATTTGTTCATCCAACAAGGTCTGCAGCTGTTCGACTGTGTCAGCACTACTTTGGGCTGTGCTATTGGCCGAATCCAGCAAGTTGTCCAACTGATTTTGCAAGTTGGAAATATTACCTGCCGCCAATCTCACAGCATCCTCGAGCCCAGATGAGGCTACCGCGAAAGGATTGGCTGTTCCCCCGCCACTATTGCCCCCGGAATCGAATGTGTAGCCAACAGCCCCCTCGAAAGAGTCCTGCACTCCCGCAGCCAGCTGTTTTGCTCCTGTGGCCAGCGGCACCGCCGAACCTATCAAGGTAGACAGAGAACTGACTGTGTTCGCACCGGAATTCAGTTGTGCACAGAGGGTTTCGAGGCGGTTGCTCAACCGATCCAGAGCTGCCTGAGTGTCGGCATCGTCCAGGTAAGAGGACACGTCCTCAGCAATACTCACGGTGACTTCTGCCAAGGTTTGCGAAAAAGTCGTGTTGATTTGCGCGGTGACACCCTGAGCACCTTGCGTGGTGAGATTGGCTGACAGCGGGTTCTTCTTTTCGTTGGTGTACAGCGTGATATTTGCCGGGGCAGCTCCGCCGGCATAGAACGTGAACATGGACTGTGAAAAATCCGCGGGCAACACAATTGTTGCGTAATATTCCCCCGAGCGCGTGCCCTCCAAAGCCTGATCTTTGCTGGTTATCACCCAATCAAACTGGTCATTTACTGCCAGTTCCTTTAGTACCGTGTCTCCCACATTGAGTTTAACGTTCAGAATTTTGCTGGTGTAGCCCTCATCAGTGTTGGCCACGGCAATCTTCAGCTGTCCCGAATTTGAGAAAGGATCCCAAGTCGCCAGCACGTTGAACCAGGTGAAGAACAAGGGCACGGTAATTAACAGAACCATGGAAATCCGAACCATGACACTGCTGCGAATCTGGCGAAAGTCGTCACGCACGATAAAAAGTACTTTGTTCATCGTGTCTCCTCGCAGGTTGCGGAGGTATCGGTTTCGTCTGCCGGCTTGTCGGTAGTTTGATCCGTAGCGTCTGCCCGCACAGGCGCGGTGATGAGGCGACGTTTACTGCGACTGCTGCGGCTGGCCGACCGATTTGTGGTTTTGTTAGCATTCACTTCTCGCTGGCGAGCTAGACTCTCGAAAAGTTCATCTTCCGTCAGATGCGACAGCCTCTCGGCTCGTTCTATTGAGCTCTTTAGCACGACTACACCAACCAGCGTCCCTATGATGACTAGCCCCCAAATCGCTAATATGCCCAGAAGTGCTGGCTTACTGGCGGAGGTGAGGCGGGAAATCATTCCCAGCACAACCAGTCCCAAAATCCCCACGCTGCTCAGTCCATTAATCAAAGCCGGGTAACGGGCATTGAACTCTTCTTGACGTCGCCTGATACGGGTAGAAAATTCTTTCCGGTTCCCCAGCAGCGCAATGATGTTACTCAACCGGTAACCGCGGCTTTGCAGCTGAACGTCTTCATTCACGACCAGCTCAGTGCGAGCCAAGTCATCGTAGAACAGCTGGGTGAAGTAACCCAACCGACGCCTCCCCCAAAACCCCAGAAGGAACACCGTGACGCTCATAATCAACAAAACTGCTATAACATGCCAGAAACGCCCGCCATAGAAACCGCCGATAGTTTCTCGCATCGCGTCGATGCCGTAAGAAAACGGGAGCATCGGGGAAAGCTGGCGAAAAAATCTAGGCATGAGCTCAATCGGATAGATGCCCGAAGCACCGGGAATCTGCAACACCACCAGCAAGATTGCCAGGGCTCGCCCCACGTGACTGAGCGCAGCCGCCAAGGCATAGATAATTGCCAAATAACACGGTCCGATCAGCATGGCTGTCGCAATGAAAGCGGGAGCATTGACCGCCTGCACTCCCAGCAGCAAACTGCCCACGCTGACAATCAACCCCTGCCCTATAGACAGCACACCCGAGAGCATGAATCGTCCCAGATAAGCCGAGCGCAAACTCAACCAGTCAAAACCTTCTTTATCGACTTCTACCCGAAAAATAATGACCAGGATAAGAGCACCTATCCACAGGGAGAGATTGATGAACATGGCAGCCATTCCCGAACCATAAGAGTTGATGGGGAAGAGGGTTTGCTGGTCAAATTTCACCGGTGAGGTCAGATAGCGTCCGATATTGGTCGGATCCAACCCAATGACCGTTTTTAAGGTTCCCGTCCTTAGCCCGGTGGCCAAAGTCGCCACATCGGTTTGCGCCCCACGAGCCGTACCGGACAGCGCATTCAGGTTGCTCTGCACCTGACCAAGCACGTCTTGCGTGTCCACAATCTGGTCATCAACTCCGTGGGTCAGCGCCGAAATTTCAGTAAGAGAAATGCGCGCGGCGCTCACCGCAGATTTGATGGCGCCCAGCTGTGCCGACAGCTGCGTCACCCGAGCGTTTAACGTAGATGCGGTCTGATTGGACTGTTCACGCAGATCGGTAGCAGCACGTTGCGTATCAGTCAGAGCCTGATCAAAGGCTTTCATCAGCGCATTCAAATCTTCGCTGGCCTGTGCCGCATCTGACCCGGTTTTCCCGACCTCGGCGAGCAGATTCTGCATATCGTTCAGCTTGGTTTTCAACTCCGCAGAGAGCTTTTGTGTCTCCGGGAATCCTTCCAAAACCGCAATCTGATCACGCATTTTCGCTATCGAATCATTCGCCCGCTGAATGCCGGATTGCAGCTGCGAGTCCATTTCGGTGAGTTTATTCGATGCATTCGACACGGCCGAACCCGCCGCCGCCGAAGACTCATTGAGTGCTTTTTGGGCGTTAATACTGGCTTGGCCAGCCATGGCAGCAAATTCAGAAGCATCAGAGACGACCGTCCCTAAAATGTCTTGAGCATCGCTCAAAGCCGCGGAAACATCAGCCAATGCCGGATCAGCTGCAGCCAGCGCAGCCCGAACTTTTTCCATAGTCTGTAAGGAACCCGTCAAAGACTCACTGGCGGAATCCAAGGCTACTTGTGCATCAGCCAGATCCCGGTTGATACCGCCCAAGGCATCTAAAGCACTGCCCTCAGCACCAACAATATTCGCGTCAATCTCTAACCCACCATCGCGCAAAGCCTGCGCAATGGCCTCGCCGACCTGACCACGAAAAGTTGACGTGATTTGAATATCGAGCTCATTTGCTCCAACATCGGTAATTTTTGGCGCAATAGCGCCTTTCTTTTCATTCACGTAATATTCGATGGTCGGCTGGTGGCGTTGACCGCTGAAAATATCGACTAAATCTTTACTAAAGGTCTCGGGGATGACGAAAGCCGCATAGACTTCTCCGGCTCTGATTTTGTGATTGGCAGTGTCTTGATCTGTAAATTGCCAGCCAAGCTGTTCATTAGCTGACAATTGTTCGACTACGAGGTCGCCAACATTGAGCTGACCAGTCAGTGCAGATGACGCTCCCACATCGTTATTCACTACCGCTATGGGCAGATTTTCCGTAGCGTTGTAGGGATTCCAAAAGGCCAAAATATTCAGCCAAGTGTACAGGGCTGGGGTGACCAAGATACCGAAGATGATAATCAGGGATCGCGGAACCGAAACAATCCGCTTTGCGTCACGAGTGAAAACCCGCCAGCTATCTCTCACCTTGAAATCATAACCTTGTGTTGAAATTCTGACAGTTCACGCTGCATTCCATCTTAAATCCGACGTGGAAGAATCCGGATCCGAACGGGGTTTTAAGCGTTCACCGCAATATTCGTAGCGCCAGCACTAGGCGAGTGCCGGTCACGACAAAACTTAGACTCAATAAATACGGCTCTCAGGCGAGTTTCGGGCTACCCAACTGCGCTGGGACGTGCTCCCCGTCACCCTGGGCAACCAATGCCATTCGTACCCGTTCCGTTGCCAAAGCCAACTCTTTCGGATCGACAGATTCGGCAGCATTTTCAAACTTCAACTCAGCCTCACCCCACGCCGGGACGACGTGCAAATGCAAATGCGGGACGTCGAAACCGGCAATGATTAACGCCGCGCGCGGAGCGTTAAAGGCCTTCTCCTGGGCGCGCCCAATCTTTGCGGCAACACACATTAAATGCGCCAAAGTGGCGTCATCGGTGTGAGTGAAAGACGCCACTTCTTTACGTGGCACAACCAGCATATGCCCCTGACTTATCGGGTTAATAGAGGCGAAAGCCACACATACCTCGTCTGCCCAAGCGAAATTACCGGGAAGTTCGCCATTAATGATCTTGGTAAAGACTGTCATGAGTTCAACTCTAGGTCTTTTGACCATCACCTCGGCTGGTTTTCCACAGCTAGTCGTCGCCTTCGGTCAAATCTTCTAACCAGGCGGTAGCGGAAATATCACCGGGAGCCAGCCAGCCTTGACGTGGAGATAGCGAGCCGACGTCCAACACCTGCGGTCCGTGCGGGCTAGCGGTGCGTTTGAATTGTTGGGAATGGAATCGGCGTCCGAAAACCTCCAACCATTTGTTGATCGTGGCACGGTCATAGCTGACGCGGTTGTCGAGCGGGAAATTGGCTGGCCACTCCCCGTTATCAGCGTCCGACCAGGCATTTTCAGCCAAGAAAGCGATCTTGGACGGTCGCAACCCATAGCGCAGCGTCCAGTAGAGGGTGAAATCGTGGAGATTATAAGGCCCGATTGAGCCTTCGGTAGTTTGCGGTTTCTCACCTGCTGAGGCAGGAATTAATTCGGGGGTAACTTCGGTATCAAGGATGGATTGCAAAATCTCACTAACCTCATCACCAAACTCGTTGGTACTTATCACCCACCGAATTAAATGCTGCATTAACGTTTTCGGGATACCAGCGTTGATGGCGTAGTGACTCATCTGATCCCCAACCCCGTAAGTGCACCAACCCAGCGCCAATTCCGACATATCCCCGGTGCCTAGCACAATGCCGTGACGTTGATTGGCAATTCGGAACAGATAGTCGGTACGCAACCCCGCCTGCACATTTTCGAACGTAACGTCATAACAATCCTTCGGGTGGCCGATGGTGTCTAAGAACAGTTCAGCGGTTGGACGAATATCCAGCGTTTCAAAAGTGCAACCGAGCGCTGCAGCGAGCCGTTTAGCATTCGATTTAGTGTGGGAAGTGGTAGCGAAGCCTGGCATGGTGAATGCGAGAATATCTGTTCGTGGCCGCGAGGCGAGATCCATGACTTTGGCGGCCACTAGCAATGCTTGGGTGGAATCCAAACCACCAGAAACCCCCAAGACAACCTTCCCGTTTCCAATCGCTGCCAGGCGCTGAGCTAGGGCAGATACTTGAATCTGGTAGGCACGCGCACACTGGCTGGCCAGGTCTTTTTCCGGGGGCAAGAATGGGAAACGGTCAACGACCCGTTCCAACCCAATGTCGGTGCGCGGAGGGTTTAGTTCAAACTCAATCACTCGCGCCTGCATCTGCTCATCAGAAAAAACTGTGTCAACGGGCGCAGCAGAATTATTACCAAAGGGAGCATCGGCTGCCCTATCGAAACGCAACACATCTAAATCAGCGTCAGCCAATATAGGCGCTGGGCAAACTGGGAATAGCTCTGCCTTGACGAGAGTTCGTCCATTCTCGCAAATAAGCGCGTGATTATCCCAACTCGCCTCGGACGTAGACTCACCGACTCCAGGCGCACACACCACGGTGGCCGCGATATCTCGGCGAGAAAGCTCCTGCCATATCCGCTCTCGTGAATCTTCAGCCCCACATAAGGCTGGGGAATCGTCCAATATGGCTAGCACGTTCGCTCCGCTTATTGCGGCCAAATCACTAGTGGATACTGGAGCTTTAGCGTCACGGCTGAAAGCCACATGAAACTTGAGTCCAGGCACATCGAAAGCACTAAAAATTAAGTCAGTACCGAACGGAATGTATTCGTCGAAGATTTCAATTTCGCGCACTCCCCCTAGCCCGGACGCAAAGTTACGTCGCTCATCAGGCGAGAGATTGCACTTGGGAACCACACCCAGGATGGCTCCCCGGCTGGTCACTATCGCGCAATCGTATCGGTGGCCGCCATGATTTATTGGTGCTCCGAAAACCAGCGCGGTGCCGATATTTGTCGTAGCCGCAAGCACTTTAGCCAGCGCTTTGGCGACCGCCTCGCCTAGCGCGCCAGAGCCGAAGAAATCACCCATGCCCAAGCCAGTTAGCGTCAGTTCAGAGAAAACACCAAGCCCAACCCCACGTTCAGCAAGGGTCTTGGCTGTTGAGATGATTTCTTCAGCGTTGGCGTCCGGGTCACCCAGGTGGGTGCGGGTCGGGCAGGCAGCCAGGCGCACAAAGCCTTGGTCATAAATAGCGTCGCGGTTCACGCAATCTATGTTAAGGCCTAAGCGCCGCTAGGAGCCGGACTGATCGACAAGCACCACTTAGTGCAATCAAAAACACCAGGCTGGCCAGCCGAATCTTTGTTCAGCCTCTCACCTTCAGAGATAACGAACGGTTACCACTTGGCTGAGCATGTGACGCTCGCCTGGCTTTAAGTGGACGTCTCCATTGCGCGCATTAGCCGCCTCGACGCAGACCATCCCCGGCCATTCATCGTCACCGAAATCTGGCATGGCCGCAGATTTATCGACCCACGGATTCCACACCACCGTCGATTTCGAGCCAGACTTGGCGATACTAATTTCGCGTCCCCACTCGTCGTCGATAATGCGGGGGTTCTTTACCGAATCGAAGCGGATATCAGTTTCGGCGTTGAAAGTTACCGGCCCGTCCTGGACGATTTGTTCACCGTTTAGGTTGTTCGTATAGGTTTCGCTCTCTAAACCAACGACGCTGACCTTATTAATATCGCCAACCGCGAAATAGGTGTGCAGACCATCTTCGAACTCAATTGGCTCTTTACCTGCAACAACCACCAACGATTGTTGAAAAGCTGAGCCTAAAGAAATATGCATTTCGACGCTTGTCTTGGGGTAGCGCTCAACCCCAGGTAAACCAGCGGTGTCACCTAGCTTGAAAACTAAGTGAGCAGCGCCACGCTCAGAAACGGAAGCTCCTACTAGGCTCCAATTCCCCAGCCTCGCAAACCCGTGCCCTGGTTGTTGGTCGCCGTTTTTACCAGCCCCGAACCAGGGATATATCACCGGCACTCCGCCGCGAATTGGCTTATCATCGGCATAATCAGATTTTTCGCTCATCCACAGCACTGGGTGTTTAGCGGATTTTGGTGTCCACTCGACGACGTGAGCACCGTGTTCAAACACCAAACCCGTGCAAAGATCAGTATCCACTTTGATACCGCGCATAGGTGTATCAACCAGGCTCAACCCGGCAGGTAATTCCATCAATGTCATATCAAGACATTAAAGCCTTATTCATATTCGCGAGGACTTTAAGCAGAGTTTTGTCTGACAGCACCATTTTGGTGGTTTGCTATAGGGGTGACAAAAAATTCCGCCCTACATGTCGTCTATGTGTCTATGCATACTTCACCTATCGCTTCACCCGGTTCGGCAGACGCGGGCGGGATGAATGTTGTGGAGTTGAATTCAGCACTCGCCTTAGGACGGGCAGGTCACCGGGTAGATCTGATTACTAGACGGGACGGCCCAGTAGCGCCGGTAACCGAATTGGCTGAGAACGTGAGACTGTTTGCGTTGCCTGCGGGTCCACCCGAGCCGGTCGCAAAATCTCAGCAAGAGTGTTTTCTCGAACCTTTCGCTGCCGAATTCAAAAACTGGATTGCCAACCACCCAGGCGTCGATATCGTCCACTCTCATCACTGGTTTTCTGGGGTGGCAGCACTTGAGACAACGCATGACGCCGGTATCCCGCATTTACAGTCTTTTCATTCCGTGGCTGCCCCCGCTACGGCAACAGATTTATCGGCGGGTGAACCGGCCGAATCAAGTGGCAGAATCGCCGGCGAACAACACGTTGCCCGCCTATCCGAGATAGTGGTGGCCGTTTCTGAGGCTGAAAAACAAACCATTTTGGATCGTTATTCTCCAGCTAAGGAGCGGATTAAGGTTGTTCGTCCCGGCGTTGATACTCGACTGTTTCGCCCCCTAGAAGCTGACGAAGAACATTGGTCGAAAGATTGTTATCTACTATTTGCTGCCAGATTGCAGCCGTTAAAAGGCCCGGACTTGGCGATTGAAACTTTGGCTGCTCTAGACCAAGAAAACATGCATTTGG
Organism: Vaginimicrobium propionicum; assembly: GCF_900155645.1. GTDB lineage: Bacteria > Actinomycetota > Actinomycetes > Propionibacteriales > Propionibacteriaceae > Vaginimicrobium > Vaginimicrobium propionicum. Next base: position 1,413,189 of record NZ_LT706985.1, read on the forward strand.
TGATAGCTGGGGCGGCCTCCGCAGATTTCGCAGGTTACGTTGCCGAGTTGCATACCTTGGTTGACCAGTTAGGTTTGAGTGAACGCGTCAACTATCAAGGCTCATTAACGCGCACCGAATTAGCGAGAATGATACGTGCAGCTTGCGTATTAGTGAATCCTAGCTATTCAGAAACATTCGGGCTGATCAACTTGGAGGCTGCCGCGTCCGGCGTGCCTGTGGTGGCGACCAAAGCGGGCGGCATCGTCGAGTCTGTGCAGGACGGTGTCACCGGTTTGCTGATAGACAATCGCAATCCACAATCTTGGGCTCAAGCAATTAAACGCCTTACCGGGGCTAACTCCCAACGTGCCCAATTTGCTAAGGCAGCCAGGAAATTCGCGCTCACCCGCACTTGGGACACTGTCGCTAGCGAATTGACTAGCACTTATATGTCCGCGCTGGGCTAAACTAAATCAGCTTAATTGATACGAGAGGTATTGGTAGTGACGAATCTTTCGGCAGCTATCGCCGGCGAAATTGAACGCCTGTGTAACGTTCGTGCGCTTTTTGTGCACGCTCACCCCGACGACGAAACACTACAAACTGGCTCACTAATTTCTTGGATGAGCGAAAGCAATGCGACGCTAAACCTGGTAACCATGACCAGAGGGGAACGTGGCGAGGTAGTCGAAGGCGTGTTGCCTAAGTCCATAACCAACGCAGACCTAGTGCGTGCCCGCCTAGCGGAGTTGAACGACGCTTGCCGTCTGCTCGGGATAGGACGCCATTTTTTTCTTGGCAGTCAACCAGCTCGCGCTGAGGGTCTAGTCCAGCGTACTTACACAGATTCTGGAATGGCTTGGGTGAGTGATGGGGTTGCCGGCCCGGCAGCTGACGCCAGCCCAAACTGCCTAGTCAATGCCGATATTGACGAGGCAGTCGAGGATTTGAAAGCCGCCTTTAGCGAGCTCGATCCGGGCGTGGTTATCAGCTACGACAATGCTGGCAGCTATCACCACCCAGATCACATTCGTACCTATGAAATCGTCAAACGTGCTTGCGACGAGGTGCAGATTCCGCGTTTTGAAATTGCTTCCAACCCGAATCAGCCTGGTTTCACCTATCTTGATTTGAGCAGTCAAGAAGCTGTCTTACGTCAGGCGTTAAGCGTTTATCGCACTCAGTTGAGCCTGTGCGGTGACGAAATCGTCCATGTTGGCGGACAGCGACAAGCCTTGCCAACAATTATTGGTATTCGAGAAACCTAACCAAGCCGGCGAACTAATTTTCGGTTTCACCTAGCCGTCGGGCAGCGTTCGGGAATGAAACCGAGTCGGAAATGTGACTGCTAACCGATATTGTGGCCATATGACTGATTCGCGCATGAAGTTTTTGCTGTCTGAAGATCAACTTCCGACACACTGGTACAACCTTGCTGCGGATCTACCCGATCCGGTGGATCCGCATCTAAACCCGGCAACCAAGGAGCCTGTCACCCCTGAGGATTTGGCGCCGCTGTTTGCGCCGGCTTTGGTTGAGCAAGAGCTTTCCACTGATCGATGGTTCGAGATTCCACAACCTGTGCGCGATATTTATCGGTTGTGGCGTCCGTCCGCACTTCATCGGGCTTTCCGACTAGAGAAAGCCATCGGCACTAAGGCTCGCGTTTACTACAAATACGAGGGCGAATCGCCGGTTGGCTCGCACAAGACGAACTCATCTGTGCCTCAGGTTTATTACAACAAGATCGCCGGCAGAACCCGTTTGACTACGGAAACTGGCGCTGGGCAGTGGGGTGCCGCGTTGGCTTTCGCTTGCCAGGTTTTTGACATGAAATGTGACGTGTGGCAGGTACGTAACAGCTTCGAGACGAAGCCTTACCGGCGTATCCAAATGGGCACTTTCGGGGCGAATTGTGTGGCTTCTCCTTCTGAGCTGACTGAGGTCGGACGTAAGTTACGCCAGCAATTCCCTGACACTCCCGGCTCGCTGGGCATGGCAATCTCTGAAGCAGTCGAGTCGGCTGCCTTGGACCCTAAGGCCAGCTACGCGCTTGGCTCGGTGCTAAACCATGTGATGACCCACCAAACGATTATTGGCCAAGAGGCCATCAAACAGTTACAGATGGCTGGCGAAGGACTGCCTGACTATCTGTTTGCTTGCGCTGGCGGCGGGTCTAACCTGGCTGGCTCGTCTTTCCCGTTCCTGCACGAGAACCTTGTCAACGGTGGCAATACTAAGGTTGTTGCTTGCGAGCCGCATGCCTGCCCATCATTGACGGCTGGGGAATATCGCTACGATTTCGGCGATACCGGCAAGTTAACTCCGCTGTTAAAGATGTACACAATGGGTTGCGAATTCGTTCCTGACCCGGTGCATGCTGGCGGGCTACGATTCCATGGCATGTCGCCGCTGGTGTCTGCCGCCTATCACCAAGGTTTGATGAAAGCTGTTGCCATCCGGCAGAAAGAGGCATTCGCTGCCGGCGTCACCTTTGCTCGTGCAGAAGGAATTATTCCGGCCTCCGAATCGAACCACGCTATCGCCGGCGCGCTAGCCCACTTGGCTGCCGCAAAGAACGACGGCGAAGGCCAAGTGATTCTGATCAACGTATCAGGCAACGGCCAACTCGACCTGCCCGCCTATCAGGAATACCTTTCCGGAAAAATGTCGGAGTCTTAAACCTTAAAAAACGCAACGCTTGGGCTGGTCAAGATCAGCCCAAGCGTTTTGTTTAGAGCAAGTATTCATAAATCATCGAGTGGATGGCTTCAATATCTGGATAGCTCAGCCAGTGATGTCCTCGAAAGCTAAACCCGCAGCTTTCATATAGCCTTGCGGCTGGCAGATTGATCGGGAAAACATCGAGGCGAATAGCTTCTTGTTGTTCTTGGCGCGCTAGCTCCAACGCCTTTGCGACTAGGCGTTTAGCTATACCTTGACCCTCAAATTCGCCAGCTACCGCTAAAACATGCCATACGCTCACTTTCTCGGGTGGCAGGTCTTTTGCCCACGGCACTTTCTCGTAGCCGGGCGCAGTCACATGGTCAATACCAATAGCTGCGGCGAGTTTTCCATCTATTTCCGCAACGAATAGCCGTGACCTGTCCACTAAATCTTTCAAGAAAGGTTCTGTCGGCCAGACCCCTTTCTCCCAGCCTGGGTGGAAACGACGCCCGGCCAGGTTGGCGGTGACGCGATCATAAAAGTCCAGCAGCTGCTGGAACTCGTCCGTTTTTAGTGGACGAAGCTCACTTAGATCCATAGACCCCTAACTTTCATAAGATCAGGAGCGCCAGCCCATAGGCAGCTACCCCGCCGACGATAGATATCAGCATTTCGTGGCGCCAAAAATGCAATCCGGCAGTGGCTACCACCCCGATGACCGCCGGCCACAAACCGCGGTCGAGGACACCAACGAAGGAGTAAACCACCAGGATAACCATGATCCCCACCGGCATTAAAGTCCCTAGTCGAACTAGAGTCTTGTTGTTCTTTAGCCGCGCCTTAACAACAAAGGGAGTCAGCCGCAGCCCGAAGGTAACGGCAAACATAACCGCTACCAATATCCAGGTTTGTGCCGTGACGCTCACGCTAACCACCGTCCGGCACCAAGAGCTATCACCGCGTAAGCCGTCATTGCCGAGATCATCATGTATCCAGGAGCCAAAAGCTGTGCGACTAGCCCGCAGGCCAACGCAAGTATCCCGAGCACTAAGGGTCGTTTGGCAGCTTCCAAGGCTTCAACCGCTAGCACGACAAATAACGCCGTCAGTGTGAAACCCATCCACGATAAATCCCAAGGTATGAGAGAACCTGCTAACGAACCTATCGTCGCACCAGACACCCAATACATATGGCACAGCAGCTGCGTCCATAGCATCTGGCCACCTGAAATATTGCGGGAGTTTGGCCGGCATAGCAGCGCCCAGGCTTCGTCCGTCAAGGCATGAACACTATAGGGACGAAGCAGTGCAGGCACTCTTTCTATGGGGATGGCCAGCCCATAAAATATGTGCCTGAAACTGACGAAGAATGTAGTTACAGCCGTTTGCAGAATACTGGCGCCGCCGGTGATAAGACCTACCGCAACAAACTCCATAGATCCTGAGTAGATGATCACTGCCGTCGTGCTCGCCAACCACCAAGGCCACCCCTGGCTGACCGCGAAGAGCCCAAACGCGATACCGAGCGGCACATAGCCTAAGCCGATTGGCAATGTGTTACGCGCAGCTGCGCTCAGGTTACTGGGCATGGGGGCATTCTAGGTGGATCAGAATGTTGACTAATGCAGCGTCCATCAGGTGTTGAGCGAACGCACCCAAGAAATTGAACACATCGCTTAAGCTAAGACAGTCACCAACGGGGCTGTGAGGGTGGTAGTTATAGGTTCTATGAGGCAGCCTCTAGTAAATATCGTTGTTTTTGCACCCGTAGAGTCTGGTGAGGCGATTCGTGCTGCATTTGCCGCTGCAGGCGCTGGCTCCATTGGCGAGTACGCCGCCTGCTCCTTCTCGACCACCGGTACCGGCCGCTTCTTGCCATCCGAAAAGGCGGAACCATACCTAGGCACCAAAGGTGAGCTAGCCGAAGTCAAAGAGGTTCGCATCGAATGCGTCACGACTAGGCAAGCGGCACGCAAAGCTGTTGAGGCGATGCTAGCCGCTCACCCCTACGAGGAGCCGGCCTACCATATCTACCCGATTTTGACCCTAGAAGATCTCTAATCCTTCTTTGGCTTTTCGATTTGTCTGGATGCGCGAGTGCGCGGAATCTGCCGCCATGGACGAGCTTTAGGCTTCGGTAATTCCACCAAACCGGTACACACCAAGATGATTGCCATCTGTATCTCTAGCATCGACTTCTTGAATTCTGGGCCGGGATACCACGGGCCTTCCAGCGCGTCCTCAGTTACTTCGTCCCCCCTAGTGAATGTGGGTATCGGCAGCAGCAGAGCATCTTTGCGGGCGGTCTTCATCAAATCTGCATTGACCTGGAAAGGTGCGAAATCGGCTCGGTGACGTACCGGCGCAGACCTCGTGATAACTACGTCAGAGTCTTTTATAGCTTTCGGTAAGTCAGGCCACAGCAGTGAACCGCTAGTTTGCCAACCGCGCGGACAACACTGCCTAAGGTTTAGCCCAAACACTCTTGAAGCCTCTAACCAACCGCGGGCGTGAGCACCGTCCGGACCTACGAAAACATAGTTCAGCTCCCGCCAATTAGGACGGCGGCGTCGAATTTGGAAAAGGTCTGAAAGTACCTCGGTTGGGTTATTGCGGTCTGACATGTTAACGATGACTGGAATCGGCGAGGAAGCAGCCAACGTGCGGATAATCGGTAAGTTATCGTGCCTAATCATCATGGCGGACGCGAAATTAGCTAATAATCCGGTGAAGTCACGCGGATCCTCATTACGTTCTAAAGCCATCGAATCTAAGACGATGGCATGCGCACCTAGCCGGTCGATGGCATGTTCACCCATAGAACGCCAGAACACGCTAGAGCTTGGCGCAAACAACGCGATGCTTTGCCCCTTTAACGGCTCGGAATCGAGAGTCTCTAGTCGTTCTGCTAAATCAAATAGAGCCTCGTGGTCGTCTTTAACCCAATCAGTCAACGCAAGAAGATGCTTCATTGTTTTATCGTTGCACATCTGCCGGCTTTGGTTGTGGAAATTGCTTCACCTAGTAGGCCACACGGCCCCAATGCTTCTGATTGCGTTAGCTTTTCTAGCAAACTTTCGCTTGTTGCCTGAACTTGTTCCGAAAGCCATCAGCAGCCCGCACACATCATGACGGGCTGCTGACTTTCAGGATGCCAAATAGTTAGCCGGTTAATTTTCCTTATGCTGATGAATGTCTACCGCAGGACCGTCAGCCAGATTCGATCCCACTAGGGAGAAAACCTCGGCAGCCTTGCCGCGCCACTTCAGATATAGGTAAAGGGCATAGCCGACTATTACCACCGACACAACCACACCAATAATCGTGGTGATGTGGCCGGGGGCAACGAATAGCAGCACCATTGCGGCAAGCACCGGAACTAGGTAACGCAGCGTCCAGCCAATGTAGCCACCGAAACTAGGCATCTCGACGCCATATTCTTCTGCCACAGATTTGACCATGAAGTTCGGGCCATTGCCGATATATGTTATGGCACCGCAGGTAACAGCACCCAAGCTGATTGGCACCAAGAACACCTCTGGCACATTCGCAATTCTCGGGTCGCCGGGCAATTGGCCAGCCATCTCGAAGAACGTTACATAGGTTGGCGCGTTATCTAGGAATGCAGATAGCCCACCAGTGAATACGTAGAATGTCACCCTGTTAAGCGGCAAGCTGGGGGCAACCTCAGCTAGGTATTTCAGGGCTGGCATCATCGTCAAGAAGATACCGATGAATAACACTGCAACTTCGACTATCGGCGCCCAAGTGTATTCATTTAGCTCGTAGCGAATCCGTTTGGAACCGAAAATCATTGAGCCAGCCGCTGCCGCAGCAAAAACTATCTCGCGCCAAGGCACGAACTCGTACCACATTGCCGTGCCAGCCTCAATCGCTTCTAAATTTAGTGATGGCACTACAGCGACACCAATCAGAATCATGGCGAAGAAGATGAAATTCATTGAGCCAAGCAGCTTGATGGGCGTGGTTTGGGTGTAGTCCTTCAGTTTTGCGGTAACTGTTTCATGCGCATAAGCAACAGTATCTAGGGCGTAGTAGAGAACTAAGAGCATTAGGTTGATGAACAGCCATTCGGGCACCAGTCGGAAAGTCCACGTGAACGGGACACCGCGCAAGAACCCGAGGAATAGCGGCGGGTCACCCAACGGGGTCAACAAGCCGCCGTTATTAGCCACTATCAAGATGGTGAAAACAACGGTATGGGCTTTACGAGTACGTTCAGAGTTGACGTTCAACAGAGGACGAATCAACAGCATCGCCGCCCCAGTCGTCCCGATAAAGGACGCGATCACCCCACCGATGGCTAGAAATATCGAGTTATTTTTTGGTGTTGCTCGAATATCGCCTTCTAGGAATAGGCTCCCCGACACCACGAAGAGTGCGAATAGCAACGCAATAAACTGAAAATACTCGAATGCGGTATGGCCAACCGGTGTCCAACCGAAGTGGAAAGCCATCCAGCCGGCGACTGGCAGACCTAGGACGAGCGCGATTCCCAACTGGAACCGCCAGTCCTCCCATCTTTTAGCTGTCGCAGGAACTAGCGGCAGAATAGCGATGCTAAGCAGCATCACAACAAACGGCGTTATCATCCAAGCCGGAACGGCTGTCTCAAGTGAAACCACGTCATTCATCACTTTCTGTCAATTAACCCTAAAGATGGTCGTGATTCTAGCCACCAATCGATCCCGCTAGGGGCTTGTTGCCAAGTCTGCCCTGATAAAAATCACCGACGCACCAGCCAACCTGGCCTATCGTCACAACCATGTGGTTGATTTTAGTCACGGGCAGTGACAATAATCCCTAGCTAAAACATTTACCTGGCATTTCTTATGCAAATAATTTTCCGGTTAAGAATGTTCAACCGGTTGGGCTCTAACCACTAACTAGGCTTGGCGCATTCGGTTAAGTAAACTTGCGGTGTGACCTTTCACCTATATGACGAGCAAATCGGCAAAGTTGTTAAATTTGAACCCATCGTGGCTGGCCAAGTATCCATCTACCATTGTGGGTTAACAGTTCAGGCACCCGCCCATCTCGGCCATATCCGCAAAGAAATAGTCTTTGACGTGCTTAGACGCTGGCTCGAGGCGTGCGGTTTGCAGGTGAAAGTTGTCGCCAACATCACCGACATTTCTGACACCATCTTGACGAAAGCCGCCGAGCTAGGCCTGGAATGGTATGAGTTGGCTTACGCCATGGAACTGGAACTTCACAAGGCATACCAGTCTTTAGGGTGCCGCGCACCGAATTATGAGCCGCGCGCTACCGGCCACATTCCAGAACAGATTGAGTTGATTGCCCGGCTTATTGATCGCGGCCATGCCTACCCGGCTGATGATGGCACCGGAGACGTCTATTTCGACGTATCAAGTTGGCCTGACTACGGTGAACTCTCACACCAAAAACCCTCCGAGATGATTAACGATGAGGGCGAAGCGGGACGCGGCAAACGTGACCCGCGCGATTTCGCACTGTGGAAAGGCCACAAACCTGACGAGCCTGAAACCGCTTCATGGCCTAGCCCGTGGGGGCGTGGACGTCCTGGCTGGCATTTAGAATGTTCCGCGATGAGCCTGAAATATTTGGGCGCGCAATTTGATATTCACGGCGGTGGCATGGACTTGAAGTTCCCCCACCACGAGAATGAGCTGGCACAATCTAAGGCTGCTGGTTATTCATTCGCTAAATACTGGATGCATAACGCTTTCGTCACTGCGGCTGGCGAAAAGATGAGTAAATCACTGGGTAACTATGCCCGCGTATCCACTGTGACTAGGCAATATCCACCGCGCGCTGTGCGTCTATATCTTGCCCAAACTCACTACCGTTCTACTGTTGAGTTTTCTGAAGAATCCTTAGCAGAAGCAACCACCAAGTTAACCAGAATCGATTCTTTCCTTAACCGCGCAAAAATTTCTGGGGCACCAGATTTTCATTTCGAAGATCTACCCAAAGAGTTCGTGGAAGCGATGGATTTTGACCTTGGTACGCCGGGAGCCATCGCAGTGCTCTTTGAGACTATTAAGGATGGAAATCGTGCCTTAGAGTCTGGCGATAAGGATAACGTCCAGAAAATCTTGACTCGAGTTCGCGCAATGCTACACGTGTTTGGTCTAGACCCGCTAGCACCCGAGTGGGCCGGCGGGGTTCAAGGCATAGATCTTGAGCCGGTAGTCGATGGCCTGGTTGAGCTGGTGCTAGCCCAGCGCAATAGCGCCCGAGAGCGCAAGGATTGGGCGAATGCGGACGCTATCCGCGACCAATTAACTCAGTTAGGCGTCAAAATTGAGGACACGGGTCAGGGTGCCCGCTGGCAGATTGAGAGATAGCTATGGCACGCAAAGGCTCAGGCGGAAAGAATCGGCGGGCGTTACGCGGACGCGGCCCCACACCGAAAGCTGAAGATCGGGTTTATCACAAGGCCTATAAGGCCAAGCAGGCTCGCGCCAACAAACCGCAACCTAAAAAATCATCCTCAAATAAAAGGCTTGGCCATGATTGGGTAGTAGGGCGCAACCCCGTGTTGGAAGCTTTGCAGGCTGAGCTACCTATCAAAGCCGCTTACGTGGCTGAAGGCAGTGACCGCGATGACCGGCTACGCGATATTTTCAAATTCGCTGCCGAACATTCCATCACCTTATTGCAGGCCAATCGCGCCGAGTTGGACAGACTAACCGGCGGCGCAGTCCATCAAGGAGTGGCACTGCAATTGCCAGGATTCGACTATGCCCATCCTGATGATTTACTGGCTAATGCTGCCAACGATGAGACACATCCGGCTTTAATTATTGCTTTAGACCAGATCACTGACCCACACAATCTGGGAGCAATTATTCGTTCTGCGGCAGCATTCGGGGCGCACGGGGTGGTTATTCCCGAACGTCGCTCAGCGTCTATGACGGCGGCAGCATGGAAAGCGTCTGCTGGTGCAGCAGCCAGAATACCGGTTGCCCGCTGCACGAATTTGAATCGTACCCTGTCTGACTACGCCAAGGCCGGCTGTATGGTGGTTGGTTTAGCTGGCGAAGCTGACACCCCGATATCTTCTGGCGTCGGTTTAGACGGCCCACTAGTGCTCGTCGTCGGCTCAGAGGGTGACGGACTGTCGCGATTGACCCGCGAGCGCTGCGACTACCTGGCGTCAATCCCGATAACTTCAGCTGTCGAAAGTTTGAACGCTTCAGTGGCGGCAGCTATCGCACTCTACGAAGTCAGCCAGGTTAGAGGAGGCTAACCGCCACACTCAGGCCGCGTATTGACGGTGCGTAACCGCCTTGGCCACCAGCAGGCTCGATATGATTGAAAGAACACCGAGAGGAGAGCAGATGGGCGGCGACAAGCGGCAGGTGTGTGCGGTAGTGGTGACCTATAATAGAGCTAAATTGCTGCAAGAATGTCTGGACGCGCTGGCTGCCCAAACTCGCCCTGTCGATCAGGTGATTGTGGTGGATAATGCGTCTACCGACGACTCAGCTCAAGTCGCAGAAAAACACCCAGCGGTTAGCACTCTGGTGAAGCTATCAAAAAATACTGGTGGTGCTGGCGGATTTTGTGCCGGCATTGCCCACGCTTTAGCGGCTAAGCAGTTAGCCAACCGAGATTTTATTTGGATAATGGATGACGACACTATTCCAACCCCAACCGCTTTGGAACAGTTGCTGCGCGCGGGTGATGATTACCCTGGGAATCCGGCTGTATTGGCGTCCAAAGCCGAATGGATAGACGGGACTGAGCACCCGATGAACGCTCACCGGGAACGCCCATTAATGTCTAAGTCACTGAAACGCGCCGCCCACCGCATAGGGACGCGACAAGTGCGCGCGGCCTCTTTCGTTTCCATTTTGGTTGAGGTAGGGCAGGTGCGTCGTTGTGGTCTGCCTATAGCGGACTACTTCATTTGGAATGATGACCTGGAGTACACAGCTCGATTATTGAAAGATCGGGTGGGGCTATATGTGCCAGCGTCCATCGTGGTCCATAAAACTAAAGCCCCGGCTTCTGCTACTGAGGCGCCCGGTGACCGTTTCTTTTATGAGTCACGCAATAAAATCTGGTTCTTGCGTTATTCAACAGGGCTTCGGGTTAAAGATCGGGTGCTCTACGGCGGCTCTATGGTTGTGCGCTGGTGCCGGATGTGGCTAGCGAGTAACGAGAAAAAGAAAATGCTGAAATTAGGCGCCAAAGGCGTTGGCGCTGGGCTGCGGTCACGTCCACGCCCAAATGTCGAGGTTTTCGTATCCGACCCGCAGACGGCGCGGTTGGTCGCCGCTTTTGATAAAACGACCACAGTTAGCCGAGCCAAGAATGGCTAGAGTGCTTTTCGCTGGCTCTTCGGGGGGCCACCTCGCCCAGCTTTACACCCTTAAACCTTGGTGGTCAGGCCAGGAGGCTAAATGGGTGACGTTCAAAACCCCTGACGCTATTGCCCTGTTAGCAGACCAGCAGGTCATTTGGGCAAGCCACTCCCCAGACCGTAATTTTCACGATGTATTTCGCTCTTTGCTTCTGGCATGGGCGGTACTCAGAAGACAACGCCCTGACTTGGTGGTTACTGCCGGGGCATCTTTGGGGGCGATATTTGTTTTCCTCGCCCGGCTGCTACGGATTCCCACGATTTACATCGAAGTTTTTGACCGAATTGAGATTCCATCACTATCAGGACGAATCTGCTATCACATCGCTAACCGTTTCGCAGTGCAATGGCCAGAACAGTTAAAGCTGTACCCGAAAGCTCGCGTGATAGGCCCGCTACTATGAGCAAAACCCCAAACCAGCTTTCCAGCATTCGCGCCGACTACCTGTTTATGGTCGGCACACACCACATGCCTTTTAATCGACTGATCACCATGGCAGATCGTTTTGCCAAAGAAAATCCTGGTTGCCGCATCCTAGTGCAATACGGAAGTTCGCAACCGCCAAAAGTAGCTAACGGCGTCGAAAGCCTATCCCACGAGCAAATGGACACCCTTGCCAGTCAGGTTAAAGGGGTGGCATTGCCGGGCGGGCCGTCATTAATGATGGAATGGTTAAGACGTGGCATAACCCCGGTTATTGTTGCTAGAGATCCGCAGTTGGGTGAGCACATTGACACGCACCAAATTCGGTTTTCTGCGTTCATGGATGAGCGAGATTTGATTGCGTTGGCTAATAATTATCAGGATCTAGAGCACGCTCTGAAGAATCCTAGGCCAGTTAGCCCAAGTCATTTGGCACAAATTGACCGTGACAGCGCCGTCGCTGCTTTTGCCGAACTGGCCTCGTCATTGCTGAAAAGCCGTTAGCAAGGACGGCCATTCAGTCGCTTACAGTCATTTAATAGGCGGGTGCTTGCTGCGACCTTGAAGGGTAGGGCTGCCAGCCTCTAGCTCCGCCAAGTTCAACATTTCGACTTGGGTAGGCATTCCATATGCTCTGGCAGTGGAATCATGTAGCTCGATGACTTTGCGACGCAATCTCTCCGAAAACTGGTGAGCGATCTCTCCTGGCATTGGACGCATAGGCTGCCCGAAAGTCACAAATACGTCTGGGCGTCCAGGCAACCAACGTTTATGGCCGGCTGGCCAAGCGGCATGTGCGCCAACTAAAGCTGTTGGCACCACCTGGCAGTTGAACGAGATCGCTAATGCGGCAGTGCCGGGAGTGAATGGACCCATCGCCCCCGTCCTGGAGCGTGTACCTTCTGGGAAAATCATTAACGGAATGCCCTCATGCAATAGCTGCTTGGACATGCCCCTATGGCTGCGCGTAGCGCCGCGATTGACTGGAAATGCATTCATGAATAGCTGCACGAATGTCGCATTCGCGCGTTTGGTGAAGAAATAGTCTGCCGCCGCGCCGGTAGCCAATTTGCGACTCAATCGTGGTGGCACAGAGGTCATCAGTAGCGGGCCATCGAAATGCGAGGAATGGTTGCCGATTAAAATGAACGGCTCCTCAACTTCCTTTAGTAATTCTGTTCCACTGATGTGAATTTTTATGACGGCGTTCAGGGCAGGTTTTAACACTCCTTGCTGAGCCGTCATGTGTGCGAGGGTGTGTATAGGCGACTTGAATCGGCGTCGCCCGCCACCATAGTCGCCCATCAGCGCCCTTTCCTAGAATTACGGATTTTCTTCGACACGCTAGAGGCGAAACCTGACGGCGCGATACCTAAGAACCAAACCGCAATTTTCCACTGCCATTTTGGAATACACAGCACCTTACCGCGCTCAGCAGCAACTAGCGCATCCCGCGCCACCCGCTCGGGACTAACCCATGCCCAACCAGGTAATTTAGGTCTTTTTACCCCAGCACTGGCATGCAGGTTCGTTTTAGCCCAACTCGGGCAGACCACGGTAGCGCTGACCCCAGTGCCATCCAATTCATCTGCTAGCGCGCGCGTGTAACTGACCACCCAACGCTTTATGGCTGAGTAATTGCCTTTGTATATCCAAGCTGACACGGAACCAATATTGATGATTCTTCCGCTGCCGCGCTCAACCATGCCGCGTCCGGCAGCTGCGGAAAGTATATGAACGGCAGTAGCCATAACGTCCATAGCGCGTTCTTGAATCTCAGTATTAGTGCTTAACAGGGGCTCATTCAAACCGAACCCAGCATTGTTGACCAGTACCTCGATATTGTTTTCGCTCAGATATTTTTCTAGCTTGGCAACATCACGCCTATCAGCCAAGTCAGCAACAATCATGTCGACATTCGCACCAAACTGTTGCACCAGTTTTTCGCGCGCCTCAATTAACCGGCCACGGTTGCGCGCCACCAAGGTTAGATCGTAACCGCGTCCAGCCAATTCTTTAGCGAACGCATATCCGATACCTGACGAAGCTCCGGTAACTAACGCAACCATAAGGACAATCTACTAGCCGAAGGCTAGCTATCTGACACTTCATCATCGACAGGTTTGGTTTGCACTCGGATATCGTCGCGTACAGCTGCCGTGCGCAAGGTGAAATCCGCTTCGTGACGCTCAACCCCTTCCACAACGGATTCCTCCAGCACGCTCTGGGCGAGTTTGCGTCTAAGGATCAGCGGGTCACGCATCAAATCTTTAGTTAACGCAACAATTAGCAGCAACATGACGATAACGAACGGCAGAGCGGTAACAATAGTGATGTTCTTTAGTCCGTTTAGTGCGGTTTCGGGTTGATCACCACCAGAAAGCAACATGATCGCTGCTGCCGCACCAGTTGCCGCACCCCAGAAAACGGTTAACGCCGTGCGCGGATTTTCGGCACCGTTCTCGGACAGTCCCCCCATGACAATGGACGCTGAATCTGCGCCGGTGATAAAGAAGATACCTACCAGCACTACAGCTAGAGCAAAGAGCACTATTTCCACCCAGGCTGGCGCACCGAGTTTGGCGAGCAGATCGAATAGCACCAGATCGAAATTCATGTTCGCAACATCACCAACTAACATTGCGGATTTGCCACCGCTTTGCTCAGCGGCTCTTTGGATACCAATCGCCCCACCACCAAAAATTGCGAACCAAATTAAGGAAACGAATGAGGGCACAAGCAATACTCCAGCAACGAATTCTCTGATGGTTCGTCCCCGCGAGATTCTGGCAATAAACATTCCAACGAAAGGCGTCCAGCTAACCCACCATGCCCAATAGAAAATTGACCAGCTAGATAACCATGCAGACACATCATCACCTAATGCTGGGGTTCTGCCAGCCATTTGCGGAAGATTGTCAACAAATGAGGCCAAAGCGTCGGGAATAATATTCAAAATAAATAATGTGGGTCCAGCAACAAAGACGATAATCGCGAGTAATACCGCAAGAGCCATATTCAGATTAGATAGGCGCTGAATACCTTTTTCTATTCCTAGTGCGGCAGAACAAATAAAACCGATCGTCAGCACAACGATAATGGTGACTAGCAATGGCGAAGTAGAGGCAGGAACTATTTTTGCTGCCTCTAATCCACCACCAATTTGCAGTGCACCTAAACCAAGTGAGCACGCCGAGCCGAAAAGGGTGGCGAAAATCGCCAAAATGTTGATGATGCGCCCACCGATGCCGTGGGTTGCTTTCGGCCCGAAAATCGGGGTGAACATGGAGCTAAACAGTTGCGAGCGTCCTAGACGGTAGGCACCATATGCCATAGCCAGACCAACAATGGCGTACATCGACCAGGGGTATATTGTCCAGTGGAACATGGTGGTTGCCATGGCTGTTTGCATCGCCTCGGCAGTAGCCGGATCGTTGGTCATGGGAGGTGGGGAAAGATAGAAAAACAGCGGTTCACCAACGCCGTAGAACATCAATCCGATACCCATGCCAGTGGCAAACATCATTGCTATCCAAGAAAGTGTGCGGTATTGCGGTTTCTCGTCATCTTTACCTAACGGAATCGCACCTAATCGTGAAACAGCCACCCAGATCACATAAATAACGAATATTGACGCAGCCAGGACGAATAACCAACCAAAGTTTTTCATCACACCCGACAAGGCAGCAGAGCCAACTTTCCCAACAGATTTTGGAGAAACTACACCCCACGCAATAAAGGCAGCAACCATGACGGCAGCTATCCCAAATACCCACCAGTCGATGCCTTTTTTAGCTTCTGCTTTCGGACGGCGCCGAACTTCATCTATTTCACGTAAAATCTGGGAGGATTTTCGGACAGCCATTTTATTCTCCAGCCTTTTCACCATAACGTAATCTTCGAGAAATATGAGGTAAGAAATTATGGGGACGCCGCATTAGGCCGACGTCCCCATAATTTAGCTATTTGTTCAACATATCAACCGTTTGCCTTGCCATAGACAATTCTTCATTTGTTGGAACTACGCATACTTTCACTTTAGAGTTCGGAGTTGAAATTACTCGCGGCTGCTTGGAGCGCACATTATTAGCTTCTTCATCAATCTCAATTCCAAATAACGTCAACCGCTGGCAGGTTTCTAACCGGATTCTCGGGGAGTTTTCACCAACACCAGCTGTGAATGTGAGCGCGTCCAAACCACCTAAAAGTGTGGCGTAAGCACCAATGTACGAAACCAGCCGGTGAATATAGACGTCTAGACCCACGCGAGTGCGCTCATCACCGTCAAGAATGGCCTGTTCGACATCACGCATATCGGTGTGGCCAGTTAGACCAAGCATTCCCGATTTCTTGTTTAGCTCGTTATCAATACGGGCGGCATCCCAGCCTAGTTGGCGAGATAGGTAAGCAATCACTCCGGGATCGATATCGCCAGAGCGCGTCCCCATGACAAGACCAGCTAGCGGGGTCAACCCCATGGAGGTGTCGATGGGTTTGCCAGAATCCACTGCCGATACGGATGCACCATTGCCGAGGTGGCAGACGATTAGTTTCAAGTCGTCGCGACCTAACAGTTTGGCGGTTTCTTCGGTAACAAACGAGTGGCTAGTGCCATGGAAACCGTATTTACGTACCTTAGTTTTTTCGGCCAACTCGGTGTCCACCGCATAGGTGTAGGCCTCGGCTGGCAAGTCAGAAAAGAATGCAGTATCGAATACACCAACGTGCGGAACCTCCGCTAACAGTTTACGGGCAGCTTTAATACCCTCAATGCCTGCCGGATTATGTAACGGCGCCAGCGGAGACAACTCAGCTAAAGTTGCCACAACATCATCGGTTAACAGTGTCGGGGCAGCAAATTTTTCGCCGCCATGGACGATCCGGTGAGCCACAGCGACGGTCGCCGACAAATCAGGACCATTCTCTTGGAACAGCTTGAAAACCGTAGCCAAAGCCGTTTCATGATTCGGTAAATCTTGGTCAACATGACATTCTTGGGGCTTGTCACCAAGCACCTCATGATCAACAGTGCCGGTAGTGCCAGTACCAATGCGCTGCACCAGACCTTTAGCTAGTACAGTCTCGCTGTTAGCGTCAATCATCTGATATTTGATTGAGCTTGACCCACAGTTGAGGACAAGGATCGGCTTTGTCATGTGTTTCGGCTCCCTTGCTTAAGACAGGCGTAATGAAACCAGACTACCGCCAGATAGGCTAACAACGCATTTATTACAGACCAGGAAAAGGCGCAAGTTACCTGACAAAAAGCCCTGGAGGCCGCCGGCAGCTCTTTTAGTTAAACAACCACCGACGCGACTGGAGAAGCACTCACCGACTCTTAGATGAGCTCTATGACCGATTCGTAATAACTATTAGAGCCAGCTTTTGTCCTAAAACCCAGTTACCGTACGCGTTACACCGTTCTTATCTCGCACTTGGTCTTAATTATCGTGAAATCTTGCCAACAACTTTCTTGCCAACCCGCTTTACGGTTTCCCGGCGCCTGGAGCCAATCGGCAGTAATGCTCCGCTGAACTTTCCGAGCATGCCGCTAGTGGCGGCTGTCTTCAATTTTTTCCACATCTTGTCGCCACTGCTACCGACTCTATCTGCCTTTACCAGGCTCTCCTCGTAGAATGTGGTGCACCGAGCGTATTTCCACCAGTACCGGGCGAAATCGCATGTTGGGTCGTTCCACGGTTTCAATCCGCCTGCATAATGAATGATTCGCGGGTTGCTGCGGGTTGCCAGGTATTCGTCGAATAAATCGGCGGGAGCGAAGCGAAGTGCCGCCTTAATGCGGCCACCATCCATCAATACGTTCCAATGCGGGTCAAGGTAAAGAACCTCGTGCTCAAGACGCATATTCAACACATCTTGGTCGTTGTAAAGCAGGGGCTGTTCAGCAAATGTCAGCCAATCTTTTACTGAATAAAGCTCGCGTAGCCGCTTGTTATTTAATAGTAAAACGCCAGCCTGGAAGTAGTTATATGGGTCATCCATCCCTAGGGTGTCCTTGGCATAGTCCACGCGGTTGCCGCCCTTGATGTTGAGGTTGCCGAGGAAATCGACGTCGTGCATAGCTCCGATAGCTTTACCCCCCAAATCTGTAGCGTAGAGCTTGGCGACATCGTCGAGGATAACCATGTCAGAATCCAAGTAGAGCACCTTGTCGTAGCAGGCTAAAACGTCCTGAATTAGGAACCGATAATAGGTTTCAACAGAGATATGCGCATTAGCCCGGAGCTTATATCGGCGAATCAACGACGACACGTTGAATAATCTGACGGAGATATTCGGGTAATCGGCAACACTTTCTTTTATTTGCGCAAACCGCTCGTCGCAAAGATCTGCTGAAAAGATCACCACGTCGTAGAAAGTGGTGGGCGTGGAGTTCTTGGCTAGCGACAGCACAGAAACATTCAGTTGCGGAGCATAGTTATCATCACCGGCAAAGACCACCGGGATTGCATCACACTCAAAGGCTCGATTCAGGCTGTAATGAATCTTTTCTGGATGCTCAAAGTGTACGACTTGAGCATTCTTGACTCGAATGTTGGTGTTGCGTATGGCATGTTCCATGTAAACGTTGAATAACCGCTCAGCAAGGTGACCGACTGTGCGTAACGCTTCTTTCGAGTAGTGGGAGTAGTCACGTTTTTCTTCAAATCGCTCAAGCAACGGGAATAACCATTGACAGTAGTCGAAGAAGATGTCCTTGCGCATAACGTACATATTGCAGAAACTGATCGCTGAGCCAGACAACACCTTTTCGAGGGCTGCCGAGTAGCGAGGTTGCAGCTCACGCACGACCTCTTCTAATATCTCGAGATCTTCATCCAGAAGATGTTCGGCTTTGTGCCAATGTTCCCGAATAGACGACAACGGGCTGGGGAATGCCGAGACATCGTTGCGTGGCGAGCAAAGCACATCGCAATCCTGTAGTGCCTCGGCTAGTTTCTCGTTTGTTAGTCCGAACTTTCGAATAGCGTCGTCATCTACATAGTCGGCAATAACCTCGCCCCAACCGTTTTCCTTGTATTGATTCCCGGAAAGATTAAAATATCGGCGGTAATGGCAGAACCCGTAATAATCGGCTTCTTCATTCTTCCAAGCCCAATACTGGACGGTCATCTCGCAGTAACGCGCGTTACGATCCGAGATGTTCTCACCCTCGTCATCGTGACGAAAACCGAGGAAACGCTCTTTGGCGGCTGCCGCGTTGACCTGAACAGGAACGTAAGCAGAGGCCGGTGGGAACTGCGCTTTTTTGTGGCTGGCAACGTACATGCGCACTTTTGGGCCACCTGGGGTGATCGGCTCGGCTGGTCGTTGAAGTTTTTCACGTTGTGAAATATCGTTCAAGTGGTTCAGAGCCCCTTGCTTGTACTCTGCACCTTTTTGTGAAAGATTATCTTCATATTTTTCCGCTAATCTAAAGGTTATATTAGCAAAATCTAAAAAAATAACCTTTTCATCCTTTGCCGCCCACGCTTCATAAGCCTTATCACGCGCGACGCGGTATAGAGCCTCGCTCAAATATATGGAATCCAGTCTCCCATCAATTCGATCCACTAATTCTTCCAGATCTTCGACGGGGCTGAATCTAACGTCATTCAGAAAAGACATTTGAATACGTTTCACATAACTTTCTGCGCATTCTCTAATCTCGCCATCTCCAAATCTTTCAGCATATTTCCTGATTTCGTCACATGCCGTCTGAATACCAGCAGCTCGGTTGTTAACGTTCCGTAGATTAAGTCGTCGCGAAGAACTGCCTCTTGCCATGTGGTATATATAATGCGGGCCCGTGCAGGAAGTGGATGAGCTTCTGGCTTTAGCACGTAAAACAAAACTCTGATAAACGTCTTCTGCGTAGTCCAGACGCTTAGGAGTCATCTCGGCAAAAGCTTTTCGAATCAAATCACCGCAGTACGCTTGCAGGACTACGCTCCAATTCGGAGACGGGCCAAAAGATTCCAGAGAAATCAGCTTCAACGGACCTAAAGTATCGACATCTGGTGTAAAGATATTCGCGCCCGCCTTGTAACCATCTATGACTTCTTTGGGTAGAGCACCATCTTCCGCAACGTCAACCTTTAGTTGAAGCAGATCTGAAGGCTTTGATACTAACTCTTGTTTTAAGTCGCCTAGGCTGCCTTTAGCATATTCGTCATCTCCATCCAACAATAGAACCCAATCGCCCGTACTCTCCAGCACTCCGGTCTTTCTGGAAAGGTACATTCCGCGATTTTCTTCGTGCGAAATGACTTTAATGCGCGCGTCACGCTGCTCATATTCTTTCAGAATGTTTGCGGTAGCATCTGTAGAGCAATCGTTGACAACAATCACCTCGATGTCCTTGAAATCCTGATTAAGAACACTATCCAGCGCTTGTCCGATGTACGCCTCTTGGTTGAAAGCAATCACCACAACAGAAAAGAAGGGCATAGTTTGACCTTTCATACGCGACCACGGCTGGCCTGGAACGAGTCACTAGGATTCTAGTGGAACAACAAAAACGTCTGGCTACCTCACTAAAGAATTCACGTTTTTACTCAAACATCATCGGTTAGGCCGCCTGACCAGCTTTAGTAACCTCTTACTGCGTGGCCTACATGGCCGAGCTAGCCCCGGCAAAACCATCATTAATACCATAAAGCACAATCTAAACAGCTCAATTCATCATGAATCGCTTATAGTGCAGCGTTAAATATCAACACCTGACAGATTCCTGGGAAGAATACAAGACGCATGAATACCACCCTCACCTAGACAATAGTGATGTTAAGAGGTCTTGGGCTCTAAGTAAAACTGTTCTAGCCAGCTCACGGTTTGAGAAATATCAAAGCCATGATCTTTCACATATTCGACTCCGCAAGAACGCGAAGACAGGTCAGGCAGTGATTTCGCGGCCTCTTGGAGTGTATCAACCCATATTTCTTTGCCGGCCGAGATGTCAATGAAATGTACGTCTTTGCCGCAATCGACAAACGAAGGAACTCCGGGAGATAGGAAGCAGGATAGCCCATTTGCCTGAGCCTCTATCGCAGCGATACACAAACCTTCACTAAACGACGTGAGGACAAAAAAATCAGAAGCACTCAACACATCCGCAACGTCGCTGCGTACTCCTAAGAAAATGACTTTATCAGCTACGCCGAGATGGCTAGTTTTAGCCTTTAAATCGTCTGCTAGCTCACCGCGCCCAACTAGCAATAGCCGCGAATCCGGATTTCGTTCCACGAGATCTGCAAATACATCGAGAAGAAAATCGTGATTTTTTTGTAAGGTGAGACGTGCGACATCTACGTAAACACGGGAATCGGCAGATATATTCAATTCTTCGCGAATCCTTGTGCGAGCTGCATTCGAAAAGGCAAAAGCCTTCGTATCTATTCCGTTAGGTAGCACCATTGACCTCGAGCTTTGGGCAATTTTGTAACCATACCTATCGCGCAAAGCCTCAAAAGACGCTCCCATAAAATAATCTGCGATATAGCGTGTGGGATATGAAACGATTTTGAATGCTATCTCAGCAGGACTCAGCGGATAATTCTGCGAATGGCTATGGGCAACGGTGTATTTTCCAGCCTGCTCAGCAGCTTTGAGATAAAAAACAGCGATAGATCCCAAGTGGCCGTGGACAATAGATATTTCAGGATGCGCAGTGAAAAATTTTTTGCACCGTAAATAATATCTAGGAAGTTTTATTGGAGAGGGCATTCCTATGCGAAAGATTCTGCCACCAAGAGCCTCAATCTCATCATCGTAGTCACCGCGCTGAGCACTATGAACCAGGAAATCGAATTGCACTTTAGTGCGATCAATAGCGCGAAAAACATTCATGATGAGAGTTTCTGCGCCGCCGCGATCCATTTTTTTAATCACATGACATATACGAATCATTGCACCGCCTCGAAGAACCTCAATAAAATCATTAAAATCAAGCTACCACTAGCTAATAAAACAGGATTCAAAAACGCTAATTAGAGTATTCCTCCTTAGTTTCAAGAGCGCGAAAATCTTTCACATAGAAAATTCCCCACACTGCTAAAGCAGCGATATAGGCTAGAATCCCGATTACGCTTGGCGCGTTCATTTCAAAAACAGGGGTGAGAGGCCATGTCAGTAGGACGGTAACGAGAGCAGCAACAATGCTTCCGACTAAGCAGCCTTTGAAATCGCGCAGCGTGAAGAGTAAATCATTGAAATACCATGCAATTGCAGTGATAAAAGAAAGAAGAAGCGCCGGTTGAATCAAGTAGGTATAAGGTCGAATGGAATCGCCAAAAATCAGGGCTAATATATCCTCACCAACCACAAAAAATAGCATTGAAGATAGCGCAGCAATTACAAGAATCGCGAATATTACTTGTCTCTGAATTTTCTTCGCTAATTTCCTATTGCTGCGGAATAGTTCTGCCATACGTCCAAGAAGTGGGTAAGTGATGTAGCTAGCTGAAATTTGCACAACAATTACTGGGGCAGCCACCGCTGAATAAATACCCAGAGCGCTTTCACTAAACCTGGCGGCCAAGTATTGCCTAGGGAATAGCCCCACAGCGTTAAGCATGATGGCTACCAACACCAAGGGGGTCATCTTTAGCAGCAGGTGAGACAGATCACGCCAATCTATACGCGGATTCACTGCCTCAAGTGCGCGAGCAGTAGGAAAATCATATAAGAACGTAATCCCAATTGCTGCTAAGAGTAGCGAAGAAACAGCTATCAGCAATGAGCCTGACTGCCACATGGAAACAGTAAAGAATGCGAGCGAAAGAACCCCCTGCAATCCATAGGATATTCCGACATAGTCCATGCGCATCGCCCGTTGATGCACAGCATGATATCCATCGCCAAACGTGTAAACCAACTGAGAGGCAATATAAATAGCTAAAATCCAAAAAAGTTTGAGATTACAGGTAACCACCACGTACACCAAGCTGGCAAGAAAAGTTACGAGGGTAGTAACCACGCGAATCCCAATATATTTGGAAGCTGATCTTTCAGAAGTTACGTCGGTGATCGCGTAGGCACGAAGTTTGAAATCGGCAATCGGACTAAATAGATTAACAATTGACATGGCCAAGGCAAGTGCACCGGCTGCATTGAAATCGTCAGAAAATCGTACAACTACTACCGTCAAAAGCCAATAGCAAGCGGTGCGAACAAAAGAGCCGGCGGAATTCCACAGCATATTTTTCTTCATCGAAAGAGTTTTCGGCTCTGCACCTGAAGCTCGTTGTTTCGATACAATGTTTTTCTTCTTAGATGTATCGTGCAATCGAGTCACCTACCAATTCCTATCCCAGCTCACGTAACGGTGATAGAGCTGCCTGCCAACACTTTGCGCGCTCTCAGTTGCCCTGAGCAGAGGTTTCGTAATCAGCAAGCAACTCATCGAGCTTCTTAGTGGCATGCGAATAGTAGATATACAGCCACTCGCCGACATTGTCTCCTTCGGATTCTTTAGCAAGCGCCCAAACGTACCAGCACCATCCGGCGAAGACCACATGTGCCCAAAAATGACGACGCTCAACAGACGTCGGCGGCCGATCAAAATAGTACACGAGAGCTTTATCAGCTAACTCATCGTCAAGAGGAACAGTAGCGACAACAAACGTGCCAAAATCTGCGGCAATATCTGCCATGCCGGCGTATTCCCAGTCAATCAAATCAATATCTCCTTGGGGAGATACAAGAAAGTTCAAATCGAAAAAATCAACGTGACTTGGGACGACAGGGAAATCTTCAGCATCTGCATAGCGCTTCAAACGTAAGACTTTTTCACGTAGCTCTGCATATCCAGGGACGTCGATTGGGCCGGCTTGTTTAAGAATCTCTTCATAACGCAAACCATCATCTATAAAGTCAAAATGCCGGGTAAGAATTCTGCCGCTTTGGTGTAACTTTCGGGACATATGCATCGCGCTACGCAATTCGTCAGCATTTTTCACATCAAGACTGCGGCAGTCCGGGATAAAACGAGAAATCTTCCATCCCTGAACTGGATTCGAGAAAAGAAATGTTGAGTCGAGATTCAAATCTGTAGCTAAATGCAAAGCCTCATTTTCCGCTTGGCGGTCAATAATTTTATCTGTGCCCACACCCGGGTGACGATAAACATACTCTTTATCACCAACGCTAAAATGACAAGACAGATTAGTAATGCCTTGCTTCAACGGATAGATATCTTTAATGTCATCGACGCTGCATCCAAGCGTCGACGTGATATTGGAAAAAATTTCCGAATCCACATTCTCCATAAAATACGGATCAAAGGAGCGAAGCTCGTCTAGGGAGTCAAATTCATTAATTACGCCTTCAGGATATTTACGAATAACCATTTTTAAGTTATCGATGTGATCGATATAAATCTGTTCCCACAGTTTTGGAGCGGTTTCGGAAAGATAGTAAACTTTTTCAAGTATTTCTACAAAATTGCGTGAAAATTCACGATCAAAATACACGTGGCCCAGCATAACCCACGAGTCATGTCCGCCAATATTAACTTCAGTTATGCGTCCGCTTTCATCTGCCGTTAGACACCACTCATCAGTTTCGCCTTCGACGTATTTGGCTGAGTAATAAGCCTGATAGACATGTGATTCGAAAGGATTCTCGGTGAAATAGTTATCAGAAGAACACACATAGGTGTTAGCTAGTTTGTCTTTAACTAACCAGAGAGAACCGTTATTGTTGCGGGTTACGTAATCTGAGTTAACGACAATCGTGACCCCATATTTTTCAGCAAGATAAAAGAAATACTCTTTCCGGTATCCGACAACAACGATGATGTCTGTTATCCCAGCCTCAAGGAGCTGTTCAATTTGGCGCTCAATCAGCACTTCGCCATGTACCTTAAGGGTTCCTTTAGGACGCTCATAAGAAATCGGTGCAAAACGAGAAGAAAGCCCTGCAGCCATAATCACCGCATTATCGACCGCGTACGGCGCAAGCGCTTTCTTGCCAACATCTGTTATCCGGCTATCGGCCAGGTAACCCCATGATTCCAATTCTCGAATTGCACAGGCAACTCTGTCTGGTGACAAACCAGTTGATGCTTGAACTTCGCGCTGGGTCAGCACCTTTGGACAGCGATAGAAAGCGTAAAGAACGTCAAACTGTTCTTGAGTCGATAACAAAACCATGGCTCACCCATTCACAAATTGCTTATTCGGATTCACGATCGAACATGAATTGCATGAAACTTACTATGAACCGCGACGTCTTACTAGAACATATCTGCATATGTTTCATATTTTCTCATTTGTTGCAGCCCACTTCACCCTATACCCCGTTGTCAATCATATCTTTTGGCTAATATCAGCGATATTTGTTATCAAACTCTGGAGGCTGAGTGACGCGTGAGAGAATGAGTACGCCTTAACTTTTTCACAGCGCATTGGGAGAAAAACTCGTCATTGGGGAGAATAGAACACAAGACAAATACTTGGAAAGAAGAATCCTGGCAGCTCATAATGATGAAAAACACTCCGATGCGCATAGGCTTCATTGTTAATAACTATCCTCCTCACCTTGGGGGAGTTGAGCGGCACGTGCATGACCTTGCCACCGAATTGGCTGAGCGCAAACACGAGATTTCAGTAATCACACTTGCCGATAAAAAAGCCAGCAACCCCTCGCCGCAACACCAACAATTACTTTCAGATTCTTCAGCCACAAAATCTGCAATTCGAGTTCTGCGATTTCCTCGGTGGCTTAACGTGGGTGACGTATTTTCTCTTCCCACTCCGGTAGCTCTAGGCAGGATAATTAGAACAGTAAAGCATTCGCATTTCGACGTAATTTCAGTGCACACCCGCTTTTTTCCGCTGACGTGGCTGGGAGTATTGCTGGGAAAACGTCTCAACATTCCCGTACTACTTACAGAACATGGATCAGATTTCGTAATTAATGATTCACGTTTTGTCACTCTCGTTTCGAAAGCAGTGGACTATACTTTCGGACGGTTCGCACTACGTCATGCTACGCATAGACTCGGGGTCTCCCCAGCAGTCGTCAAATTCGTGAGAAGGCTGGCGGGAGTAGAAACGAAGGTATTTTTTAACGCTGTTGCACCGCCAGATTCACGAATAAAACACCACAAACCCACAAAACTAGTGTTTGTTGGTCGGCTTGTGCCAGGAAAAGGCTGGAAATCTTTTATCGATATCGCCGTGACACTAAAAAAAGATATCCCAAACTTATCTGCCGCAATCATTGGTGGCGGCCCTGATGAGCAAAAAGTTCGCGCAGCATCCCCAAGCTGGATTAACGTCACGGGCCAAATTCCACATTCAGCCGCAGTGAAAGAATTGGCTGGATCTACGCTCGTTAATCCGACAATTCTTTCAGAAGGATTCCAAACAACTGTTGTAGAAGCGGTGGTAAATGGAGGTCGCGTGGTGGGATACCCTGAGCCTGCGTCTTCGGCGCTGCAAGAAGCCGGAGCACCGGTAACAATTGTAGAACGCGGCAACGAAGATGAATTGCTCAAAGCAACGCGAGAAACATTACTGCACCCTAAACCGACACTCTCATTGAAAGCAGCAGAAAAGTGGACGTGGCCGTGGCGTGCAGAAGAATTCGAAAAAATCTGCCAAAAGCTAATTGCCGACTTTCCGCCCAAACCGACGGACATGAGACGCCGGTAGCTCCTCAACTGGCTAGTAAATGGAGACTCGAATATTCGCAAGCACTGAAACTAGGCATTAAGCCTTAAGCGCTTAGCCCTTGGATTGTAACTAGCCCCTAACTGTTTTTGATGCTACCGACAACACCTTTACGTAATAGCGCGTAGCACTTTAAGGAATCGGGCATTGTCTCGACTGGAGCGAACCGCCAGGCGTATGTATTGCTTGCCATCAAAACCTTGCTTTCCAGAAAGGTCTTTTATGATGAGGTCATTTTCCAGGCATGCGATGGTAAGTTCTTTGGCGGTGAACGGGGGCAGTACTTCGGCGGTCAGAAAGTTGGCTTGCGAAGGCATCACTCGCAAGAACGGCAATTGGCTTAGTCCTGCTGCAAATTCCGCCCTTGCTGTCTTTATTTTCTCCAAGGCTTGAGCGTAATCTTTCGCGTATTTCCCTTCAATTTGTAGGTAGAACTCGGCGAAAGAATTTATGTTCCAGATAGCAACATCCTTCTTAAAACGGGCGATCGCCGCAGTATCCGAACTAGCCAAAATCCCCAAACGCAGTCCGGCGACACCATAGCTCTTAGAAATTGATTTCACGATGAACAGGTGCGGATGCGAATCCAAAATTTCCTGATTTAACAAAGAATTATCTTGCCCGTCAGCAAAATCGATGAAACTTTCGTCAAGCACCAAAGTTATCTCGCGCTCAGTTGCCCAATCCGCCAATCTAAGAGCTTCCTCCTTAGGGATGAAGTTACCCGAAGGGTTGTCTGGGTTAATCACTACGAGGGCTTTTACGCGCTCGCCACCGTCCGTCTTACCTTGTTCACTGCGACCAAAAAACTCTATTAAATCATCTGCGGTGTAGGAGAAATTAGGATTACCTGCCTGAAAAATAATCGGTTTTTGCAGGCAGCGATTGGGGTATTCCTCAAAAGTCGGTCTGACTACACCATAAGGCATTGGAAGTTCAGCCATCAGCGACTTAATCAACTCTGCTGCCCCGTTTCCTACCACAACCTGATCAGGACGCAGACCAAAATTCTTGGCCGCCAGCAAGGAATTAACCGTCATTCCTGAAGGGTAGTCAGCAAGCAAGGTATCAAAATTAGCTCGCATCTCGTCTTTCATCTTCTGGGGAGGAAAGTAGGGATTTACCAAGTAGCAATAGTCAAGCATCTTAGGATAACGCCAATATCCGCCATAGCGTGATTCAAATAGTTTCTTGCGCTGGGCGCTATCAGGATGGAATATCGAGGATGCGATGTCTAGGTCTTGCACATCGTCAATCTCGTACCACTTTTGCCCATCTAGGCGTTTGGCTTTTATCTCGGGATCGTCAAGCAGGGCAATAACCCGCAAAACCTGTTCATAATATTCGTTACGCCCTAAAGCTTGCGTGTATGCATCTAAAAATGGAACATAGTGCGTGCGGGAGAACTCTTTAGAAAACTTATAGATATTGACAGTTTTATAATAGGAATCAATATCCTGGTAAATAAACTTTTTTCCGGGAACAAAAGCAGAAATGCTGTCATCTTCATAAAGCTGAACGACGGTTCCATCCATCCAGGACTCATATTTATCCACGAGCGCTAAAGTTGGCCGAGAATCATCTAGGAGGCAGTCAAGCACGCTATCTTCAAAAATCAAATCAGACTCCAGCAACAGCGTATCGTCTTCTAGGAGTTTTTCTTTAGCCAGCCACAGAGAATAAATGTTATTCGTCTGATCATAAATCGGGTTATCAATGAACTCTATCGGGGTATGAATATCTAATGTTTCGATATAGTCGACTAATTTTTGTCCCTCGTAGCCGGTAACAACAACTACTTTTGAAAGAGCTTTAGCATCCAGCTGGTGAAGCATGCGTTCAATCAAAGTCACTCCATTGACTTTCACCATGCACTTAGTGTTATTAGCAGTCAGCTCTTTCAGGCGTGAGCCCATCCCCGCTGCCAAAATAATTGCCTGCACGAAACTAACCCTCCCTGTCGAAATATTTTATAAGGTTTGCGATACTCCAACGTTACTTCATGTCATTAGTAATTTAGCCTGAACTATTGGGTGGGTAACTCAAGACTTAGAACTTAGAATCCATTACATTAACGCCATCGCCAAAATCAAGAATCTCAGGGACGTGGTTACGACGCTCGGATACGGGCGGTAAGGTCATATAATCACCGTAGAGAGCGCGCAAATATACGTCCACGTTCGCCGGAGCTTGCACACGCAAGCCAGCAAAATCTATCTCTCTAGTTGGGAACAATGTGCTCTCATCCATCGGAAGCTGCCCAAACCCAGGCGCGCAATACCATGAATGTGATGCGACACGCGGTTTTGCGGTCTTACAAAACCATTTGAAGATAAATCTTTGTGGAACTAGTTTCAACAAAAAATGTATAACATTAAATACCCCTTGCAGAATCCAACGAAAACGAATCTGGGAAGGAACGTGAGGGTGGGCGAAACCCTTTAAATAAGATAGCTTTTGCCAAAATTCTGTGCCCCGTAATTGCAATTTTCCCCGGAACCAGTTCTGATCTACCTGGAAATATGGAAATATATCCAAGAAGATTCCTTGATAGGCACCAGCTTCTACAGCGTTATCGTCCTCAAAGCGCGTACCGTCAATATAAACTTTTGTCCAGAGCGCTGTGAAATTCGGGGTATTTTCGCAAGAATGTAGTGTATATCCCGAAGGTAAATGCTTTGGCGCTAGTTCTAGGAATCTAACGTAATCTTCAAACGGCATTCCAATATCAATATCATCATCCCAGGGAATAAACCCCCCGTGACGCACCGCACCTAAACAAGTGCCGCTGTCGATAAAATAAACAAGATTATGCTTTTCACATAACTGCGAAACTACCCGCAGTAGTTCAATTTCGCGTTCCTGTAATTTTTCCAAAACCCCAGGGGGATACTCAGAAGTTTGCATGATTACTCGATTTAGTCTTAAACGTATTTTGCCTTTGTTGCATGTGGGATCCTCTGTTCCACCGGAGGGAGTTCACGCCAGTTACCGAAACGGCCAGTTAGCACTTTCTCCGGATTTGCAGGAATGGGGAACATATGGTCTTCAAAAGAGGCATAAGACACCGGGAATATGTCGTTTTTATTAATTGGTTTCCGACATTCATCTCCAAGTATTTGGAAAAATACTTCTGAGCCACAAGGATTATTAATTTTCTGCGCCAAAGAATCCATCTTTGAAGCAATAGCAAATCTGTTAAGCACCCTCTTCAATGGCGCTAACGACTTCTTTAATAAGACACGGAAACGAGATTCTCCAGCGTCAGGATTCATATTTGCAACTGAGATTAAAAACTCTAACGGCTTAAGGAGCAAAAATATTATTTTCACCTTCCAGGTTAGAGCCTTAGCGCTTTCATAAGGAAAGATGTCTACCCACAGCCCATGCGGTATTGCATTATCGTAATAATCAAGAAACGCAACAGTTCTCGAATCAACCAATTTAAACCAGCAATTAGGAAACGTCTTATCACGCGGCGTTATTAAAGTGTGCGCAAAAGCTTTCGGATTCGATTTCCACAAATCATAAAGTTTTTCATAATCTTCTCGAGGCATACAGACATCGATATCATCATCCCACGGGATGAATCCGCCGTGCCTCATGGCACCTAAAAGTGTGCCGTAACTAAGCACGTATCGCAAGCCATGTTCAGTACATAACTTGTCGAATTCCTTTAGAATATTGAGCTCTATCTTTTTTGCTTCACTAGCGCTTATGTACTCCGTATCATCTTCAGCCATGGGATGCACTCCTTAAACTTTGGAAGAGTTGCACGTGTGTGGGTGCGCTCACCTGTATCGGCTAATTCTAGCAGCGTTTCAACCCACCAAGATATCTATCCTTGCTCAGTAAACTAACTAATAAATATATGCTCGCCCGTCAATTGTGCCTAGCCTATTTAATAAGATACATGGATTAGATGTAAAATGGTGAGTGTTTCTATTTAGAAAATTCAGAAATACTCCCGACATATCTTGATGGCTTTATCGGTTTCTTGTGCAAATATTTACCGCATATTAGTTGAATCAAGCGCATATAAAAATCTCAACTATTGCTAGTCGAAAGAGATTGACCACATATCGCGAAAATTTATCCAACCCAGAGCGGCTAGAGACAATCCTGTCACCGGACTTGTGCAATGTGGCCTACATAGACCGATGACTCCCGTGACCTCAACGCGCCTTGGAAGCCATTCCCAGGGTCACCGCTTTGGTCATGCTTCAGTGCTATAAGCGCCTAGTCAACTCGAACGTTTCAGCACTAATATTGGTCAACGGCACCTGACTTGTAGCCAGTGCTGGCTGCAAACGTTGCCAAGATGGCGGATAATCGCCCACATATTCCGCCAAAAATTCTTTCAACGGTGCAGAAGGAATCGTCTGACCTAAAGGCTGAGCAGAGAAAACTATAAGCAACATCTCTACAGCGTCTTGCCCCTCAGCTATCGGCGGCTGCAAATAATTCGCCATTATCGCTTTAGCCCTATGCCTCACGTAAAACTTGGCTCTAGCGCTGGGGTCACCGTGCTCTGCTGATGAAGAGACCGCCCCTGGATTCTCTATTTCGCCAACCAACCAGCGAGTGCCGCGCTTAGAGGCGTAGTCAATAGCGAATTCCAATAGCTTTCCACCAATTCCAAGACCGCGTCCGGCTGGAGCTATTGATAGCCACGAAATCAACTCGACTAGCGGGTCACCATGCAGCTCCAGCGATATTTCACCTAGCCAACCTGCCTCATCACGAACGGCAAACAGCAATGTTTGACCCCTAAGCACCGCTTCGACGAAATCAGCTTCGACAGTGCGTTCATGGGGCGGGAAATTAATTTCAATTAACTCTCGATAGATAGCGCGAATATCGTCCTGACCACACACTTGGACGATTTCCATATCAGGCTCCCTTGCGATCCCGCTGACAGTTTAGTGGAGGCACCAAGACTTCGGTTATCGACCCGCCTTTTGCCCACGCACACACAGAATGTTATTCGTCCTCGTCGGATAGCGCTTCGGGAGCCACCCACGGGTGCAGCAATAAGGTCACCAAATACGCACAAAAAGCCAGTCCGAAAACCGACATCACAATAATCAAACGAGCAGCTATTTGCATCGAAAAGAGGCTGACGACCACTGGCACCGCCCAGATAAGGACACCAAGCCCGGTGCGAGGTAGGTAACGGAAAGCAGCTAACACAGCGGCTTTAGCTATTTTAGGTAAATCGCTTAGTTCAGTTTTTTCCCCGTTATGGACGCGCCTGGCCAGTAACGGGAAGAACCAGACGTTGACCATAAGCAAAATCAACGCCGCAACAAGCAATAACGCCCGAAACCCAAACATTAACGCTGGTGCAGCCAGCTGGCCGGAGACCACCCACTCCCAACCGATTAACGCAGCAACTACAAGGTCGAATAGCCAAGCAAGTGTGGCGGTAGGAAAAGCTGCAAGGAAAGCTCTAAAAAATGAACGCCAAACCCTATCGCCAGCAATTAACGAGATACACGAGGCAAAGACGGCGCATAATCCAGCCCCGATGGTAACCACTGGCAAGCCGGTAACTAGCCAACATAGGTTAATGACTACTAACGCACCGATCCAAGAAATTGCCTTATAAAGACCGGAATCAGGACCGAAAAAGCTAGCCACGATCAGACTCTTGCTGCTGCGGTAGTGCCACCAACATGAAGTTCCGCAGCGAGCAATTCGTGTCGCGGCAACTCACCAGATATCTGGTCGAACAACAGGTCACACGTTAACTCAGCGATTTTTTTGGCGGGCTGAACCATCGTCGTCAATTCTGGGTAGACGTAGTGAGAAACTGGAATCCCATCAAAACCCATGATCGAGAAATCTTCGGGCACTCTAAGCCCAGCTTCTTGAACAGCTTTCAACGCACCAATAGCCATAACATCGGCCACTGCAAAAACCGCCGTCACGTCCGGGCGCTCAATCAATAATTTCTTGGTGATCAGATAACCATATTCGTAGCTATACGGGCTGGCCCCGTCCAATTCCATGCCACATTCCAGCTGAGGGTCAAGTGCTATCCCAGCCTCAGATAGTGCCTGACGATAGCCATTCGTGCGTAGGCGTCCGACCGAAGTGTCAAGCGCCCCGACACCTGTTAGGGCAATTTTTCGGTGACCTAGGCCGATCAAGTATTCGACTGCTCTCTTCGATTCGGCTAAGTCGTCGACCGCTACCGAGGAGTAGCTGTCTTTAGGGACGCCGACGAGGTTGCTCATCGTAGAAATCACGAATGGCACCCGAAAATCCTCGAAAATTTTGTGATCGTGAGAAAAGTTACCGCCTAGAAAAATCACACCGACAACGGCGTCTTCGTCTACCATCTGGGCGGCTTCTTCCATTTCGTCTGCCCAGTGCGGCACTTTGACCACGTTTAGCAAGTAGTCGCGCTTGCGAGCACGCGTTTCCATAGTGTCAAGCATCTGCTGGAAAAACGGGTTATCCATGCCTTTCATCATCAACGCCACTGAACGGTTGGACGCCAATTTCAAGAATCTGGCATGCCTGTTAGGACGGTAACCCAAGTCGTCAGCAACCTGGCGGATCCGTTGGCGAGTAGCATCTGCTACCCCAGGCTGACCATTTAGTGCCCGAGAAACCGTGACAACTCCAACGTCAGCCACCTTGGCAACGTCCTTTATGGTTGGACGGTTGGTCAGTCTCATAGCTGTCACGTCAGTCTCGCTCAGTAACTTTGGTTAACTCACAGATTCTAGCTAATAACTCGGGATCTAACGCATCTGGACGCATCCGCCACTGCCAGTTGCCGTCCGGTACTG
The DNA here is from genome assembly GCF_900155645.1 of Vaginimicrobium propionicum. Taxonomy (GTDB): domain Bacteria; phylum Actinomycetota; class Actinomycetes; order Propionibacteriales; family Propionibacteriaceae; genus Vaginimicrobium; species Vaginimicrobium propionicum. The sequence goes on from NZ_LT706985.1 coordinate 1,446,119, forward strand.
CTGGGGTGTTAATGCGACCCTGGCTACCTAACCCTAAATAATCTGGAATTGGAATAATGCATGTATCAGCCACCGAAGTCATAGCGCAAGTAATCATTTTCCAATGAATTTGCTCGGGATTCGATAATTCACAATTCAAATAGATTTTGGCTCGCCGTTTATCAACATCACTTAAACTATCGAACCATCCAACAACGGTGTCGTTATCGTGAGTACCGGTGTAACAAACGCAATCATGGTAATAGTTGTGTGGCAGATAATCCGAGCCTTCGCGTGAATCAAAAGCAAATTGAATAAGTTTCATGCCAGGGAATCCCGTATCTTTGCGTAATTGCTCAACCTCAGGAGTTAAATAACCTAAATCTTCTACCACCAATGGCAGATTCCCGAGATGACGCCTCATCGCGTTAAAGAAATTCATTCCCGGCCCAGTTTTCCAACATCCTTTACGAGCGTCAGATGCACCGGCATTAATCTCGTAATACGATTCCAAACCACGGAAGTGGTCTATTCGCAATATATCTACGCGCTCTAGTTGGGACGATAACCGCTCTGCCCACCACACATACCCGGTGCGTTTATGCTCTTCCCAATCGTAAATGGGGTTATTCCATAACTGTCCAGCAGCTGAAAATCCGTCCGGCGGACAACCTGAAACGGTGATCGGCATAAGGTCATCGTCTAATTCAAAAAGTTCAGGATTTGCCCAAGCGTCAACCGAATCTGGGGATACGTAGATCGGTAGATCCCCAAGAATCTTGACGCCAGCCTGCCTAGCGTAGACGTGAAGTTTGTTCCACTGCATTGAGAAAATCCATTGCAACCAGGCTTGATAAGCGATTTCTTCACTGTCTTGGTTGCGCACTAACTCGATAGCAGCGCTATCACGGTGTCTGAGATCATCTGGCCAGTCAACCCATGAACGCTGTTGATTACGACCTTTTATCGCCATGAAAAGCGTATAATCATCAAGCCAACGAGTGCGTTGGGTAAATGCTCGAAACTCTGGCTGGCTCTCAGGGTCACCGGCACGTTTGAAAGCTAATTTCAATACGGGATTAGTGGCCTGATAAACCTTGCCGTAATCCACGCGGTCAGGGTTTGTTCCCCAGTCGTAGCTGGCTAATTCGTCTTCGGTTAGCAGCCCCCACGAAACTAATTCGTCTAGATCGATGAAATAAGGGTTACCGGCGTGGGTGGAGAAACTGGAATAAGGCGAATCACCGTAACCAGTCGGACCAAGCGGCAGAATCTGCCAAATGCTCTGCTTTGCACTAGCAAGCTGATCGATAAAATGCTCAGCTTGGCTCCCCATTCTGCCAATCCCCCATCTGCTAGGCAGTGAGAAAATCGGCATTAAAACGCCGGCAACCCTTGAATTAACCATTACTATCCCTTAACTGCTCCCGCGACGACACCCTCAATGATGTACTTCTGGCAAGCCAGGTAGAAAATCACGATTGGGATAATCGCAAGCACCAACATTGCCATTAGCGCACCCATGTCATTCGAACCATGCGAACCGACCAATTGTTGCACGACGACTGGAATGGTCTTGTACGGAGTCGATAAGCCGATGACTAGGTACGGTAATAGGTAGTCGTTCCATACCCACATGGCATTCAAGATAGCGACGGTAATAGCGACCGGCTTTAACATTGGCAGCACTACACGGAAGTAGTTTTGCAGCGGCCCACAACCGTCGATCATCGCGGCTTCTTCAATTTCCAATGGAATTGACTTAACGAAACCGGAGAAAATAAACACCGATAAACCAGCGCCGAAACCTAGATATAAGAACACCATGCCTAGCGGGTTAGATAGCCCCAAAGTGTCGGCTATTTTCACTGTCGGGAACATCACCGCTTGGAAAGGAATAACCATCGAGAAAACGAACATTAAGTAAATAATGCTCGTCCATCGAGACTTAATTCTGGTGATGTAGTAGGCCGTCATTGCGCAGAAGAACACGATAACAATTACCGAAAGGATGGAGATAAAGAATGACCATCCCATGGCGGCAAAGAAGTTCGTAGTCTTTAACCCTTGGGTGTAGTTAATAAATCCAGTCCATAACTCGCCTAACGGCAATTCGAATGGCCGATCTGAAATGAAGAATCTACCTTTGAAGGAGTTCATCAAAATAAAGAACAACGGCCCCAAGAAAATCACCGTCAAAATGCCAAGAATGAGGTAAATCAAGCCTTTAGCGACTGGATTAACATGTCCTGGCATGACTGAATTCTTGACAGATTTATTCTTAGCCGCAGCCTCAACGTGCAGCTCATCTTTGACTTGAGACTGACTCATGCTTCCAGCTCCTGACTACGAGTCGCCCGCAATTGAAGGAAAGCGATCAGAGAAACGATGAGGAAGAAGATAACAGCCTTGGCTTGGCCAACACCTTCGACCCCAACACGGGTGAAGAATGTGTTGACAATGTTCAGGGCAGCCATTTCGGTTTGCGACGCGGGTGCGCCGTTAGTCAACGCCAAGTTCTGATCGTAGAGCTTGAATGAATTAGACAAGGTCAAGAAGGTGCAAATCGTGATTGAGGGCATAACCATCGGAATGGTGACATTGCGTAGCGTCTGCCAGCGTCCAGCACCGTCAATCTCGGCAGCTTCAGTTAATTCTGGTGGAACGGATTGCAGGCCGGCAATATAAATAATCATCATGTAGCCAACCATTTGCCAGTTCAACAAGATAATTAACCCAATAAAGCCGTATTTAGCGTCTGTAACAAGCGTGGTATTCCAATTACGCAGTACCGCGTTAATGATCGTCTGCCAGGTATAACCAAGAACAATTCCACCAATTAGATTAGGCATGAAAAACACTGTGCGGAAAAAGTTAGTGCCGCGCAGCTTCTTGGTTAGCAGGTAGGCAATCGCGAACGCGAATAGGTTTACGCTAATTATGGCAATTACCGTTATTACCGCGGTGAAACCCAGGGCGTGCAGGAATCCTTCTCGTTCTTCGAATGCTTTGACGTAATTATCTATACCGACGAAAGTCGCATTAGTTACCGTGGTGAATTTACACAGCGATAGGTAAAGGCCTATCGCAAACGGGGCAAGGAAAGCGATAGTAAAGGCCAGCAAAGTTGGTCCGGTAAACACTACCCCGTATTTCTTTAAGCTTTGCAGCATTAGATCCCCTTTTTGAGATTGGGTGAGCCCAAAATGTAGGCTCACCCAATCTCTAAATCAGTTCGCCGAAGGCTTAGGCGCCTTTCTCGGCTTTCCACTCGTTGACGAAGAGATCAACAACTGCCTGCCAATCTTCCTGGCCAGCAGAGTACTGCGAAAGAGCCTGACCGAAGTCATCTTTGAACTGCTGCGACGGGAAGGTCAAGAAGTCCCAAGGAACATTCTCATACTTCGAGTCGGACATGTAGCGAATAACTTCCTTGGCTAGCGGGTCGTCCGGACGCTCGTCGTCCTTGAAGGTGTTGAACGGTGGGATGAACCCTAGATCCTCAACCATGGCTTTCTTGCCTTGATCGGAGGAGATTAGCCAGTTAACGAAGTCGATAGAAGCCTTCTGATCAGCCTCGGAAGCCTGCGAGTTAATGGAGAAATAGTTCTCAGTGCCGATGCAGATGCCCTGCTTGGAATCATTAGGCATACCGGTGTAGATCGGCAGCATCTTGACGTTCTCAGCGGTGACGGTGTTACCGGCAACCTCAGAAACCTGAGAGTAAGCCCAGTTACCGTTCTGAACCATGGCGGCCTGACCAAGAGCGAACTCAGCCATGGAGTCGGCAACGGCCTTGGAGCTAGCCAACTTCGGGTCGATGGTGGAGTTGTTCAGGTACAGATCGAAGATGTTCTTGAACTCCTTGTTGTACTTGAAAGTCACGTCGTTCATGTCATTGACACCGGCGTCTGCATATTCGTAGTGAATCGGCATATTAGCCAAGTGAGTTTGCCAACGCCAGTCTTCACCCGGCTTTAGCGAGGTGGACGCGAATACGCCCTGGATACCTAGCTCGTCCTTCTTGGACTGCATATCCTCAACAACAGCCTTCAAGGAATCGAAGTCAGTAATCTCGTCAACCGACTTGGCCTTGGCGCCGGGAAGTGCGAAATACTTGTCCATGATGGCCTGGTTGTAAATGATGCCGTAGCCCTCAGATACGTATGGAACGCCGAAGATCTTGCCATCTTCACCGACAGCCATCGATTTGTCTAGCAGCGCATTGTAGAAATCAGTCTTAGAAAGATCAGCGGTGTAATCTTTCCAAACCTGCATCCCGACTGGGCCGTTAATCTGGAAAAGTGTCGGAGCGTCCTTCTTGGCAATTTCAGCTTTCAGAGTCTGCTCATAGGTGCCGGACGCTGCGGTAACAACTTTCACCGGTACGCCAGTCTCTTCAGTGTAGGCCTTGGCGATTTTCTGCCACTGCTCATCTTGTTCTGGCTTGAAGCTCAGGTAGTACACCTGGCCGCTGCCGTCCTTGCCGTTGTCGGAGTCTGCGCCTCCACTACAGCCAGCAATCATTGTCAGTGCGGTGGCGGCAGCCACAACGGCTCCGGCAACTCGCATGAACTTTGACTTCATCAGTGTCCCCCTTTGGACAGTCCGTGATTTTAAGTTGGCTCCCTGTTGAGCCTTTACGGAAGCGTTTTCAGGAAACGTTTCCGGTATGGCTATAAACATAAGATGAAAACGTTTCCGTCGCAAGCGTTTTCCACAATTTTTTGGTCTCAATTTGGTTACGAAATTATTTTGGGCAGATCTTTCACACAGCGAAAAACCGAAAGCTGCTGGCAAAATCACGTCCAGCAGCTTTCTAAATGGAGGTTATCTAGGGGTTTAACTAGTTTGCGCTTGAATAGCAGTAATCACAATCGTGTTGACAATATCAGCCACCAGCGCCCCACGAGATAAATCATTGACCGGCTTCTTCAACCCTTGCAATACCGGGCCGATAGCAGTCGCCCCTGCCGTACGCTGAACCGCTTTATAAGCGGTATTGCCCGTATTCAGATCGGGGAAAATGAATACCGTGGCATTGCCAGCTACCGGATTCTCGGGCATCTTTTTCTTCCCGACAACCGGGTCTATCGCCGCATCAAATTGGATTGGCCCGGCAAAACCGAAATCTGGGTTACGTTCAGCCAGTGCGTCGGTAGCCGCTTTAACTGCGTCCACGTCCACACCCGCACCCGACGTACCTGTCGAATACGAAATCAACGCGACGCGAGGCTCGATACCGAAATCTCTAGCCGTAGCGGCAGAGGTTATCGCGATATCAGCCAACTGCTCCGGGGACGGGTTCGGCGTGACGGCACAATCAGCAAAGACCAGCACACGATCAGCCAAACACATTAAAAAGCACCCCGAAACAACCTTGACGCCAGGCTTGGTCTTAATGAACTCCAAACTTGGACGAATCGTGTTCGCGGTGGTGTGTGCAGCACCCGAGACCATGCCATCGGCCATTTGCTCGTGAATCATCATCGTGGCGAAATAGCTCGGCTCGCTCATGCGCTGCCTGGCTTGCTCAATAGTTACACCCTTGTGAGCGCGCAATTCGGCATATTTTGCAGAAAATCGCTCAACCAAATCGGGGTCTTGTAACGAGACAATCTTGGCTTTCGAGATGTCAAAACCATGCTCTTGGGCGCGCGAACGTACTTCATTCTCTTCACCCAATAGCACGATATTTGCGACATCATTATTAAGAACGATGCTGGCAGCCTCGAGAATCCGCTCATCCTCGGCTTCTGGCAGCACGATAGTTTTCTTGTCAGCCCGCGCTAATTCGTTGATCTGAAACTCGAACATGGCTGGGGTGCGCACCTGCTGGCGGGGGGCATCGCACGCGCTAATTGCCGAGCACACATCGAAGTCGACGTCATCGTCACCACAAAACGCAGTTCCGACAACACTCAGCCCGGCCGCCTCAAAAGCGGCCCTAGCGTTGCTGGCTACCCCTTCAGCCCATTGCTTGTCGCATAACTTGGCGTCAACAACTACGACGACTGGCAGATTCAAGTTCGCGGCGACAGTAACGTTCACGCCTAGAGCGCTGGCGGCGATCACAGAGCTATAGTCCGACCCGACGACGACAACATTGTCGAAACGCTTGGCTAGCTGCCCAAACTTTTCGACGATGGCATGAATCGCTGCAACCTCGTCTTTCGCCCAATCACTAGGTGAAACACCGATAGCTTCAGCGGCAGTCAGGGGGCAGTTGGCTGCCTCAAGCAGGCTTGCGGTTAACTCGTCATGTCCAGGCTCAACGACCGGACGGAAGATGGCGACTGACTGGCCACCAGGAATTTTCGTTAGGAGCTGGCGAGCGACAGCGCCCTTATCAGCTCGTGGTTCAGTTGCGGCAATGAAAATGGCTTTACTGGTCACCTTCCCAGGTTATCTGTTTTGGGTTTCATTCGCCGTGCACGACCATTTATTTTCGCTAAGGACGTTGACGTCCCTAGGCTGGGGGTATGAACATAGGCGCACATGTGGACGAAAGCGACGCTATTGGTCAAGCTAACGAGCTGGGCGTACCGATCGTCCAGATTTTGCTTGGTGACCCGCAGTCTTGGCGCGGCCCGCAAATTAGTTACCCGTCAGGAATTGAGGGGTTAGGCGCGGATGCCAAAGCGGGCGGCATACAAATATATGTACATGCCCCATACGTTATTAATGTGGCCTCTACGAATAATCGAATTAGGATTCCGTCTAGGAAGCTACTGCAAAAAATTTTGGACGCTGCGAGCCAGCTGCAAGCGGCGGGAGTTATCGTTCACGGCGGGCACGTTACCACTAATGACGAGCCGGAACGCGGCTACGAGAACTGGTTTAAGGCCGTCGATTCTCTGGATCCAAGTTGCCGAATATTAATCGAAAATACTGCTGGTGGAAAAAACGCCATGATGCGTTTCACAGATTCCATGGCTAAAGTTTGGGAAGCCGTCCAGGCGTCAAAGAACGCCGACAATGTTGGTTTATGTTTCGACACCTGCCACGCTAACGGCAGCGGCGAGGATTTATTCCAGATGGTTGAGCGGATAAAAAGTTTCGCGGGCAAAATCGACCTTGTCCACCTAAACGATTCCAGAGATCAGCCGGGAACCGGAGCCGACCGCCACGCGAATCTAGGCCAAGGCACCCTTGGAGTCGAAAAGCTAATCGGCGTCTTAACAGCCGCCAAGGCTCCAGCGATCTTAGAGACTCCTGGCGGGCTGGAAGCCAAACGTGCCGACTTGGACTGGGTTAAAGAGCATTTGCATGGGAATTAAAAGCTGATCCACATGAGGAGGCTAGCGGCTAACTAGAAAACTGGTGACTTTGATTGTGACCAACAACCCTTGGGGTGAAAAGATGGAGTCATGCTTTCTGACCTTGAAATTGCCCAGTCAGCCGCATTGCTGCCCAACGAAGAAGTTGGGAAGCGTTTGGGGGTTGAGCCACAACAGTTAGAACCCCACGGACGTCACCTTGCGAAAATTGATTTAGCTGCCTTAGAAAGTGTCGAGAAACGCGCCAAATATGTGGTTGTTACGGCTGTCACCCCTACCCCACTCGGGGAAGGAAAAACTACTACCGCTATTGGCCTGGTGCAAGGGTTAGGAAAGTTGGGGGTCAGATCTGCCGCAGTGCTTAGGCAGCCGTCCTTGGGGCCGGTTTTCGGCATTAAGGGGGGCGCGGCCGGTGCAGGTTATTCCCAAGTGATTCCGATGGAGGCTATGAACCTGCATTTGACTGGTGATTTTCATGCAATCACGGCGGCGCACAATTTGCTGGCCGCAATGACGGATAATCACCTGCAGCACGGCAACACCTTAAACCTTGACCCGCAATCGATCACTTGGGGCAGGGTGCTGGACATGAACGACCGGGCACTGCGGAATATCGTCATCGGCTTGGGGGGACGCCTCGACGGGGTACCGCGTCAATCACGCTTCGATATTACTGCCGCTTCAGAGGTGATGACGATAGTTGCCCAATCCACCTCGCTTGCGGATTTGCGCGCCCGACTAGGGCGTATTGTCGTCGGTTTCAACCTGGATGGTGACCCGATAACTGCAGAGGACCTTAAAGCGGCTGGCGCAATGGCAGTGCTGCTTAAAGACGCAATCCGACCAAATTTACTGCAAACATTGGAGGGTCAGCCAGCGCTCGTCCACTGCGGCCCATTCGGCAATATCGCTACCGGCAATAATTCCATAATCGCTGATCGAGTAGCTTTGGCTCACGCTGAGGTTGCTGTCACCGAAGCTGGCTTCGGCGCCGACTTAGGCTTTGAGCGTTTCGTCAATGTTAAATGCCGCACCTCAGGTTTGACGCCGGATGCTGGCGTCATCGTCGTGACCGTTCGAGCTTTGAAGGTTCATTCAGGACGATTCACAGTCGTCGCCGGTAAACCATTACCACCCGAGCTACTGGCTGAGAATCCAGAAGATGTTCGTGCTGGGTTGATTAACCTTGCCCATCAAATAAACATTGTGCGAAGCTGCGGGGTAACACCAGTAATAGCGATAAACGCTTTCCCGCAAGACCACGATTCTGAGCATCAGGTGATAGCTGATTTTGCGGCCTCCCAAGGGGTACCTTGTGCGGTCAGCCGTCACGTTGCAGACGGAGGCGAAGGGGCAAAAGACCTTGCCAAAACCGTGTTAGCGGCATGCGAGGAGCCTAGCGAGCTGAAGTTCAGCTATCAGCTAACCGACTCGTTAGAGGATAAACTGAATGCCGTCGCCACCAAGATCTATGGCGCTGATGGCGTTGACTTGACGAAGCCAGCGGCCAAACAGTTGACGAGATTTACTGAGCTTGGCTTTGGTGACCTGCCCGTCCTGATCGCTAAAACACACCTATCGACCACTGCAGATCCGGCAGACAGAGGTGCTCCTACTGGCTGGCGGCTACCTATCCGCGAGGTGCGGTTGGCAGCTGGCGCTGGCTATATTTACGCGCTTGCCGGAGCCATGCAAACCATGCCAGGTTTGGGTACTCATCCGGCGGCGGAAAAAATGGATTTGGTGAACGGCAAAATAGTCGGGCTTTTCTAAATCATCGCTTTAGCGCATCTCACCATTTTTTATTGCCTGTGAATAGCCCCCAATTTTGGCCACAGACCGTCAAGAATTAACTCAACCAAAAGAAAACGGGGGCGTCGTCAAATCAATCTTGGCGATGAATTATTGCGTTTAGGCCAGCGGCCATCGACGTCACCTCGACATTTTGGGTCAAGATGACGATTAGGGAAGGAACCTGCCGTGATCAGCTCGCTAATAAATACGCACCCTGTACTGCTTATGCTCGGGTCTGTTCGTCTTGTTAATACTCGCGGCAAAATACCTTGTAGGGCAGTGAAACAGTGCCAAGAATACTGTGCCTGGTTGCTAGAAAACCCAGGGGCTACCACCGCTCAAATGACGAATGCTTTGATGGTTGCGGACGGTACCCGACGTTCTAACATGTCAAGACTTCGTACCTGGCTGGGTGCAGATTACGCTGGGCGCGCTTATCTTCCCAAGGCACACTCTGGAAAGATTTTTCTACACTCGGCGGTCAGCTCAGATTGGGAGCAATTCCAGTTATTGATTTCAAATGGAGCAGCTGACGCCTCTGATTCGGCGTTACGTGCGGCTTTGCAGTTGGTGCGTGGAGCGCCATTGGCTGACGCGGCACCTGGCCAGTGGATTTGGGCCGAATCGATGCGCTCACAAATGGTTTCGATGATTCGTGATGCAGCATTGGTATTAGGGCACCGACGTCTTAAAGTTGGCGATCTAGCAACTGCCCGCACAGTCGCGTCGAAAGCGCTGCTGGCTACGCCCTCCGATGAATTGCTATTAAGCTTGCTGGTAATGACGGAAAGCCTGGCAGGCAACCACAAAGAGGTGGAGCGATTAGCTCTTCAACTGACTCGACAATCGCGGATGCTCGGGGTTGAGTTGATGGATGAAACCGTCCAAATCATTCAGAAGGCTATCGAGGGTCAGCAGAGGTTGCGGCTGGCTGGTTAAGTATGGCTCGTTTCGTCCCCCGGTCATATGTGCTCGAATCGTTTCGGCTAGCAAAAGCGAATATTACGGCCATGATGGCGAAAATCGATGCTGCTGCAAACATGACGGTCATGCTAACCCCGTCACTCGGCAGGGTGAATGCTGCGATTGTCGCGCCAAAAACGATGGCGGTGTTGTTCAAAATATCGTAAACAACCATTACCCGGCCACGGTATTCGTCATCTACGTGGGTTTGGACAACAGTGTCAGCACAGATTTTTATAGATTGCGTAAACAACCCAAGCAAGAAACCACCAATGACAAGGGTGAATGGATTAAATACAACAAGTGGTGGGATCTCAGCCACCAGCGCGCCTATCAATAACCAAATGAGTGTTTTGCGGATTCCAATTTTGTGACTAAGCGGAGTTACGAGAGTGCCGCACAATGCTGAGCCGACCCCAGCCAGCCCAAACCACAACCCCATGCCAAGCATTGCTTTCGCTTGTTGGGCAGGATCATCACCCGGATAAAAGTGGTGCCGATTAGCCAGGATGACGACGACTAGCAGCAGACCCCAAATAGTTCGTGACACGAATACGGTAATCAGCGTCAAACATGCGGGTAGCCGGCTAGCAATATGCCGACTCGCGCCCACTAGCCCAGAAAGTATTTGTGATGCGCTGGGACCGTGATGGCGTTCTAGGGGGCCAAATTGGCGCCTAGAAACAGTTGATGCCACTCCAATTGCACCCAGGAAATAGGCTCCCGCTAGGCAGAACAGTAATCCATCTGCCCAGTTCGCCGGCCAGCGCCCGGCTAAAATCATTCTTATTGCCGCTGCTAAAGCGCCACCAATCAGCGCAGATATTGGGCCTATGACCGGCATCAGCCCGGCTGCCTCGACATATTCGTCCGATTCGATGGTGAAAGGTAGGGCGGCGCTCATGGCTGCAAGCTGAAAGCGGTTCAGGCTTAACGCGATGAGCAGCAGCACCATTAGCAAGATTTGCCCACGACCGGCAGTGTGGCCACCAGCCACTGCCAGCGCCATAGCGAGGCAAGCAAGGACTCGAATTGAGTCGGAGATGATGGCAGCTCGCTGGCGTGAGTGGCTATCGAGGATAGGTGAGACGAAGGGACCAACGAAAGCGAATGGCAGCATTGTTACCGCAAGCACTATTGCGATTGCCGGCCCAGAGGCTTGCGATTGTGGATTGAAGAGCACATAACTGGCCATCGCAACCTGGACGATAGCGTCCCCACCTTGGCCGAAGAATCTAATGAAGGTCATTCGTCGAAAAAGCGGACGCTTCATCAGCTCACGTAATCGACAAAGAAACTCCATGGCTAATGAGTTTAGTCACGACCTAGAACACGAATTATTTTCCAAACCCTAAATACTCAACTAAAAATAATCGGCTAACATGAGGTTTACAAGGTTAATTGGCTAGTCAGCGTCGATTAGTTGATTCTTGGTAACGCTCGGCTAGCTGGCTGCCGTCCCCCTTTTAGGCGGCCCAGCCGGGCGTTAAAGCTTTTTAATAAGGCACCAGGGGGTTGCTGGTCACCCTCCAATACAACCCCCTGGGCTTCTACTTTCTGATTTTAGGTTTCTTTGGGTCACCATACCTAATTGTTGCCAACCTTAAGAGATAACAATTCCGCAACAAATTTGGCAGGAATATAACGGAAACATAATGTTTTTGACTTTGAACTATTGGTAGTCATAAATTTCCAATCTCGAAACCGGATGCAAGTCGTCCTTCGGTAACGCTCTCACGCCACCCGAAGCAACTCCTGGGCGCGCGAACGTAACTTCTTCGTGCCGTAGGAACATCGGTATCGAACTGCTGTTTCGCTCATTTTGTGTTTGGCTGCTGCCTCGCGCCCGCTAAGCCCGTCTAAGTAGACAGAGGTGAGCACCCCTGCTGTTTCTTGACTGACTAAACGCAACCGAACACCCTCTTGGATAATCGCTGCCGTATCTGGCGCCTCGGGTGGGTGCAGGCTGGTTGGTTCAAAAAATGGCAAAGGTAACTCTCGGTGTTGGCGCGCCCATGATCTGCTTAAACTCTTCAAACAGTCCAAAGCTAAATTGGCTAGCAGCCGGGAGCGCATTCTTGAACTGGGGAAAGTCATTATCCGCACCCAAGCATTTGCTAGATAGTCATCAATAGTGTGTTTTTTGTCTCGTCTAGCTAGTTTGACCAGCCTTGGCCACAACGCCACTAAGAGGCAGAGCCCAGCAATCGCATCCCCTCGTTGGGCAGCCAAAATTAGCTCTGCGCAGCATGCGTCACTATTAGTGCAACACCATGCGGCCTGACGAGGCGTCTCAATTGTGGACAAGGCTGGGCAGGCCGTAAATCGGTGTGGCTTATCGGCAATTTCGAGCCATTGATCAGCCAGCCCTCTAAGCGTCCGTCTGTTCATAGACCAAGAATCAAAAACGAATGTTGGCCAAGGCGTTTACCGACACACCCTGAGTGTTAACTGAAACCCGTCAAGTGTTGTCCGTTTTCCACGCGCGAACTGCCAGAATATAGTTCATAGTTTTTCGGGAGGGATCTCCATGTGGCGCAAACTCACCATTTTGTTAGCTGCAGTGCTAGTTTTGACGGCTTGCTCAACGCCCCAGCCGCCGCAGCCGGAATCGTCTGTGCGCACGACGATATTAAAGCTTGGCTTTAATCAAGGTGAATCGCACCCACAGTACCAAGCGCTAACGAAATTGGCCGCCGATCTGAAACAGCAGACAAGCGGACGTTACGACATCAAAATCTACGCCAAAGAAAAACTTGGCTCGCAGTCTGAAGTGTTAAAATCAGTCTCGTCTGGGACGGTAGACCTGATGATGGTTTCCGGCCCACTACTAGAGCAATACAACCCTGACTTCGTCGTTTACGATCTTCCCTATATTTTTGACTCTCCTGAAGCCCAAAAAGAAGTGCTGGGCGATGCGGATGTTAACCGAAAGCTCTACGAGTCCCTAACAGCGAGCCACAATATCTGCGTCCTGGCCGGTTTCTACGCTGGAACCCGTAATTTCTACACAGTCGATAAAGTCATCACCTTGCCACAAGATTTGGCAGGGCTAAAAATTCGGGTTCAAGAAGCTGATTCTCAAGCCAAAATCATTGAATTATTGGGTGGAGTGCCAGTTAAGTTGGGAGCCGGCCAAACCTACGAAGCGCTAAATACCGGAAGTATTGACGGAGCCGAAAACAATGAGGGATTCTTCCACGAGCTTTCCCATGACACGCTCGCCAAAAACTTTTCCTATACCCACCACGCAATGATTCCCGACTACCTAGTCATGTCGACGAAAGTGCTTAACGCGATGAGCAGCAACGACCGTAAAACCCTGCTTGATTTAGTGGCCAAGGCACGCGCCGAATCGGATAATGCGATGAGCGAATACCTAGAAAAAGCGAAGAAAGACGCCGAGGCTGCCGGTGTTACCTTCCGCGAAGTCAACCAAGCAGCTTTCAAAGAAAAACTCGCGTCTTTCACTCAAACTGAGGCAGAAAAGAACGGCGAAACCAAGAAACTATCTGCCGCCGTCCAAGAGGCCAACCGTAAATACCCAGGTGACTAAGCCAAACCAGACTCTAAAGCAATCAAGACGAGCTGGACGCGATCACGAGCTTTCAACTTAGACAGCAATCGTCCAACGTGAGTCTTGACGGTGCCTTCAGCCATGAACAAAGTAGCGGCAATCTCAGCATTAGTGGCACCTTTAGCGATTTCGACCAAAACCTCGCGCTCCCGCTCGGTCAGGACGTCTAGACGGTCGGCGTGCTCACTAGGCGAAGACGGCAAAGTCGGCACCACATGATCCAGCAGCCGCCGGGTAGCTGAGGGAGCAACTACGCTATCACCAGCGTTAACTGAGCGGATAGCATTCAATAAATCATCTGGCCGCGCATCTTTCAGCATAAAACCGGATGCCCCCGCCTTAAGCGCACTAAACACGTAGTCGTCAAGATCAAATGTAGTCAGCACCAACACTTTTGTTGGCAGCTCGCGAGCGACTATCTGCTTGGTGGTTTCAACCCCATCCAGTTCGGGCATGCGGATATCCATAAGTACAACATCCACCCGTTGAGCCGCTAATTTTTCTAACGCTTCGCGCCCATTAGACGCCTCTGCAACGACCTCCATGTCATCCTCGGCGTCGATAAGCATTCTGAAACCGCTACGCACTAACGCTTGGTCATCGACCAGCATGACGCGCAGTTTTGCTTGTGATTGTTCCATTTGCCACTCCTGAATACTTTAGATCGTACTGGTTGGCGGAATCACTCAGCAATATGCCCGGCCACCGGCACGACTGCTTGCACCAGCCAACCGGCACCCAACGGGCCAGCGTTTAGTTTGCCGCCAACAGCCTGGACTCTTTCGCGCATGCCATGAATACCGTATCCAGTGCCGCTAACCTCTGCTGGGCGCGCAACGTCTTTACCACCATCGTCATAGATGGACACCTCAACTTGTGTTGGTGAATAACGTAGCCCGACGGTTAATTTAGCGTCTGAACCGGCATGTTTCATGACATTCGTCATCGCTTCTTGGGTCACCCGATATAGCGCCAAACCAACCGCTGGCGAAACTTTTGGCATTTGGCCTCGCACCGTCAAATTTGCACGATCACCAGCACGTTCAACCAGCGTTTCAATATCGGCTAGCCCTGGGCTGGGCGTGAACTCAGCACTTTTTTCGCCACGTAGCACACCAACGATGCGCCGCATTTCGACAAGCGCTTCACGTCCTGTAGAGCTAATCGTGTCCAACACTTCAGTTGCCTTTTCTGGATGTTTACGAGCTAGCGCCTTACCGCCCTCAGCTTGGACGACGATAACCGATAGCGAGTGGGCAACAATATCGTGCAGTTCGCGAGCGATTTCGTTGCGCACCCGATTCTCTGTGGCTCGCTCTGCCTCTTCACGTAGTGCCAGCTCAGATTCGTAGCGAGCTTTCGCCCCTTCAGCGCGCGCCAAATTCGCGTGCTCACTGTCTTGGTCGCGTCGTCCTAAAAGATAAGGAACGATAACTAGAGCCATGCAGAGCAAAACAGTTGGCGTTACGGTTGGCAGCAATTCACCAACTTGACCGCCAGGTAGTGGTAACTGTTGGCGCCAAGCCCAGCGAATCGGGAAAACTACTGAACCGATCGCCCCGGAAGCCACCACGAGCCTAGCCATCGGCCCTTCCACATGGCGAGCAACCGAGTAGCTAGCTAGCGGTGTAGCGATTAGCGCCCATGTCGGGTGTGGTAGGAAGAACACTTGGAAAGCTCCGGAAAGCGACATTATTGCCACCATCGCTAGTGGTGATGACCGACGCAAAGCCAGCGGCAGCGTCAACCCGATAGAGGTCAACACGGACGCCAGATAGGCCGGCGAGGCTGACCCACTACCGAATAAGTCACCCCAAAAGCATGTGGCTAGGGTGAAAATGAGCGCAGTAAAAATATCGATTGCCGGCGGCGGTGAAAAGCGCCGAAGTACCTCCTGCTTAAAAGTGGCCACCAAACAAAATTACCCCACGCTAAATTATGTGAACCACTTTGGACGTAACATGCAAATGTTGTGTCAACTTATGCTGACGCTGACGTTTACACGAAGGCGCTCTTGGCGAACCACCCGCGTTTATGAAAGGCCCTCACAGATTCTCGCTCACAGTGGAATCAAGTTCACCTACGGTGATCGTGAAATCGTATTCGAGCCTGAGCGCTATAACTGCGTCTTAGCCCAGCAATCCCGACGGCCACGACGCAACCGGGTGGACGAAGATAGCCACAGTCTCGGACGCGGTGTAAGCCTGTCGCGTAATTGCACCTAGTCACGGCAGCGGATCCATGGCTGCTGCCCAGAGCGCTGCCGCATGAGCCCGACGGCGTCTCGCCCACACAACCCCTGCACCGACGCCTGAAATAAGAACACCAAGAAACAGCAGCATTCGACGACTCATGAGGTTAAATCTATCTTGCTTGCCCAAGCTTTCAACCGTTGCCCACGAGATAGACTAGGCAGGTTGCGGCACCGTATAGGATTGACCCACTTTGGTGTGAACGTTTCGTGGGCTTTCTTTCGTAAACCACCTTAATCGGCCGCGATTTCGTTAGCAGGCCGAAAAATCGGTATAGTTTCCGGCGTCTGTATGACAGGCCACCTTAGCTCAGTCGGTAGAGCGACGCTCTCGTAAAGCGTAGGTCGCCGGTTCGATCCCGGCAGGTGGCTCCGAGTGGGTGCTCGTCGCGCTACGCGAGAGGCGTCCAAGACTCAAAGATACTTGAGCTCTAACCATCCTCGTCTACAGACATGTGTTCTGCTTGTTCGATTACTAATTTGATCGCGGATTCTTGTTTGTCGGGCGGGTAACCGTATATCGCAAGCGGTCGTCTTATTCGCGAGCGCATTTTCGCTCTAACGCTTTCTTTTTGCATCCAATCAATAGTTTTCGAGTTGCGAACGGTAGTAACTAATTTTTTAGCGATTGTCTTTAATGTTTCATCGCCTAATTCCATAATCGCAGCATCGTTTTGAATTACCGCGTCATAAAATGCAATTTCGTCTTCGCTAAGCCCAGGTTCTTTGGCGGGCTGGTCAGCGACTTTCTTGGAAATGCTGCCAGCATTTTCTAAAAGTTCTCGACCATCGAGGGTGAGCACTTGGTCTAAAAATTTAGCCCATTCCTACATCCTGGTGAGAATGTGACGTACGGCACGTGATTCTGCCAGGTTTAGATGAGCCTTAAAGATTCGCCTTAAATCGGCTAGTGTTTCGTGGACGAAGTCACGCAGGATGCCAATCGCCCACTGCCGGAATTGCGTGGCGCGAATAGAGTTGACGCGGTAGCCAACGGAAATGATGGCGTCCAAGTTGTAGTGCTGATTTGGCGAGTTACCTGACGGGAACCTTCTTGGCGAACTATTGGAAAAATTCCAATAGTTGTTTCTTCGGTAAGCTCTTGAGAGCCAAAAATCTATTGCAGGTGATAATTAACCTTGCTCACATCAACGTCAAACAGCTCAGCCTTCAGAGCTTGCGTTAACCAGATAGTGCCATCCTCATACCGCACTGCCACACCAACACCGGCATTAGTGGTGAAAACCAGGAACTGACTGGAATCATGCTTCACAAGTTTCTTAGCCATCTTCATCCCCGGCAACTCGGTATCAGTAGCTTCTTGGACGACTTCCCGCGCCTCAGACACCCGAATCCGCCCGGAACACTAGCTCAGGCAGGAGGGCGACACGAAGAGATGCAGGAGATTTGTTCTCAAGTAGTCTCTGAAGACCGTGAATTTCCATTGATGACGTGAGATTCATTTTTGCTAATTCCCAGGTGGTGTTAGTGAACTCTTGGCCGTAGATAGATGGGTGATTTCGCTGGCCAACGTGAACTTAGATAAGGAGGTTAAATTGTACGAGTATGCCGTCCGATCCGCAGCATGGATCTGTTGCCGTCCTATCAATGATAGAATGCAACGGTAGCTTATTTTTACCCCGTAACGATGAACACCCCCGTGTGCATTTTTGCACACCCCTCATAACGATGCCGTGTGCATCGTTATGGAGTAAGATATTCGATCTTATCGCTGCTTGTGCGTACATTCTCCCTGTATATCGGTTTTCATTTCTTCAATAGCTTTTTGAATGATAGCTGCTAATTTATTTGGAACTTCGACATTAACTTCATGACCTGTGCCATCAATAATAATCATTTCCGAGTGCTCCAAGACATTGTTCAAAGATTTTGCCGCCTTCAAATTGGCTTTGTCTTTTTCTCCACAGACAATGTAAACGGGACATTTTACAGCTGCAAGATTTGCTCTATAATCTAAATGTTTCATCGACTTTGATATTGAAATCATATTATCTTTCGTAGTGTGAGAATCCAAGAAAACTTTCCCTGGCATTAATTTGAAAATTATGTTTTGTATGCCTAAAAGAACAGTAGGCATTTTGTATTGCGGAGCGATAAGAATCATTGCTTTTACTTTATCCGGATGCCGCAAATAGAACTCCAATGACATAACCGCACCAAGGCTAATCCCACAAAGCACCAAAGAATCAGCACCATCAGAGCAGCATGATTCCAGCGAATCCATCAAAGATCCAAAAGTCTGCTTTTGTCCATTTGCTGGTATCAAATCCGGGCACACCACATTGTTGTACTCAAGATAATCTAATGTTTGCCGCCATGATTCTTTATTTTGTCCAAGGCCGTGTAAAAATAGTACTGTTATGCTTCGCTCCTTACATCACTATCCAATTTCCATTTCGTTGACTGCAAAAGGCGAATCATTCCTACAGTTCCTTTCCAGCATAGAATTCCTAGAAGAAGGAAATTAACCGCCAATAACAGTCCTACCAAAAGAGCAGAAATCCCTTTTAATTCGTATATAAAAAAAACAAATTGCATCTTATCAAATAGCGGAAAATGCAGGAAGCCTTTAAGTAATCCCATTGCTCCGGCAAGAACGCTGACGCCACACGAAAAGAAGAACGAAACCGAAAGAATAGCTAATGTAGGAATCAGCGAAACCCACGCTAATGAAGCAAAAGAGTAGAATCCTAAAGCCATCATAAAATGTCTGAATGAAAAATTTTTATTCTCGACAATAGCCTTGCCAAGGTAGCCTAATGCGAAGTCCTTTGCCGGTCCCATTTCCGCAATAATATCATTTTCTGTCTGCCCCTGTTCCATGCGCTCATAAAATGAACTCTTGAGTTCACTTAAAATGTCAGTCTTTTCGGAAACGGGCATATACTTTAAATGTTTGTCTACCTGCGACAAATATTTCTCTAATGCAATATTGTTTGACTTGTTTCCCATTTTTATAATTCTTTCGTTAGCTTAGAAATATCATTCATCAGTGTCTTCCAGTCACTGTTCAACTCATCAAGATAGGAACATCCTGATTCAGTTATTCGATAATACTTTCTCGGTGGCACACCGTCATCCGTGTTCTGCCAATACGATTCAAGATATCCATTCTTTAATAATCGTCGTAGCAATGGATAAACCGTGTTTTCTTTTGTTTTAAGCATAGGATAATCATCTAATGTTTGTATCAAGTCATATCCGTATCTATCCCCATCTTTGATCAGGAGAAGAATGGCATATTCAAGTGTTCCTCTTTTAATTTGCGAAATCCATTCTTCATTCATCAACTCCACCACCTTTCGTCAAATACAGTGCTACTGTGCCTTGACAGGTATAGTGTACTACACAGTACAGACGTTGTTAAATAGTATCACCTGCATAACAAAAAAACACCCGACCGTAGCCGAGTGCCTTGAATCTTTGTATTCTGTTATGCCCGTATCTTCGTGCCGTCCCGGAAAGTGACCGTAATTGCCTTGTCTCTGCCCACCGTGTCGAACTCGACCATACCGCCCCAAACTCTGCCGTCAAAGTCGCTGATGGTGCCGTCCTGCGCTTTAAGCGTCTTGATGAAGTTCACCAGCCGTTCGCTCTGCGCTTCCTTTGCGGAGATGGACGCAATAACTTCATCGTACCGAGCCTTGGCTTCATCATATCGCCTGACCAGCCCGTCATAGCGTTTTTGGTACTCGTCCTGATTTTGTGCAACGCGGGCGTGCTCCGCCACGATGTTCTGCGTCATTTCCACAAGCACCGCCATCTCTTCCTCCAGCTTGCCTTTCTCTTCCCGCAGGGCATCGGTGATGCACAGTGTCCTGCGGACGATCTCCGCATTGGCGATGATCTCTTTCTTTTCCGTGACCAGTTGGTTGTATGCCGATATGAACGCCGCCTTGACCTCATCCTCCGTGACGTGTGGAGTCTGGCACTTATCGCCGTTGTACTTCCGGTTGCAGCGGTAGATGACCTTGCGGTACCTATCCGTGGAATGCCAGACCTTCGAGCCGTACCGGCCGCCGCAGTCGGCGCATTTTATCTTGTTGGAGAAGATGCTCACGCCACTGTACCGTGAGCCGCCCTTCGTGCGCTTGGCAAGTTCCGCTGTTCTTGCCCATCAATCGTTATGCAGTCCGTATCAATCTAGAAACACCTTCCTCGCGCACTTTACCCTTGGATGGTTACAGCCTCCACAGAGTTTGCTCCAAAATCTTTGAGCTTTTCTTTACCGCCACTATCTCGAACCTTTTCTAAATAAAGCGAATAGCTAGCCAAGCCAACTTGCTGGACTTGACATAACCCTAGCGCCAGGCAGTGACGACTTCGGGACACGAATCGGCGGCTGTCCCAACCGCCCAAACTGAAAACCGCCCACTAATGTCGGCTGCGAATGGCTGCGTGAAATTGACGACACGGGGATATTTTCATCGCCGCGCTAGGAAGTCGCCTAAAGCAACTAGGGCAACTGAGGAACAAACTTCCCACTTAACATAACACTAACTTCCCCATGTGTTATGTTAAGTGGGAAGTTAGTGTTATGTTCACATTAGAGGGCACCCATGGACAGCAACGAAATCGCGAGAATTATCAGCGATCTGCGCATAATTGGCACTGATCAGCAGAACATTGAAGTTAAATCAGGGGTCGGTAAAGCCGTCCTCGCAACGCTCAGCGCATTCTCTAACTCAGGCGGTGGCTTGTTAATAATCGGGCTGTCTGAAGAGGATGGGTTTACGCGCGTAGAAGGTTTTAATGCTTCAAAAGCTAGGGACGCCCTCCTCGGCAGATGCCGTCAGCTCACGCCACAGATTCGTCCGCTTGTTGAAATTGTTCCTTTCGAGGGTGGGCAACTCGTTGTGGCCACCGTCGACGAAATGCTTGCCAGGCAGCGTCCGGTATACGTTCGCGAAAGAGGCGTCTATCACGGCAGCTATCTGAGAGTCGGGGACGCCGATGAGCTAATGCGCAACTACGAGGTTGATCGCCTACTAGAAGAGCAGACTCAACCAACCTGGGACGCCGAATATCTCGAACAAGCCAGCGTCAAGGATCTCAACCAAAACGTCTTGAAAGAATTTTTAGCCAACCAGCGAACGCTACGCCCAAAGACTTTTGCTGACGGAATGGAGACCGCACTAACCAGACTGCACATCGCGACAGATAGTCACCCCTGCCTCGCCGCTCTTCTGACGATGGGAGACTATCCGCAAGAATTTTTCCCGCGCCTTAACGTCACTTTTGGGTTATATCCTGGCACCTCCAAAGGAGATGTCAGTAAAGGTATGCGGCTATTGGAAAGCGCAAACCTGACTGGCTCAATTCCGGAATTGGTCGAAGCCACTATCGCTAAAGTGCGCGCAAATATGCGCACCGGCGCCCTCATAGGTGATGTCTACCGCAAGGAGCTTCCCGATTACCCATTAGTCGCGGTACGCGAGGCTATCGTAAACGCCCTAATGCACCGTGATTATTCACCCACCTCACGGGGCACCCAAGTCCAAGTGAATATGTTTGTAGACAGGCTTGAGATAACCAGCCCCGGCGGACTATTTGGGGGTGTCACTGTACGTTCACTTGGCAAAGAGGGAATAAGTTCCACTAGAAATCAGTGGCTTGCAACATTCCTTGAAAACGTGAGCACGCCAGACGGCGGCCTGGTTGCGGAAAACCGCGGAACAGGTTTTGCAGTAATCGAGAGATCACTCGCCGACGCACTAATGCCACCCGCAAAGGTTCGCGAGACCCTGACCAGTTTCACAATTATCTTTGAGCGCCGGCGCGTAGCCGAAAAAGAAAGCTATGCAACGGCAAAAGACCGAGTGCAAGCCATCTTCGAGCGCGTCACAACCGCGAGCACGACAGAAATAGTTGATGCCACTGGATTGAGTCGCACCGGCGTCCAGCGAGCCATAAACCAGCTAATTAACGACGGCCTGGTTGAACCTACCGAACCTGCGCGCAGCCCCAAACAGCGCTATCGTAAACGCAACGCTTAAACTTCCCACTTAACATCACACCAACTTCCCCAAGTGTCATGTTAAGTGGGAAGTTAGTGTTATGTTAACCAATCGACCAGGTGAATGAAGAATCGAAAACCATAACGATTACCGGCAAACGTGGCAATGCCGCGCTCATCGGGGAGGACGCCTGGCACGCCATCCAAGAAACATTTTTCTTAACCTCAATTCCGGGGATGACAGAGTCAATTCACCAGGCACAAACTCTGTTCGAGGTCTTGGTAGACGAACCGTTCACCTCCCCGCCCCACATTCACAAGTTGCTAGAATTTGATGCAAAGTGTGGCTAAAATAGACAATCCATTCACTATTTGCTGAACTTTCTTCAGCTTGGGAGGTCTAAAATGGTTCAGCTCGCTACTCGTGTTGACGATGAGGACGGAAAGACGTTCAAGGATTTGACCAAGCGGTTGGGCACTACGCCCGCTGACGCAATAAGAATGTTCGTTATGGCTTTTAACGCCAACCGTGGTTTCCCGTACGAAGTCAGGTTGAGTGATGCGCAGCCCTTCGAAAGTGAAAAAGAGGCCGTCAATTTTATAGATGATCTTGCAACGGAAACGATTTCCGATGCGAGGTGAGATCTGGACGGTCTGTGCATCTGGCTATGCCTCTAAGCCTCGTCCTGCGGTGATTGTGCAAGCGGATAGCGTTGTAGGTTTCGACTCCACCATTGTTTGTCTGTTCACCACCGACGACAGCCTGAAGGGTGCTACGCGAGTAAGCGTGAAGGCGACTGGCGGCAATGGGCTAACAAAAGATTGCATAGTTATGGCCGAAAAGCCGGTTGCGATAAACAAGTCCAGGCTTGGCGAAAAACTTGGTGCCCTGGAAGCTGAAACACTGAGCAAAGTGGGGTCAGCGCTGAGGCAAGTTTTTGGCTTCGGCGTTGGCTAGGGAATCGCTCGGTAAAACAAGGCGGGGTTGCTCACAATTTGCGGACAATCCCAGCCAGCTACCCCTCGAGTTCACTCCACCTCTATGGCACGCACCCCTAGACCACGCCGTACCAGAGCTGACGGGAAGAACGAATTACTCTTCCGCGAGACGGCGTGGTGCGGAACTAGCTCTTCAAGCTAACCTGCTAGACTCTAAATAGCTCTGCTACCAGGCGTTGACAGCTTTGGGGCACAAATCAGCGGCAATCTTACCTACCCTAATACCGCAACCGCCCGCTACCGCCCGTTGCGGATGAGAGCCGGAATTCTCCTAACCAAAGACGCTAGTCGTTGCACCGATAGCAGAACGACTAAGGACTCACAATAGTATTCGAGTCATTTGCTCAGGGTGTTGACTGCTACCACGTGAACGCCGTCTTTGCGTTGGTACGACATTCCACTGCCGGTGACTACGACCGGAACGGCGTCACCGTCCAGAATACGGCAAAAGCGAAGAAGGTTTTCTGCAGCTTGGTCAACAACTTCGGGGGCGTGACCCAGCTTTATCTCAAAAACCAACGCGACATCGTCCATCTCAACAAGGGCGTCAACCTCAAGGCCATTTTCTAGACGCGCATGGTGAACCTGACGAGAAGTTAGCGCCCGAAGCTCATGCACCACAAAAGACTCAAACACTTGACCAGCGAATTTCAAGTCTTTCAAGAGTTGCTCAGGGCCTTTATTCAGAGCCGCCATGCCAAGTGCGGGGTCTACAAGATGACGCTTAGGGGATTTACGTAACGGAGTCCTAGAACGAAGACTCCTTGACCAAGCAGGCTGATCCTCACTAATAAATATGCGGCTCAGCGAGTCAAGGTAATCCATCGCAGTTTCCCGAGAAATTCCGGCGTCAACCGCTATCGTTGTAGCGCTCATTTCTGTGGACACCCCGCGAGCAAGTGACCGTAAAATATTCATGACGCGCACGGGGTCTCTGCGCACTCCATCAGGGGTGCTGATGTCTACTTCCGCAATAGTACGCAAGTAGTCCCGGATGTTGCTTCGGGTCTGCTTCACAGATAGACCCAGGTTTCCGGGCCAACCGCCAAAGCACATCCGCTCGCAGAGTTTGGTAATGCTCCAGCTGCTGTTTGTGGCTTTGGCACGTCCTCCTGTGGCCAGCTCGTCCAAAGAGACCTCGCAGGTTGATTCTCCGGTTTCAGCCAAAGTCATTGTGTACATTTTCAACCTGGTGAACCGTCCGGCGCCCGAATGTCTTGCCACCAATTCACTTGGCGCAGTTGACCCAGTGAAAATAAACTGTCCCTTCTTCTGACGATCATCCACTACGTGCCGGGCGGCGTCCCAAAGAATGGGCTGAACCTGCCACTCGTCAACAAGCCTAGGCACCTTGCCATCGAGCACCATCATTGGGTCAACACCGACAGCGATTTTGACGTTCGGGTCAATATCTACCCGCACCTCGCTTTGAGCTGCTTGCCTAGCTGTCTCCGTCTTTCCACACCCTTTAGAACCCTCAATGAGAACGATGCCTGCACGCTTTAATGCATCCTGCAGGGAAGCATCCATTAATCGTGGCAGGTAGTTCACCATGTTCCCACCCAACGTGGCTCCAATCGACAGTTTCAGGACATTCTACCCGACACTTTCAGGAACTTTCAACCGACACTTTCAGGTGATTGTGTTCGACACTTTCCCGAGAACGATTCGGCAAGAGAATCATCTGCCTACACCAAGTTTCCCCAAGTTCTCGATCTAAACGAACAAACTGCGGCTCGGTCTTGCTGCCCCCATTCAACACAAATGCTGAAGCCGTTGCAGACGCGGTAATAAATAAGACTCCCCGGGCAAGGATTACGTCAGCTCTCGGCTGCAAACCATTAAGCGCTAACCTATTGCCACAAATTTAGGGTTATAAGTGCCACAAGTTTAGGGTTATAGAATCCATATTTTTAGGGTTATGGGATCAACATCTTTAGGGTTAGGGCTATTCTAGTGCTTGTGGATAGCCAAAATCTAACCAATTACCTGCCACGAGTCGTCGATGATCTACTAGCTAAGAAACTTGCCAGTTCGGGTGGCGTCATCGTTGAGGGGCCGAAGGCTTGTGGCAAGACGGCCACTGCTCTTCAACAAGCTAGCACTTCGCATTTCGTCGACATTGACACGGAATTTCGTCAGCTATTCGAAATCTCGCCGCAACTAGCGCTTAATGGGCAGCCACCCGTGTTGCTGGACGAGTGGCAAACGATACCCGAATTGTGGAACTTTGTTCGTCGCGAAATAGACACTCGCCAACAAGCTGGGCAATACATTTTGTCTGGTTCTGCCACGCCAACAGACAACATCAAAGGCCACTCCGGCCTAGGACGATTTGCGCATCTTCGCATGCGGCCGATGACAGGCCACGAACGTCAGATTTTTCCAGGCGGAATAAGTTTCCAGCGACTACTGTCTGGGCAACCACTGGAACCGACCCGAGTCGCTGATTTCGCCGTCCTCGATTTATTCGAGGCCATGATTCACGGGGGATGGCCAGCCGACCACTCGGCAAGCACCACAGCAGCTTCAGATCACGTCGCTGATTACGTGGAACGGCTAACCACTTTCGACGTCTTTGAGATAGCTGATTCTCGAATCCGTCGCCCACTAGGGGCACGAACATTACTTAGATCAATAGCTAGAAACGTTGGGCAAGCGCCCTCAATAGCCACACTCACCACGGACGTCATCAGCCAGGACGGTGGCGTAGATCGCGAGACCGTCAGACGTTGGTTGGAGGCGTTACAACGGCTATTCGTCGTTGACAGCGTGCCCGCCTGGAACCCTAAATTACGTTCAAAAGCCACTATCCGAACCTCGCCAGTCGTATATCTAACGGATTCTTCGTTAGTCGCGAATCTGCTGGGAGCAACAGTGGATTCTTTGGTTCGCGACCTTGGCAGTGCCGGCTTTATTTTCGAAAATTACGTGTACCAACAAATTGCTACCTACGCAGAACGTATCGGGGCGAAAATCATGCACTACCGAGACTCAAACGGCAAAGAATTCGACGCGGTGCTAGTGCTAAATGACGGCACTTGGGTCGGAATCGAGACAAAACTGGGTAGCCATTGGATTGACAACGGGATTTCAAGTTTAGTTTCGACCAGTCAGACTATCGACATCGACAGCCTGGGCGCGCCAAGGGCGTTGCTACTAATCGTTGGTGGCAGCAACCTCGCTTACACGGATAAAGAGTCTGGGGTCAGTGTTATTCCGGTACAAGCTCTAGAGGCATAAACGCAACCGGCCCCAACTGCCGTCCTATTTTTGCGACTTCTTAGCTCCCGCCTGTTTAGCGTTGCGGCGCTGAATAGCCGCCCACTCGTCGCGCAAGCCAACTGTGCGGTGAAAATACATTGACTCGCGTGGGTCAAGAGCAAAATAGCCCAACCGTTCAAATTGGACGACCTGGCCAGGCGCCAACTCACCCAAGCTGGCCTCAACTTTCGCCTGAGACAATACCTGCTTAGAGTTCGGGTTCAAATCATCTAATGGCTCACCCGTTTCACCGCCAGGCAACTCAGCACTAAACAGCCGGTCATAGAGGGCAACCGTCGCGTCCAGGGCGTGTGGGATAGATACCCAATGCATAGTGGATTTAACTTTTCGCCCATCTGGGGAGTCCCCGCCCCTGGTCTCAGGGTCGTAGGTGACTAGCACCTCAACAACATTGCCGTCCGCGTCCTTGACGACGTCGGTTGCGGTAATAAAATATGCGCCGCGCAACCGAACTTCCCGTCCAGGTGAAAGCCGGAAAAACTTTGGTGGTGGCACCTCAGCGAAATCATCGCGCTCAATAAACAGTGAGCCAGAAAAAGCCACTTTCCTGGTACCAGCAGAAGAATCTTCCGGGTTATTGATTAAATCGACATAGTCAACAACCGGGTTACCTGCCTCGTCTTTCGGCCAATTAGTAATAGTCACCTTCAAGGGGTTAAGCACAGCCATGCGACGCAAACACACGCTGTTCAACTCGCGACGGACGTAGCTTTCCAACTCCTCGATCGACTGGCGGGAATTAGTGCGCGAAACCCCAATATCCTTACAGAATTGCTTAATCGCTGCTGGCGGATAACCACGCCTACGTAACCCGCACAAAGTTGGCATTCTCGGGTCATCCCAGCCATCAACTATGCCGTCCTCAATAAGTTTGCGCAGTTTGCGTTTGGACGTGACAGTATGCGTCAACTCCAGGCGAGCAAACTCAGTTTGCCGAGGCTTGTCATACGGCAGTGGCAGATGGCTTAAAAACCAGTCATAGAGCGGACGGTGGCTAACAAATTCTAAGGTGCAAAGCGAATGAGTAACACCCTCTAAAGCATCAGATTGGCCGTGTGCCCAATCATAATTCGGGTAGATGCACCATTTGTCGCCGGTGCGGTGATGCCCAGCGTGACGAATCCGATACATCACCGGGTCGCGCAGATACATTTCCTCCGAGTTCATGTCGATTTTGGCACGCAACACTCGCTCGCCCTCGGCGAATTCCCCGTTACGCATCCGCTCAAAAAGGTCGAGGTTCTCTTCAACTGGCCTATCGCGGAACGGCGAATTTACCCCTGGTTTGCCGAAACCGCCTCGCTGGGCAGAGATAGTTTCGCCATCTTGGTCATCCACATAGGCGAGACCTTTTTTAATCAATAACTGCGCCCAGCGATACAAATCTTCAAAATAATCAGAAGCGTAAAGCACCTCGTCAGGATGGTAACCAAGCCACTCAACGTCCTCAATGATGGACTCAACATATTCTGTTTCTTCAGCGTCAGGGTTGGTGTCGTCGAATCGTAGCTTGCAAATTCCATCGAATTGTTCGGCAATCCCAAAATCGACGGTAATAGCCTTGGCGTGACCGATATGTAGATAACCGTTCGGCTCGGGTGGGAAGCGCGTCTGCACCCGCCCAGCAAAAGTGCCGCTCTCATTATCTTCAGCAACTAAATCAGCTATGAAATCGCCTGCAGTGCTCGATTTATTGTCGGTCATGACCGCAAAACTACCAGTCTTTAGCCACAAGCTAGGCCTTATACCCCGGCTTGGACGCATTATCGCTAGCTAAACCTGCCTTAACCAGCACCTCAACGATCTTGTCGAGGGTTGCCTGACATGGATAACGACCATCTGCAAGCGCTACCTTGGCTGAGTAATAGCCAGTTTTCCCAACGTGAGTCAACTCACCCAAATCCACCATCTCAATTCGTCCGTCGCGCAAGCCACGATTCCAGCTAGATTTACGGAAAATTCGCCACCGCCGCACAAATAGCACCTTTCCGACTGCCTGGACGTGATCCTTGCGCCCACTCAAATGCCAAATCTTAGTTGCCCGATCAATCCCAGGATCGGCACTCATAATTCCAGCCATCGACATTACGCGCACTGGCATACCCAAAGACGCCAAATACCAGGTAGCTCCCACCGCAATTTGCGCGCCTCCACTCCAGCCCAGCAGGGTCACAGGTTTTTTATGTTCAGGCACGTAACCATGTCTAAGCAAGGCAGCCGCTATCTGCTGAGCGACAGCCATATTAAAAACTGGCCCATATCGCCTATCAGAGCTAACCAGCATCTGAAAAGCGTTACGAATATTTATTAAGGACGCCAGAAACCGGCCAGGTTTTTTATCGTATTTCCACCCGCGTAGCTTGCGCCAAACACCAGACAATCTTCGTCCCCTAGTCAGAGCCTGATTTTCAACGGAATACGGGTATACGTCCCAAACCACAGTGGTATCCCCCAACCGTTCAATCAAACTATTTACCATCGGCACTTCGAGCACTGGCAGCTGGTCGGGACCAGACGTCCCGATCCCAGATAAGTAGACGAGATAGTGGTCAGTCTCTTTCTGATTTAACACCAACTTTGGGGTGACATTTCGCTCTTCTTCGGCTAACGCTAAGTCATCCGAAACCACTGCCCCGCTCATAGCCTCAGATAGCTGTGGCCAGGTGAAAATAGGCGGATGGTCGCCGTCTAAACTTTGGGTGATATCCAAACTGTTGTGCTGCCACCACGTCAACGCCTCGTTTGGCGCCACCATGGCTGCAATAATTAGCGCCAAGATGATTACCCCAGTTATCTGCAAGACAATCATTGCAAGTCTCCAGCAGACATTAGGTCTTTTACGCCGATAATCGGGCGACCCGTGATAGCTCTAAAGATTCGTTCAGATAACCGCAGTGGTGAATACTCAAACACCCAGTTCAGAGCCAAAGTGCCTAGCCAAGCGCCTAAAGTTAGGATGAGTGCAATCGGACGCGCGAGACCCAGGCTGGCCTCAATCATCATCCACATCGTAACTAGCATCCATACACTGAGCACTCGGGCAATACCTGGGCCGCTATATGGCAGAAACACTAAAAACCCGAACCAATAAGGGGCATAAGCAACTAGGACGATAGGCACCAAAACCTCTAATCCCCAATTGCCGCCAACCACCCAATGCGTCAATAAGGCCAAAATCGCCGCCTGAATAACCCCTACTGCTACTAACCCGATGCCAGAGGCCAACAAGGTGGCGAACCGTCTAGCGCCACGCACCCGATTAATGGCTAGCACTACCGACTGGCCGAGCATGGTGGAGATACCCCCGACAAGGGCTATACCGATAGGTACTGACCACTGAAATTGCCCACAATTAGACAGCTGGCCGGTTAGCCGCAACGCCGAGGCAAGTGTAGAGATAAGCGCGCCCAAGTAGTCGATGAGGTAAGCGACGAACCACTGCACGCTTCCATCATTACACGAGGCGGGCTTGGTCATCGCTGACTAGCTTGGAGCACATTTACCGAAAACTTTTCACCTGCTATCCACCGTTATCCACAAAGTTAACAACAGGCTTGTAACTACAAGCGTGTAGTTTTCCCCAAACTGTGGATAACCCTGTGGATTAATTGCAAAGATCGTCAGACTTTCCCCAAAACCCCTACTAAATAGGCGTTGGATGCCATCGCTAGCGCGGGCACAAAAAGCTAGAACCTTTCTTACAAAGATCACTGATTGTTAACTTTTAATTCATAATTTGGTGAACTAGACACTCTGAAATAGGAATTGTGAAACAAAAGCACGCATCGGCCAGTCTAGCCGTCGAGGAGGTCAATCCGGCATGCGTTAAATTGGCTGATCTTTTCCAGCATCCACTCATCGAATCGGAAACCAACGCAAAAACCAGCAATGAAAAGCGTTACCAGCGAGCACTGCTTAATCGGGCGCAGACTGCTTGTCATAACTGCCCAATGATGGTCGAGTGCCTCTACCGGGCAGTAGTTGACCATGACATCGCGGGATACGTTGCTGGAACCACTCAGACACGCCGTGAACAAATTCGTTCCAGCCTAGGCATAAACGTTAAGCCTGACGATCTTGACTCTTTCCTTGGCGTCAAATCAGGAAGCAGAGTAGATCACGATCAGGTGCTGCGACTACGCGCCACCTACCCTAATGACTCACTGGATACGATTGCCCACCGGCTGGGATGCTCACTTTCGACAGTGAAACGCCACCTACGAAAAGCCCGTTCCAAAGAGCCTGAGACTAGGGAAAACATCCAGCCAAAGCCATCTGTTACCCAAGTGCTTGACGCCTATGCGCGCACTGGAGAACCCGAGGGTGTCGCCGCCTAAATTGCTAGAGCCTAACGATTTCACCTGGTTTCGGCGCTAGCGCCATCACCCCGAAGCGTTGCTTTATTTTCAGCGCCAAAGCCTGAGTAGATTCTTTTTCACCGTGAACACAGTAAACAATCTTCGGCTTTGGGTTTAACGCATCAAGCCAATCAAGTAAATCAGAACAATCTGCGTGCACCGAGAACTCGCCAGAATGAACTATCTCGGCCTTGACCGGCACATATTGGCCATACATCTTAATCTGGTCGGCGCCTTCAACTAAGAGCCGCCCTCTAGTGCCAGCAGCCTGATAGCCGGTAAAAATCACGCAATTACGCTCATCGGGCAACATATTTTTTAGATGGTGAACGACTCGCCCGCCAGTGGCCATGCCCGAAGAGGAAATGATGATGGACGGGGTGTCGGGTTTGTTTAAGGCGATGGAATCCTCTTTAGACCTGGCCTCACGCAAAGTCGGCAAATCAAAGAATTTGCCGCCCCTAAACTCTGAACCGATTTCGTCTTGATATTTCGGGTTGGTGTAGACGTCTAAGGCTCTTAACCCCATCGGAGAATTTACCCAAATAGGGATTTGGTTAGGTATTTTCCCTTGTTTCGTCAATTCCGAAATAACATGCAAAACTACTTCCGTGCGATCTACCGCAAAGGCTGGAATAAGCACATTGCCGCCGCGTTTTATAGTGCGCGAGATAGCGTCTGCTAACTGCTGATATTGGACGTCAGCACTCGGGTGTTCGCGGTTGCCGTAGGTGGATTCGATCAAAACATTAGCTGCCCCGCGAGGAGTTTCCCGGTCGGCTAGAACGGGGTGGTCTACCCGTCCTAAATCACCAGAGAAGATCACTTCATCCTGGTCGCTGGCGGCGTCATCCAACCAAAGCCGGTAAGACACCGACCCCAAGATATGCCCGGCACGTACTGCCTCGAAGTGAATCCCACCACCAAGGTCTAGCTCTTTGTGAATTGGAAAAGGCTTAAACAACGGCAACGCTGCCTCAACATCGTGCATATCGAAAAGTGGTAACGCTTGCTTGTGTTTAGAATATCCACCTCGGTTAGCATCCTCAGCATCTTGTTCCTGCAAAAAAGCGGCGTCTCTAAGGACGATTTCAGTTAAATCGATAGTCGGGTTAGTGGCATAGATTTTTCCACTAAAACCCCTCTTGACTAGGGCTGGAATATAACCGCAGTGATCGATGTGAGCGTGCGTTAGCAAAATGGTGTCAATAGAGGCTGGATCTAGCGGGAAGTTTGACCAGTTCAGGTCACGTAATTTCTTGGCTCCCTGAAACATGCCGCAGTCGATTAGAATGCGTCTGCCTTTGTAGGTGAGCAGATATTTGGAGCCGGTAACAGTCTGGGCGCCGCCAAGAAATTGCAAAGTCATGTGTGTGGCCATAAAGCCAGCTTTACACAATAGAGTGTCAATTGTGGTTGATTTTCGCTGTGAAAATCTGGTTGTCGGCGATGGCCGCGTGCTACACGACGCCGGACTAACCATCGTTGGTGATCGGGTGGCGTTCATCACCGAAAAACCGTCACTTGGAGCGGAACCCCTTGACGGATGGGTGGTGCCAGGTTTCGTTGACACCCACTGTCATGGAGGCGGCGGCGCAGAATTTAGTGACCCAAACCCGCAAACCGTGGAAAACGCCGTTAACATTCATCGTTTACACGGCACCACTACCCTATTTGCCTCAACAGTCACTGCCCCCATAAACACCTTGCGTGACCAATTAACTAGGTTGCGAGCGTTCACTGAAGCCGGCCTGATAGCTGGCGTCCACCTAGAAGGCCCGTTCTTGGCTACTGAAAAAAGCGGTGCTCACCATAAAGAATCTCTCATAAACCCTAGTCAAGAAGCTATTGACGCCTTACTTAATGCGGGGCGAGACAGCATCAAAATGGTCACTATCGCCCCCGAGCTTCCGGGCGCTTTGGACGCTATCCCGCGGCTTACCGAAGCCGGTATTGCGGTAGCGTTCGGACACTCGAATGCCAGTAGCGAGCAAACCCATGCGGGCATAGCCGCTGGCATTCGCGTCGCCACCCACCTTTTCAACGCCATGAACGCGATAAATCATCGCGCGCCCGGCCCGATACCGGCATTATTGACTGATTCTAAGGTGGCTATAGAGCTGATTTGTGACGGTATCCATCTTGAAAAAGACGTAATAAAAATGGCAGTACAAACAGCGGGGGTAGAGCGCGTCATCCTCGTCACGGACGCGATGGCAGCAGCCGGGGCACCCGAGGGTGACTATAGTCTTGGCGGTCTGCCTGTTCGCGTCACAAATCACACAGCCAGGCTCATCACCCCTGGTCAAACGCTTGGCGCAATTGCCGGCTCAACGCTAACCATGGACCGAGCTTTCTGGTTTATGGTCAATGCGCTTGGGTTTTCTATTGCCCAAACTTCACTAATGGCATCCACCAACCCGGCACGCACCCACCACTTACCCGAAGTTGGTGAGTTGACGCCTGGCAAATACGCGGACTTGTGTCTACTCGACAACCACGCACAGCTAACGGCGGTCATGCGTCACGGTCAGTGGCTTAACTCAGCTGGCCGCTAAACCAGCTCGAACTTTTCTCTACCACCCAGGTAGTGACGCAAAACTTTGGGAACCGTTACCGAACCATCAACATTCTGGTAGTTCTCCAAAATTGCAATGATGATTCGCGTCATCGCACAGAGGGTGCCATTTAGCGTAGCCAAAGGACGCGGGCCAGACTCGTCACGCATGCGAATATTTAGCCTGCGAGCCTGGAAAGATGTGCAGTTTGAGGTGGAGGTTACTTCACGGTAGCGCTGCTGACCGGGGAACCAAGCGTAGCAATCGTATTTTCTGGCCGCTGACAAGCCCAAATCGCCAGACGCTACGTCTAGCACTTGGAAAGGAATATCGAGGGAACGCAAGAATTCTTTTTCAAACCCAAGCAATTTCAGGTGCTCAGCTTCGGCTTGATCCGGGTCGCAGTAGACGAACATCTCGAATTTATCGAACCAGTGAACACGAAAAATGCCTCGCGTGTCTTTACCGTAAGATCCAGCTTCACGCCGGAAAGCAGACGAGAATCCGGCATAGTGACGCGGCAATGTTTCGGCGTCCAAAATTTCGCCGGCATGGAAGCCAGCCAAAGCCACCTCGGCAGTACCGACCAGATACATATCGTCGCGTTCTAGGTGGTAAACATCCTCGGCTGCCTGCCCTAAGAAACCGGTGCCGTCCATAGCCTCAGGCTTGACGAGCGCTGGGGTGATCATTGGCTGAAAACCCCATTCCAGAGCTTTCGCTAGAGCATGTTGCATTAAGGCGAATTCCAGCAACGCGCCTGGCCCGGTCAAGAAATAAAACCGTGAACCAGATACTTTCGCGCCACGCTCCATGTCCAGAGCACCGATTAACTGACCAATTTCTAGATGATCGCGTGGGCTAAACCCTTCTGCCTCAAAATCGCGCGGCTTGGAATACTCCTCGATAACGTAAAGGTCGTCCTCACCGCCGGCAGGCACCCCGTCAATAACAATATTGCCGAATTTAGCCATCAGCTCCTGATATCGAGCTTCTGCCTGTGCAGCCTCGTCCTGCAAAACCTTGACTTGCCCCGATAATTCTTTCGTTTTAGCTAGTAAAGCGGGTTTATCGGCCGGGTTAGCGCGGGCAATTTGGCCACCCAACTGTTTTTGTTCAGCACGCGTGGACTCGAATGCTGAAATGGCGGCTCGTCTAGCCTCGTCAGCTGCAATCGCTTCATCAACCAATTCCACACTTTCACCACGGGCGCGTTGAGAGCGTCGAATAGCGTCAGGGTCGTTACGTAGCAGCTTCGGATCAATCATGGCATTAGCCTACTCAAAGGCAGAGCTTCAAGCGAGAGCAGACCTATTGGTAGCCTTAAGTTATGAAACAGGTCATCGCAATTTTCAACCCAACCAAGGTCGCACCTGAAGATTTTCACCAGATGGTTAATAAGGCCGCCGAAAAATATGGGTTTGAAGAGCCGAGCTATCTAGAAACCACCGCAGATGACCCTGGTTATCAGATGGCTGACAAGGCAATTAAAGCCGAGCCTGATTTGGTGTTAGTTGCTGGTGGTGATGGCACGGTAAGAATCGTTTGCTCCAAATTGGTCAATACTGGCTTGCCAATCGGGTTAATTCCAGCCGGTACCGGTAATTTACTGGCTCGAAATCTGGATCTTCCCCTCAATTTGAGTGAAGCTGTTGATTTTGCATTCACCAACACACCGCGCCCTATTGACGCCATAAAAGTCATTGTTGATGGCAAGGACGACGCCGAGCATTTGATGGTGATGGGTGGTATCGGCTTTGACGCTCAACTCATGAACGACACCAACGAGCAACTAAAGGCTGTAGTTGGCTCTGGTGCTTATGTGGAATCTTTTTTGCGCAACTTCAAGGCGCCGCTGCGCGGGCTACGTTACTGGGTTGACGACGACAAGAGTCACACCAAGAAAGCTTCGCTAACTTTGATTGCCAATGTGGCAAAACTGCAAGGCGGAGTCTCGTTAGTGCCAACGGCTAAACCAGACGATGGCCAGCTTGACTTGCTCGTCGCTTCCCCGAAAGGGCTAGCCGGATGGGCAAAAATGTTACGCAAGGTGCTATTCCGCAAACACGGTTTGACAACGGCTATCGGTAAACGAATCCGCATCAAAATGTCCGAGCCAACCCCCTATGAATTTGACGGCGACACCTTAGGTGAAGGCACCTATTTTGAATTTAGTGTGGTGCCTGAATCAGTGTCGATTGCTCACTAAGCCTGCTTTAGTGGGCGCGCGGAAAGACGTCAATCATCTTTGGGGTGCAAGAATAATCAATATGCTTTACGCCACCAGCGCAAATGTCGATTTAGCGACATTTCGCGCCAACCTTCGAGCGATACGTGAACGAGTTGGTTCACGCCAAATTATGGTCGCGCTTAAAGCTAACGCCTATGGGCATGGTGCAAAAAAGCTAGCCAGCCTCGTTGAGGAGGAAAAACTAGTAGAGTATCTGGCGGTGGCAACAACACCAGAAGCCCTAGAGTTGCGGGCAGCAGGGATTAGACTGCCGATACTACGACTATCACCAGCTTTTGATGAAGAACTACCTGCTTTGATAGAAGCTGACGTCCAGTTGACGGTTCAAGACTCATCATCATTGGCGGCTATCGCAGCTTTATCCCCTCGTCACAAGGTGCATCTGGCTATTGACACGGGGATGCACCGCATCGGCTGCCGCCCAGCTGATGCGAGCGAAGTTGCTCACCAAATCGTCACTTGCGGTTTAAGCCTGGAGGG
Organism: Vaginimicrobium propionicum; assembly: GCF_900155645.1. Classification (GTDB taxonomy): domain Bacteria; phylum Actinomycetota; class Actinomycetes; order Propionibacteriales; family Propionibacteriaceae; genus Vaginimicrobium; species Vaginimicrobium propionicum. The sequence continues at coordinate 1,481,871 of NZ_LT706985.1, forward strand.
CATTTTCACCCACCTACCGGTCGCGGATTCGGTTGAAGGCAAAGAATTCACTAACCACCAGTTACAAGTTTTCTTAAATACGGTACGAACGATTCAAGACGAGCGGGCAGCCAACGGGATGGCTCCAGTGCCGCTAATTCACGCCGCTAACTCCGGAGCGATATTGGGACACGATTTAAGTGGTTTCACTTTGGTACGCCCCGGCATTCTGGTTTACGGCTACTACCCGGATAATAACTGGAAAAAAACCGTACCAGTGTCCCCCATTCTCGAGTTGACTAGCAGGGTTAGCACCATACACAAAATTAATGCTGGCGAAACTGTGGGCTATTCGCGCACTTGGACGGCTCCCACTGACCGTTGGATAGCAACCGTGCCTATCGGTTATGCCGACGGGTACTCCAGGAGCTTGTCGAATCGCGGACGAATGTTAATAAACGGGGTTTCATACCCCATAGCTGGACGAGTTTGCATGGATCAAACGATGGTTGATTTAGGCTCAGCATCCGATAGACCACCAGCCAACGTTGGGGATAAGGTTTGTCTGATAGGCCACCAAGGTAACGAAAAAATTACTGCCGACGAAATCGCGAGCCTAATGGGCACGATCAGTTACGAGGTGACCTGCCTGATCAATTCTCGGGTGCCTCGGCTCTATCACGAATAGCTGGACGCCTACTAACGAATTGCGCTCTAGCATAACGGCCAACAGCGAAAGTGTTGTAGGAGTCAGCGGCTAAGCCAACCCCACCACCAATGACGGGCACCCGCTTGCCAAGCAGCGAAGCCACTTGTTTCCCACCAGATTGGCTAAACAAGGCAGCCATAACATGCTCAGCGATCAACTGCTCTAGGTTTTCGTCCGCAACCGGGGCGGTGGCAACCACCAGGGGCGAACCTGGCAACTTGCCATCAGCTACCAAATTATTGACGATCTTCTCACCAAGCAGGGTTAGCAGCACTGCTTGGTGAACCCTGGAATCGGTGATGTCGTAGCCGCGCAAGTGGGCGATACCGGCAACCATACGTGACTGCAAGACGGCAACGGCACTTAGGTTGGCGGGCATCGTCGCGACAGAGACCAGAATTCCGCCAAGATTGGTCAAAAAACCTTGGGTGCCAGCTAGAGCCACATGCTGAAATATCAGCGAATCAATGGCTTTCTCTACCTCACCTTTGCGGGCACGAAGTTGGCGTCCAGCGCTAGCTTGGGCGCTCGGCATTCCCTTAGCGCCGAAGATTGCCAAGTCAATGAGCCAACGTAAAGCTTTACCCGTCATCTCGGGGGCACCTTTGGACGCATTGGCAATAATAGATTTAGAGAGATCGCTGTCAGGCATGTAGTCGCCTCCTTAGTCTGTTTAACCAGCCTAACGCGATTCCATCACAACGTGAGCAGCGCCAACCCGGCATTTCCCCTGGGCTTATGATCATCTTCAAGACAGACAGGAGACCCGACGTGAATGAACGATTCGCCAAACTAGAGCTGGACGGCACGACTTACCAGATACCCATCGTCGAGGGCACTGAGGGTGAACTAGCCATCGACATCGCTAAACTGCGCACTCTAACCGGTTACATCACTCTAGATGATGGTTTGGCAAATACTGGCTCATGCCAATCAAAAATCACCTATATCGATGGCGACAAGGGTATTTTGCGATACCGAGGGATAGCTATCGAGGATTTAGCAGAAAAATCTAGTTTCGTTGAAACTGCTTATCTGGTGATTTTCGGTCATCTGCCGACGGCAGACGAACGCGAGAAATTCACGTCCCTATTGACGAAATACTCTGCGCTGCCCACCCCAATGATGAAGCATTTCGATGCTTTCCCAACAAATTCAAACCCGATGGCCATCATGTCGGCAATGATTAACTCGCTGTCAATGCATGAAAGGCCACTGATCGAGCCTGGCGATGATGAGGCATTACTTGATTATTCTGCGCGACTAATCTCTAAAGTACGCACTATCGCGGCAGCCGCCTACAAGTCGTCCATCGGCGAAATGATTATCCAGCCACGCAATCAGTTGCGTTATGTGGATAATTTCCTGCACATGATGTTCTCGCAAATGTACGACCTGTACGAGCCAAGCCCAGAGGCATCCCACGCGATTAACCAATTTTTGGTTTTACATGCTGACCACGAGCAGAACTGCTCAACCTCGACAGTCAGAATGGTGGCAAGCGGTCAAGCTAACCTTTACGCCGCTTGCTCTGCTGGTGTGGTGGCTTTATGGGGTCAACGTCACGGCGGCGCGAATGTGGCGGTCGTCCAAATGCTGCAAAGAATGCTTCGCGAAGGTATTAGCCCCAAACAGTTCTTGGAAGAGGTTAAATCTCCAAACTCGACGCGTAAACTCATGGGATTTGGGCATAGGGTTTACAAGAATTTCGACCCTAGAGCCAAGATTCTAGGTGCGGCCGCTAAGCGGCTATTGGACTCTATGCAAATTGATGACCCGCTGCTGGACATCGCTCACGACCTCGCCGAAGAGGCTTTGCACGACGATTACTTTATCGAGCGCAAGCTATACCCGAATGTGGACTTCTATTCCGGCATTATTCTGCGAGCTATCGGTATTCCCTTGAATATGTTTACGGTGATGTTCTCAATCGGACGGATGCCTGGTTGGATCGCTAACTGGAAAGAAATAAACGATAACCAGAAACAGCGCATTTATCGTCCACGCCAGCTTTATGTCGGCAATCCCAAAACTGAGTGGGTGCCGCGCTACCAACGCTAAACATTGGCCAGCCTTAAGGCGTCAGTTTTTGTTGAACGGGTTAGGGCAACCGGACGCCGCCCAAACTGCCATGGTGATACCTACCCAAGTCAATAGGACGCCTGCCAACCGCATTATCGAGCCATCAAATGCATCGAGGACGATACCGGTTAGCGGCATAGCAGAGAATAGGGCGATGACGATTCGCCAAGTGATAGCTCGCCGGTCACGTTGCCGCTCTAGTGCTTCCTGGTCATATGACGAGGGGTAATGGCGGGCAACCTGATAAGGCTGAGGTGGTTGGGCACGAAAATTATCGACTGCCGGCCACCTAAAATCTGACTGACTGGCCTGCGAATAGTCCTCACGCTGAAAAGCCTCACCTTGCTGATTCACTATTCCATTATCTCACGACCGAAACGTTAACCCAGATTCAACACCTCGGGGTTTACCCTGGGCTTAACCCGAACGCTAACCTTGTTTCATGCTTGGATACCTTGGCCCAGCGGGCACATTCACTCATCAAGCGCTAACGAATCTCATCGCGTCAACGCCTTTTTCTGATGAGCAATTACTGGCTTTCCCTAGCGTAGGTCAAGCCTTAGCTGCATTACGTGCTGGTCAGCTACGGGCATGTCTTGTTCCGATTGAAAACTCTGTTGAGGGCGGAGTTTCTGCAACTCTCGATAACATTGGTGACCTTAGTGATCCGCTACAGATTGTGGCCGAGACAGTGCTGCCGATTCGTTTCGATTTGTGTGCTCGCAAAGGCGTCAACCTTAACCAAATAGACGCAGTGATCTCACACCCGCATGCCATAGCTCAAGTACGTAACTGGCTGGACAAGAATCTGCCGAAGGCCAGAGTGCAGACTGTAGGTTCGACAGCAGTCGGCGCTGCTACCGTAGCCAAGCCAGATTCTGGTAACTGTGCAACAGTATGTTCGTCCATTGCCGCCAAATTGTTCGATCTGCGGCCTCTGGTCAGCGGGTTAGCCGACAATCAATCAGCTAGCACTCGTTTCGTTCTAGTTTCTAAAATCGGCTCTTACCCTGAACGCACTGGACACGACAAAACCACCCTGGTTGCTTATATGCGTCAAGATCAACCTGGCGCATTGCTGGCAATCTTGCAGCAATTTGCTACTAGAGGGGTTAACCTTTGCCGAATCGAATCTCGTCCAACCAAAACATCACTAGGTAGCTACTGCTTCTCGATAGACGCGGAGGGGCATATCACAGATGCTCGAATGGCTGATGCGCTAGTTGGGTTGAAGCGGATATGTAAGGACGTGATCTTCCTGGGCAGCTACGCGAGGGCGGACGCCAAATCCGCGATAATCCAATACGGCGGCCGCGATGAGGACTACCGAGACGCTATCTCGTGGGTGCGTCAAATCGGAGCTAAATTGTATTAGCCCTAGTCCCGTAGGGTTTCGACCATAACCGCTTTAATAGTGTGTAGCCGATTTTCAGCCTGATCAAAAATCTCGTTAGCGTGCGCTTCGAAAACCTCGTCAGTAATTTCTAGGCCACCAGTAATACCAGTTTCTGCTGAAATCTGACGCCCAATAGTGGTACCTAAATCATGGTAGGCAGGCAGACAGTGCAGTACTTTAACCTCTGGATTACCCGTTGCGGCTAACAATTTTGCATTCACTTGGTAGGGCAATAATTCTTCGATGCGTTTAGCCCACACCTCTTTAGGCTCCCCCATGGATACCCAAATATCTGTGTAAATAAAATCAGCGCCCGCCACTGCCGTGATATCGTCGCTGACACTTAACTTCGCGCCAGTATCATCAGCAATTCGGTTAGCAATCTGGCGAACCTCGTCGCTGTTCTGTAAATCTTTAGGTGCGATCATCCGCACATCCATACCCGATAATGCACCGGATACCAGAATCGAATTGCCGACGTTATTTCGGGCATCACCAACGTAAGCGATCGCGATTTCGTTCAAGGGTTTCGTTGAATGTTCGATCATGGTTAACTGATCCGCCAGCATCTGGGTGGGGTGCCACTCATCGGTTAACCCATTCCAAACCACTACCCCAGAGCTTTGGGCCAAAGCCTCTACCCGCTCTTGGCCGAAACCTCGGTATTCGATAGCGTCAAACATTCGTCCTAGAACGCGGGCAGTGTCCTTGATAGATTCCTTGTGGCCAATCTGTGAACCACTCGGATCAAGGTAAGTGCAATGCGCGCCCTGATCGTGGGTAGCAACCTCAAACGAACAACGAGTACGAGTCGAGGTTTTCTCGAAAATCAACGCGATATTCTTCCCACTCAACAAAGGCTTTTCACGTCCGGCATGCTTATCTGCCTTTAGCTCGCCGGCTCGACGCAATAAGTACGCCCACTCTTCGGCGGTAAAATCGGCTTCTTTCAAGAAATTTCTGCCACGTAAATCCATCGCTGTCCCTTCGTCTCGAACGATATCCTAAGCCCGCCAATAGTCCTTAAGACAATCGTCACCACGCGCCCGGCCGTCTAGGCTTAAGACATGGCACTTTTTCTAGTTGGTAGCAGACCTGGCGATGAAATCACCACTGTCTACGACAGTTTCGTCACCCAAGCCAAAGATTTTGGTACTCAAGTTGGCGTTCTTATCGCCGCTGAGTCTGACGAGGCGGCCGCCAACACTTATCTAGACCCAATACGGGCGCGCTGGCCGCAAGCTCAATTCAAAGTTTGTTGGCTAAACCAAGACACTGCCTTACCAGCCTTCGATGATCTAGGCGGTTTGATCGTCGCGGACGGCAAACCAGCCGATTACCTCAAGCAAATGCGCGCCCATCGTGAAGCGATTGCTCGTCAAGTACGTGCCGGAATGCCCTATCTTGGTTTTGCGGCTGGCGCAATGATTACCGCAAAAAACGCAATCATTGGCGGAGTCAACTCGAATGGGCGGCAAGTCTGTTCGACTGCCGTATCCGAAGGTTTAGACGCGGTTACCGTGGAAGATGGTTTAGCGCTAATCGGGCCAAGCGTAGACACGCATGCAGACACCTGCCAAACTCTAGGGCGAGGTGTAGAAGTATTACGCAACGGCGAAATGGGCTCAGTGCTATTAATTGACGAGGCCACTGCGCTGATAGTTAATGCCACAAATGGCCGCACCCAAACTGTGGGGCATGGCTGTATAACCTGGCTAAGCCGCGCCGGATCACACATTGCGGTGCGTTTCGAGACTCCAAAGCCGACTCCCAATGTGGCAAGCTAGAACTATGCAAGTGCTAGTGGTTGACGATGATCGAGCCGTTCGGGATTCACTGGCGCGCTCACTGCAATACAACGGCTACGAAGTTTCTAGCGCCGAGGACGGTCTCGAAGCGTTAGCAAAACTATCATCAATGGACGCTGACGCCGTAGTGATGGACGTCATGATGCCTAGACTTGATGGTTTAGAAACCACTCGCATGCTGCGCGAAAACGGCAACGACGTGCCGATTCTCATCTTGACTGCCAGGGATGCGGTCGGTGACCGCGTAGACGGGTTAGACGCTGGCGCCGACGACTATATGGTCAAACCGTTCAGCCTCGATGAATTACTTGCCAGGCTTAGGGCTTTGACTCGTCGTTCTCGTCCTGATCAGGAGCCAGACCACGAAATTTTAACTTTTGAAGATTTGCAGCTAGACGCCTCAACCCGTGAAGTCACCCGTGGGGGACGTCGAATCAGCTTAACCCGCACCGAATATGCCCTGCTACACACGTTCATGGAACACCCCCGGCATGTTCTAGAGCGCGGATGGCTGTTGAATGAGGTTTGGGGATTTGATTTCCCGACAACCGCGAATTCTCTTGAGGTTTATATCGGTTATCTACGCCGCAAAACAGAACAAGAGGGCGAGCCTCGCCTCATCCACACTGTTCGCGGGGTTGGCTACGTCTTACGTGAAACAGCCCCGTGATTAGTAACCGGATCCGTGGCTGGTTAACGTCAATAAATAACAGCCTGCACACCTTGACCGGACGAATCACCGTCGTCACGGCGTTAGCTACTGCCATTGGTTTACTGCTGTTAACATTGACCTATTTTTTTACGGTAAGAAACACGCTCTACCATCAAACTGACCGCGAGTTGATTGCGGTAGCCACCGACGCGTCAGCGTCGATCACCGCTGACCTTGAAGGTTTAGGTGGATTAAACTCAACGGCCTTGGAAGCCGCCAATGTTGGTCTGGTGCTGTTGCGTTCCGACGGTTCCTCGCGTGGCGTCCCAGGAGCCAAGGTTAGCGTCGAAACTGGCTACCAAGAGTTAGCTGTTGCACGAACTCAAATGAACGCTTCAGCGCGCACAATTCACGGTCTTGACGGCACTTACTATCGACAAGTTGCCGTCCCGATAACTATCTCTAGTGGTAAATGGGCGATTGTTCTAGTTAGACCCCAAAACACTATCCAAGCGGTTATCGCCCACATGGTATCGACTACCGTAGCCCTAAGCATAACGGTTCTATTAGCCTCAACCTTGATGGCATTTCTGCTAGCCAGATCGGTTATGCGACCAATAAAAAGAATGTCTGAAGCAGTTTCTAGGGTTACAGAAACAAATGAGCTAGTGCCCATCGGTATTCACTCTGACGATGAGATTGGCACCCTAAGTCGCAACTTCGACACCATGATTCACTCGCTGGCTAGTTCTAGAGAACGCCAGAAACGTTTGATTGCTGACGCTGGACACGAATTACGTACCCCGTTAACGTCTATGCGCACTAACGTTGAGCTGTTGGTGGCAGATGAAAACTCTGGCATGTTACCGCCGGGAGCGCGTCAAGATATTTTGAACGACGTTTCCGCTCAGTTGGCGGAGTTCACAGCGTTGGTTGGGGATTTAGTTCAACTAAGTCGTGAGGATGCTGATGCGCCACGTCGCGAGCTCATCGATTTCGCAGATGTGGTACGCACCGCAATAGAACGCGCACACCGGCGCGGCCCGAATCTAATATTCGACGCCAAGCTTGAGCCGCTGATGATTATCGGCGAACCGGACACGCTAGGACGGGCAGTAACAAATCTGCTTGATAATGCCGTGAAGTTTTCCCCGCCTAAAGGACATATCTTTATTAGGTTGCACGGTAATAAGCTGACCATCGAGGACGAAGGCCCAGGTATAGCCGAAGAGGATCTACCGAAAATCTTTGATCGTTTCTACCGCTCCAACAAGGCTCGAAACACGCCAGGCACCGGGTTGGGATTGTCCATCGTCGCCCACACCGTCAACGCTCATGGTGGCCAAGTTTGGGCATCGAACTCGCCGGCCACCTTAGGAGCACGTTTTACAATGGTGCTACCAGAAGCGTCCGACGAAGAAATCGAAGCTTTCGAGTCGTAAGCTAAACCTCTAGCCCTGGATACAGCGGGTGGTTGCCAAGCAACTCGGCAGCCTGAGCGTGGACTCTATCCGCTACCCCATCAGCAATCTCGTATTTCGCCTTCCCAGGCTGACCGTTGGACGCCGTCTTAGCTTTCGTATTCGACAGCACTTCACAAATCAGCGCCGCCACCTGATCCATATCAGATTCTTTGCAACCTCTTGATGTCAAAGCGGGAGTGCCAATACGCACACCTGAGGTGTACCAGGCGCCATTCGGATCGGCAGGGATCGAGTTGCGGTTAGTCACCACACCAGAATCAAGCAAGGCGGATTCCGCCTGCCGGCCAGTAAGCCCGAAGCTGGTGGTCACATCGAGTAAACATAAATGGTTGTCAGTGCCGTCAGTGACGAGTTTTACCCCACGTTTCATTAGGCCTTCGGCAAGAGCCTTAGCGTTAACCACAATCTGACGGGCATAGGCTTGGAAAGATTCTTGTTTTGCTTGAGCTAGCGCCACGGCTTTAGCGGCCATAATGTGAGCCAGCGGCCCACCCAAAACCATTGGGCAACCACGGTCTACCGCAGAAGCAAATTCTTTAGTAGCCAATACCATGCCCCCACGCGGACCACGCAACGATTTGTGAGTCGTTGTGGTTACCACGTTGGCATATTCGACAGGATTTTCTTCGCCGGTGAAAACTTTCCCAGCAACCAAACCAGCAAAGTGAGCCATATCAACCATCAACACCGCGCCCACTTCGTCCGCGATCTCGCGCATCTTGGCGAAGTTAACCCGTCTCGGATAGGCGGAATAACCGGCCACCAAAATCAGTGGTTTGAACTCGCGCACCTGTGCAGCTATCGCTGCATAATCGAGCAAACCAGTTTCCGGATTGGTGCCGTAACTACGCTGGTCAAACATTTTGCCCGAAATATTGTGTCTGAAACCGTGGGTTAAGTGCCCGCCAGCATCCAAGCTCATGCCCATCAGCCGTTGATTACCTAAAGCGGCACGTAATTTATCCCAATCAGTCTGGCTTAAATCGTTAACGGTTCGCGCCCCCATCTGCTCTAGAGACGGCATTTCCACCCGCTGCGACAAGATTGCCCAGTAAGCCACTAGATTGGCGTCAATACCCGAGTGCGGTTGGACGTAGGCGTAGTCAGCGCCAAATAGTTCACGTGCATGCTCAGCGGCGATTGACTCTACGCTATCCACATTTCTACAACCGGCATAAAACCTATGGCCAACAGTGCCTTCAGCGTATTTATCAGAAAGCCAAGTGCCCATTGACAATAAGGTGTTTAGGCTAGCGTAATTTTCTGAGGCGATCAGCTTTAGTGAACCTCGCTGATCCGCCAATTCTTGACGCATAGCGTCACCAATTCTGGGGTCAACTTCATTAACGAGTTCAAGAATCGCTCGATATGCGGTGGTTGCAGTTGCTGCGACGTCAGTCATTGTGCTCCTAGCTTGATCGGCCAGGCACTAATCTAATCACTTTGGCGATTTTGGGCATCTTCAGCCCGCAACACAAGATTATTTCGTGGCGTATGGCAGCCAAACAGCCGACCAACCCATAACTGGTTGATGCCACGACTCATCTGGCTCAACCAGTGGCATTAGCCCAACAGCAGAATGTGCGCCATTGGAATAAACCATGCCGTCACCGGCATAGAGAGCCACGTGCCCGTACGGGTTACCGGCGGGCCCGCCGTCGTACCAGATCAGTGCGCCGATAGGAATATCGGTCATGTCAGTGTGCATTTGGCCGTCCGCAATAATCTGCTCAGCCGCAATCTGGGCGCTACCAACACCAGAGGTTGAGTAACCGTAAAGGTCAGCCATCATGCCAAGACAAAGGCCTTCCCATTGCGTGCTGCCAACCATCGCTTCAGCTCTAGTTAACGCTTCGGAAACACTTAGCGGCGCTAACTGGCCGGGGGCGATAGACGTATCAACCCCAAATGGCGGCTCAGCGGTAGCTGGCTCTTCAGTTGGCGTGACACTCGGGGTCGGGGTAGCGGTTTCCGCTACAGCTTTACGCGTTGCATTACGGTTGAGTGCGTCGTCATCAAGCCGGTTTGGGGCAGCTGAGACTGTGCTAATTGCGGTCGGTTGTTTAGAGGCGGCCATGACGGCAGCGGGACCAGTCAACCACGCGCCGGTGGTAGAACCGATAGCGGCAACTAAACCAGCAGCGGCTAAAAGTTTGCGTGCGCTTAACGGTTTACGTAGCGCCTTTGATTTCCTGAAAGCCGGCGGTGCAATAAGGGTTGGAGCCTCATCAAAGTCCAAGGCTCGTGACGGGCGAACCGACGCCGTTAACACCAGTGGCTCTAGGTCAGGATCAAGTGCGCGACGAGCACAGCCTGGTTGCTCACTAAGCTGGGCAGGCAACCCAATGGCACGCTTTGCCTGATAGTCAACAACCTCTGGATGGTTGGCCACGAACGAAAAACCGTCCGTTTCAATTAAGGCTCTGCGGGCACACTCTGGCGCACGATTAGGCCTCACCGACGGCTCAATAATGGGCGAGTCATGCAAAGCTCTGTGTGCGCTCATGTCCACCAACCTGAATCTAAAAAGAAGTCTGAGAAAAGACTAAGCCTTTTTAAGTTTTTACTCAACTCATTTAATGAAAGGTTGTGGATAAATATTTTCTGCTGACCAGATAATTTCTAGAACACCTAGTTGGATGGCCAAACTAGTGATGGCAATGAGTTGCATTCAATTATCTTTAATTTAACGTCCGGTCTTAGGCAAACCTGAAGGTTTTTGATCGGCGACCACATCAACAGTTATCTGAGCAACTACTTGGCCTTTGTCGTTAGTAATAAATACTGTTATTAACTGCCCGACCCGCGCTTCTGGACGCAGCGTAACGATGAGACTATTACCGCTTAAGGATGCTGTGGCGGGCCCGTCAACAATCAGCCCTGGGTTTTTAACCGAACTTAAATCAGGCAAATTTACGCTCACACTTCGACGGGTAGGTGTTACCCGGGCGGAACCGACTTTCTTAGGCTCAGTTATTGTCACCGTAAAAGTGTCAGCTAGCGAACCATCCCGCAACCAAACGCTTACCTTAACTTGGTCTGCAATCTGGCAGCCAGCTTTCGGGGTAACTATGACGGTACCGTCCGCGCTAATGGTCAGATCACCTGGTCCATCAACTAAATAGCTACCGATCATTCCTGCCGGGTGCTCACCAACATTCGGCACCCTAACCGGCGTAGCTGGGTCTGTGCTGGCATCATCCCAAGCCGGTTTCGGCAAGTCAAGGACACTGACTTTGGCTTGAGTTGTTGTCGATGCCCCATTGGAATAATTGACGGTTACCGGAACCCAGTAATCACCGGGTATGACCTGAAATCCTGGTTTAACACTGATCGAACCATCTAAATTAATGCTCGCCCAATTTGGTGCTTTAGCCCCAATTAGGTAACTAGTCTTTGCGGGTGCTGATTTAGCTTCCCTGACGTCGGTTATCGGATTATCAAACAAGGGTTTTTCAACCGTCGCTTGGCTACCGCGTATAACGGTAATCGGCTCATAACTTGGGGTATTGATTTGTTCAATCGAACACCCATCATCATCAACTTCATGGGTGTAGGCGGTTTTCGGGCAGAGGTCTTTGGTATTTGGGACGTTATCGCGGTCATCATCTTTATAGACCTCAAAAGCCAACGGCGAAGTGTCGTCGCGTAACCTTTCGACAACTGTTATCGGTTTAGAATCAAAAACTCTGCTATCTGCTCCACCCAAGTCAGCTGTCATTGACAATGTGATGCGGCAAGATTTTTGCTGATCCACCAAGGAGCCGGACACTGTTAGCGCACCATCTTCAGTCATTGAAATGTTGGCTCCGCAAGTGTTTTCGCTAGCGGACGGGCTGAGTTGCAACCCGTCAGGCAACTTGTCGGTGAAAGACCAGCCGTCTTTAGCTAACAGGTCAGTGGTGTTAGTGATGGTGTAACTGACAGTTTTTTCGCTGTAATCAAATACAGTGCTCGAAGCTGGCTGAAACGACCTAGTTATATGTGGCGTTAAAGATTTCAGCTCTAAGTTGTCTATCCCGAAATCATTTCCGTAACCATAGGGCTGATCAGTGTTATTGACTATCCGCAATTTCAGTTTTTGGTTGTTAGCGATTTTTAGCGGAGCTACGGGTTTCATTGCGGATGCCCACACATTTCTGACGCCATACTTTCCGTCTGAAACCTTAAAGTATGAACGTTCAGTGACCGTCAGATTCTCACCCCGGCAAGGGTTAAAATCACCCAAAGTGGTCGTTTTACCATCCTCTTCTACCAGCATCACAGATAACTGTGGCTGCCATTCGGGATAGTCGCAGGCCACCGCAGCGCCTTCCATCGAGAACGTATAAAACCCCGAATCGGTGATGATAGGCGCAGCCGTCTCAAAAATGCTTTTCTCTGCGCTCATTGGCTCATCCATGCCGGACACCAAAGTACTTAGTAAAACTAGTGAGTGATTAGCCGAACCACTGGAATCGTGGAAATCCCCGGCAGCAGTTGCAACCGCCATCATGGACGTCCAAACCTCTGGTTTGGTAAAGGTATTGACGTTATTTTCCCAAGCTTGCTGGGTAGCGGGATCAACAACTTGATCGCTACCAAAATGCCCATACCTGCGCCAAGCCGGCAACTTATCAGTGTCTAAGAAATGTTCTATCCACTGTTTATCTTCGCCACCTAATACGATGCCGTTGGCATAGCCTATATTGAGCCACTGCGGATCCGCAGTGTATTTACCAGACTGATAATCGGTGAGTCTGATTGGAGTTTTTCCGGACTCAAAGTTTTCTGAAAACACTATTTCAGGTTGAGCAAGCTCCTCAGATGGTGGAACTGCCTGAACTGGAGTAGTAATGATGGCCAGTGTGCTGACCAGGGCAACTAGCCCTGCGCTTAGCTTCTTGTAGGCCATCAAAACACCTCCTGGTTATATTCCATTTTGCCTCACGCGACAAAGATTCGACACCCCTAGAACTAATCGTGGATAGTCACTGCCTGGAAATATTCAGCTTTCATACGCGATTAGATTGGGAAGAAAAATCAGTATTTGCTAATGAAACCCAGAAAACTGTAATAAAAGTATTTCCCCCATATAAGTGGGCCTAGCTGGACTTGAACCAGCGACCTCATCCTTATCAGGGATGCGCTCTAACCAACTGAGCTATAGGCCCGTCACAGCAAATATGCCGAGATAGAACATTACCGCACCTAACGGCTAACACTCAAACCGGCATCTTTCTTGGGTAATGCCAATCACTCTTCGGAAAGCGTCACCTCAATGCCACCCAATAGCGTTGACGAGACGTTATACAAGAAGGCGCCCAAAGTAGCTATGGCAGTAATGAGGATGACATTTATCGCACCCATTAGCAGCGATAGCCCCATAACTCTAGGGAAATCGATGTAGTCGCGCACATTGATGGCACCCGAACCGTCCGTGTTGGATAGTAAAGCATTTAGTGCTTCCTGCAACTGATTCATGACGCCAGACGCCGAAATTACTCCCCAAAGTAAAGCGGTAGCAACCAAAATAACGATCAACCCAGCAACGGCGAACAGGAAAGAGGTCTTCATCATCGACCACGGGTCTATTCTGCTGAGCCTCAACCTAGCGCGCCGAACCGGACGAGCAACCTGCCTATTCCCCGGTTCTGCTTTCGTTACCGTTTCGCTCATCGGCGTCCCTCCTGGAAAAGCTGTATACCTGATTGTGCCCTATTTGCTATTCAACTTGCGCATCGACGTCTTGATTAGCGTCTTCTTGGCTTAATTCAGCGCTATTTTCGCCGTCAGCCTCAAGTGAATCGTCCTCATCTTCACTGTCAGGATTCAAAGCGATAGCCACTACTGGATCTTTCCCACCAGTATTGACGAATTTGACCCCCATTGTGTCGCGGCTAGTCACCGATACGTCAGAAACGGAGCTTCTAATCACCTGGCCAGAGGTTTTTATTGAAATGACCTCGTCACGCTCGGAGACGATCATGCCGCCGATCAAAGCACCGCGCTCATTATTGAGTCGCATTGTCTTAATGCCTAGCCCACCGCGACCTTGGAGGCGGTATTCGCTTATCGGGGTGCGTTTGGCATATCCCTCGTCAGTGACGGTGAACACGAATAGCTCATCTTCTTCAGCATCGCTTGGAATAATACCCATAGATAACAGCTCGTCATCGCCTCTAAATCTCATACCAGTCACACCTGAGGTGGTACGTCCCATTGGGCGAACCTGATCATCGGAGGCATTGAACCGAATGGCTTGACCCTTCTTAGAAATCAGCAAAATATCGTCATCGGCGTTAACAAGGCGTGCCCCGATCAGCTCATCGTCCTCGTCGCGGAAATTAATGGCTATCAGCCCGGCTTGCCGCGCCGAATCGTAGGCTTCCAACTTAGTTTTCTTGACTAAACCCTTTCGGGTAGCCAGCACCAGATATTGCGCGTCGTTATAGCTGCGCAAACTAAACCCTTGGGTGATGTGCTCGTCTGGCAAGAAACTGAGGATTCCCGCGACGTGCCCACCCTTGGCGTCACGTCCGGCTTCTGGCAAATGCCAGCCCTTCGTCCGATATGCCCGACCGAAATTCGTCAAAAATACTAGCCAATCGTGGTTAGTGATAGTGAAAAGATGCTCTACTTGGTCTTCGGCGCGCAATGATGCCCCGCGAACCCCCTTGCCGCCACGCTTTTGTGTGCGGTACTGATCAGTTCTGGTGCGTTTGATATAGCCGCCGCGAGTAATAGTGACAACCATTTCTTCATCTGGAATGAAGTCTTCGTCATCGAAACTGCCTTCATCAGCAACAATCTGGGTGCGACGCGGGTCACCATATTTTTCAACGATTTCACTTAACTCGGTGCCAATGATTTCACGCTGACGATCCTCGGAAGCCAAAATCGCCTTCAAATCAGCAATCTGGGCCTCCAGCTCGGCTAGCCGATCGAGAATCTTTTGGCGTTCCAACGCGGCCAGACGACGCAACTGCATATCTAGGATGGCTTGCGCCTGAACCTCGTCAATTTCCAGCAGCTCTTGCAGACCTTTATTGGCTTGCTCAGCATTGGGGGAACGTCGGATCAAAGCGATAACTTCGTCCAGCATGTCTAGGGCTTTAGCCAAGCCACGATAGATATGCGCCTGCTTTTCCGCTTCCGCTAGTCGGTAAGCGGTACGTCTACGGATAACCTCCATCTGGTGTTTAATCCACAATGAAATGAACTGGTCGAGACGCAATGTGCGCGGCACATCGTCTACCAGCGCCAGCATGTTGCAACTGAAGTTATCCTGCAACTGCGTGTGCTTATAGAGGTTGTTCATCACCACGCGCGGCTGGGCGTCCCGTTTCAACGTGATGACTAAACGCTGGCCAGTCCTAGCCGAGGTGTCGTCGCGAATATCAGCGATACCCTTAAGCCGCCCATTATTTACCAACTCAGCAATCTTTTGTGCCAAATTGTCAGGGTTGCACATATACGGCAACTGGGTAACTACAAGATGGGTACGTCCGCTAGCTTCTTCCTCTATGTCTATGACGGCTCGCATAGTTACCGACCCGCGCCCAGTGCGATAAGCGTCTTCGATACCTTTACGGCCAACAATCAAAGCGCCGCCAGGAAAATCTGGACCTTTGATTCTTTCCATACAGGCAGCAAGTAACTCTTCTTCACTGGCATGCGGGTTTTCTAGCGACCATTTCACTGCATCGGCAACCTCAGGCAGGTTGTGAGTTGGGATATTGGTTGCCATCCCAACCGCAATCCCTTGCGAGCCGTTGACTAGCAGATTCGGGAACCGAGCTGGCAACACCAGCGGTTCTTTATCGCGGTTATCGTAGTTCGGCTGAAAATCGACGGTGTCCTGATCGATATCGCGCACCATCTCCATGGCTAGCGGCGCCATCTTGCATTCGGTATAACGCATAGCAGCAGCCGGGTCATTGCCTGGGGAACCAAAGTTACCTTGTCCAGAAATCAATGGGGCACGCATCACCCAAGGTTGAGCTAGGCGCACCAAGGTGTCGTAAATCGCTGAGTCGCCGTGAGGGTGATACAAACCCATAACCTCACCAACGACACGAGAGCACTTGTTCCACCCTCGATCGGGACGATAACCCCCGTCATACATCGCATAAATGACGCGCCGGTGTACCGGCTTCATACCGTCGCGCACATCTGGCAGTGCACGTCCGACGATAACGCTCATCGCGTAATCGAGATAAGAGGATTGAATCTCTGATTGCAGGTCAACTTGTTCAACCCGCCCGTGTTTGGGCTCGGCAATCCCCTGCTCGTCAACGCCCTTAGGACTATCAGCCATGAATATCTACCTCAAGCACTTAAATGTCTAGGAAACGCACGTCTTTAGCGTTGCGTTGAATGAATTGCCGACGTTGTTCAACGTCTTCACCCATAAGAATGGAAAACATCTTGTCTGCCCTAGACGCATCGTCCAGACTGACTTGCAACAGGATGCGCCCATGCGGATCCATGGTGGTTTCCCACAAATCCTCGGCATCCATTTCACCCAAACCTTTGTAACGCTGAATTGGATTAACGTTCGGCAGTTTCTTGCCACTAGCTAAGCCAGCATCACGAAGCGCATCACGTTCAGCATCGGTGTAGGCAAGCTCGTGAGGAGCATTCGTCCACCGCAACCTAAATAGTGGCGGTTGGGCTAAATACACGTGGCCTGCGTCAATCAGCGGTTTGACGAACCGGAACAACAACGTCAATAGCAAGACCCGAATGTGTGAACCGTCAACATCAGCGTCGGCCATCAAAATAATTTTGTGATAACGCAGCTTGTTGATGTCGAAATCGTCGTTGACGCCAGTACCTAGTGCGGTAATGATCGCCTCAACCTCTTTATTAGCCCAAATGCGGTCAATACGAGCCTTTTCGACGTTCAAAATTTTGCCGCGTAACGGCAGAATCGCTTGGGTACGCGGGTTTCGTCCACCTTTAGCAGACCCACCAGCCGAGTCACCCTCGACAATAAAAATCTCACATTCCTCGGGATTATTAGAGGAACAATCTGACAGTTTGCCAGGCAAACCACCAGACCCTAATAAGCCTTTGCGGTTACGTGCCAGGTCACGCGCTTTTCGAGCCGCGATTCGCGCGGCAGCGGCAGCCATCGCTTTGCGGACAATTTCTTTACCCTCTGCCGGGTTGCGTTCCATCCAGTCACCGAGTTTGTCGTTGACCACTCGCTGAACGAATCCGCGTGCTTCAGTATTACCAAGTTTCGTCTTGGTTTGTCCCTCAAATTGTGGGTTACCCAATTTGATCGACAAGATTGCGGTTAAACCTTCTCGCAAATCATCGTTTCCGACACGATCTTCTCTTTTGCGAATCAGCCCCCAAGCTTCTCCCCATTTATTAATAGTGGTAGTCAGTGCAGCCCTGAACCCTTCCTCGTGGGTGCCGCCTTCATGGGTGTTGATCGTATTAGCAAAGGTGTGTAGTGAAGAACCGTAGGTCAGATTCCACTGCATAGCTATTTCGACACCCATCTGATGTTCAGATGAATGCGCTTCAATATCTATAATGTCGGTTAATGGATCAGAATTACCTATCAGGTATTTAACATAGTCAGCAAGGCCTTTATCATATTTGAAGGTGTCACAAAGTGGCTGGCCATTTTCGTCTACATGATTAGTGCGTAAGTCAACAACCTCTAGTTGCAAACCTTTGTTTAGGAAAGCCATTTCCCTAAACCGGGTGGTCAACGTCTCGTAGCTGAACTCTGTTGTTTCAAAAATGTCTGGGGAGGGATAGAAAGTAATCGTGGTGCCAGTACGGGTGGTTTCTTCCAGCTGCTCTATCTCGTGACGCGGTACACCCAAGGCGAACTCTTGGCGCCAGTGGTAACCGTCTCGGTAAACCTCGGCGATCATCGAGCTTGATAGTGCATTAACCACTGATGAGCCGACACCGTGTAAACCGCCGGAAACCTTGTAGCCTCCGTTACCGAACTTTCCGCCAGCGTGCAGCACCGTTAGCACCACTGTCAGGGTGGATTTGTGTTCTGTTGGGTGAATAGCAACCGGGATGCCTCGTCCGTTGTCACTGACACGCACCCCGCCACCATCAAGCAATTCAATACGAATCGTGTCGCAATAGCCCGCCAGCGCCTCATCAACCGAGTTATCAACAATCTCATAAACAAGGTGATGCAAACCGCGTGCCCCAGTGGAGCCGATATACATACCCGGACGCATCCGGACGGCTTCCAGTCCCTCAAGCACCTGAATTTCGCTGGCGTCGTAGCTACCTTCTACGCGGGACTCGTCACCATCGTCCAGCTCGAAATCCATACCTGGCACTTGCTCTTCAACGCCAGTATCTAATTCGGGGTAATTGCTGTCGCCAGGCAACTGCTCGCTCACCGCGCGGCTCCTACTAAAGTTCGACCAACCGCACTTCTAGGCTTAAGTGGCCTAAATTTGCACGGTAAGAGACTCTCTCCAAACCGAAGATTCTACCATTTCTTGACTATCACCCCCAATCTGTGATGCACAGTTTTCCACAAGGGGCTGTTGTGGGCGCTCAGATAGCCCTCAGACCTTTTTAGCCTTAAGACTAAGGGGATACCCAAGCAAGACGAATAGAATCGACTGAGTCAAATGATTTTTCTTATGGCTGACCTCAAATTGCCTCAAGATGGCTGCTGAAATTTATCCGCCATATCTGTGTTTAGCTAACCGTAGGTGTCACGTGGACCGCGCCCATCACGCACACTGCGTGGACCGTGACTCCAGCTCGGCGCCCACGGGCCACGAATCTCAATCCGTTCCACACTATTTTGGCCGAGTTCCTCATTTAATCGGGCAACTACCTGGCTAGCCAACATCCGCAAAGCACTCGCCCATGTGGTTGATTCGGCTTGAACGTAAAGAACTTTATCCTTGAAACCTGTTGGTTTTGAGTGCTCGGCAATGACGTCACCGACGAGCCTAGGCCAGTCAGCAATTAAATTACGTACCCCAAGCTCACTGCGCCAACCTTTCGCTGAAATGAATCCACTCAATACCTTGCCTACCGGCTGTGGATCTCTAGGGTCAGCGCCAGAACCAGTGAATTGTCTAGCGTCAGTTGATTTGGGTGCCCAGTGTTTTTTTATCTTTTTCACTCCTCTAGGAGGAGGTAAAATTCCGGCCACTTCATGAGCTATAGATAACGCTAATTCGACCCCGCCAGGGTCGTATCCGTCCACCTTTTCAGTTTCTTCATCACTCATTTTTTGGCCTCAACTCGACCTTTAGTCACTACGAAATGTTTTCCGCCTAACTGGTTCGGCACATCGGTGCCTACCGCAGCCGTGATCAAAACCTGCTCAGCCTCGGTAATAGCATCAGCCAATCTCAACCTACGAACTGCGTCCAGTTCCGCAAAAACATCATCTAACAGCAGCACCGGCTCAATACCGTCACTTCGTAGCAGTTCAAATACTGCCAGCCTTAGCGACAATGCTAGCGACCAAGCCTCACCATGACTGGCGTATCCCTTGGCAGGTAGTTCACCTATCGAAAGCAACACATCGTCACGGTGGGGACCAATTAATGTCACTCCCCTAGCTAATTCCTCCCCACGACGCGCAATTAGTACGTCAGCCATCTGAGAGCGCAACGCCTTTTCACTAGATTCTTCAGGAAGAGGGAAAGAACACTTATATTCGGCTTGGGCTACGTTATTTATCGGGGCAATCAATTCGTAGGCGCCTTTAGTAAAGGGCGTCATCTCAGTTAACGAATCAAGTCTTGCAGCCAACAATTCCGCACCAAAATCGCAAAGTTGGCTATCCCAAACCTGCAAAGTGAATTCGGCATTTTCGTCGGGAACTTTGTTTGTGCGCCCTGACATTTGTTTTAACAATGCATTACGTTGTCGCACTACCCGCTCATAGTCAGCTTTGACACCAGCCATTCTTGGCCAACGCCCAATAACCATTTCATCTAAGAATCGACGACGATCTTTCGGCTCCCCCTTAACCACCGCCAAATCATCGGGGCTAAACAGCACCACTCTAAGCATTCCGAGAATGGCTGAAGCCTTCGGCATTACGCCACGGTTTAAGCGTGCTCGATTAGATTTTCCGGGTTGAATCTCAAGATCTAGCTGAATTCTCCGCTCATCATTAACACCTGCTCTAACGCCTGCGCGAATAACAGCTTGATCTGCCCCGGCTCTTACCAATGGCTGATCTTGACTTACCCGATGACTAGCTAGCGTTGAAAGATATTCGATAGCCTCGACAAGATTTGTTTTTCCTTGCCCATTTTGACCCTCAAAGACGCTCACTCCTGGGGATAACTCGACCTCCACCTGGTGGTATGAACGGAAGTCAGTTAACTCCAGAAAATCGACGTACACGAACCAAAGTTTAGTTGAGCTAATTAAGGCTAGTTCGGCAACCTCATCAACATGATGACGTGACGATAATCGGCCACCGGCGTTTCATCAAGGGACTCCAAACCCTGAACTAGACACGGTTTACCAGGAGCAGTGAATGCGAAAGACACGTATGGAGTTCGTAATGCGCTAAGTGCGTCCTGAAGATAATGCGGGTTAAAACCGGCAGCAGACAAAGACATATCGCCAGCCACCATATTCTCAACAACTGCCGCGACAGCTTCTGAACCTTGTGCTTGGTCGCCAGTAGCAGCCTCTAAAGCTACCTGATCTTCGGCTATTAACATGCGCAGTGGTGTATTACGTTCAGCCACTAGTGAGACTCGCTTAACCGCAGCAATCAAATCATCAGTTTTAGCGCGTACCGTAACAGTTGCTTTCACATCCATTAGGTGACGAACCTTAGGGAATTCGCCACCTAATAGCCTGGTAGTCATCTCTCTTTTGCCATTTATGCCTTCACCTATCAGACCAATCAACCCGTCACCGCTGCCGTCTGATTGAGAAATAGCAATGGTAATTTCTTCACCATTAGCCATAGATTTAGCGGCTTCTGAAAGCATTTTGGCTGGTACTAAGGCAGCACCAGAAGATTGGGTAGATGTTGGGTTCCAAGCTATCTCTTTTAACGCCATTCGATAGCGGTCGGTAGCCAAGAATGACAAGGTGTCATCCTCAATTTCGACGCGTACACCAGTAAATACCGGCATTAATTCATCACGACCTGCAGCCACTACAACTTGATTTACAGCTTCAGCGAATAGGTCGGAATCAACCGTTCCCGAAGCAGTAGGCATATTTGGTAGTGCCGGGTATTCGTCGACCGGCAAGGTTTGTAATGTGAACCTTGCTGAACCACAAACTAATTGCACGGCTGAATCGTCAGAATTAAGTTCTACTGGTTTATGCGGCAAGCTACGTGAAATAGCATCCAAAAGTTTCCCTGAAACCAGAACGGTACCCTCATCGCTAACATCAGCTGGGACGGTGATTTTTGCGGAATTCTCGTAATCGAAGCTACTCATGGTGACGCAATCACCTTCGGCATGGATAAGTAGCCCAGCTAACAATGGCATACTCGGTCGCGCAGGGAGGCTGCGCGCAGCCCAAGCAACCGCTTCGGTCAACACTTCGGCATTAATGCGAATTTTCACGGCGTCCTCACATCTACGTTCATTAGCCGATAACAGATCCTTGGGTAATTATATCTATAGCAACGTTAACTTCTTATCCAACGCGCTGACTAGCGTCTTAATAGGTGATTCATCGTTAGCTGGTCTAGCTTGAACCAACTATCAACAGGCGTTACTTAGATGGATTTATTTGCATAACTAACTAGTAGTAGTAATCACTTCTGTGAACTAGTGGAAAACTGCCTGAAAAAGCTAGTCAGAGAGTTTTTTTCGGTTGTGAGATAACTGTAGATAACCTTGTGGATAACTTCTTTTATTGTGGATAACTATTTTTATTAAACAGTTCTTCACAGTTTTACACAAGTAATCCACAACCGCGTTAACAACCCAAAATAGCCAATTTTCACGCCGTATTTACCAAATATTTTTACTGGTTGTTGTTCTTAATGCGGTTTGTTAACTCACTTACTTGATTAAAAATAGTGCGTCGCTCACTCATAGTGCGATTTATCTTCTTTACCGCATGCATCACGGTGGTGTGATCTTTACCGCCAAATTCGGCGCCAATCTTAGGTAGCGACATCTCAGTTAATTCGCGACACAAATACATGGCTATCTGACGGGCAGTAACCAATGTTTGAGTTCGAGAGGTAGAGCACAACTCTTCTATCGTCACCCCAAAATAGTTAGCTGTCTCAGCCATGATTACTTGGGCACTAACCGAGGCTGCTCCCCCAGCAGGCAGGAAATCTTTCAACACCATTTGAGCAAGGCTAACGTCCAAAGGCTGACGATTAAGCGAGGCATAAGCTGTCACCCTAGCCAGTGCTCCCTCAAGTTCCCGTATATTTGTGCGAATATTTTCCGCAATGAACTCCAACACTTTTGGCGAGACCTGAAGGTTTTGATTAATTGCTCGACGCCTAAGAATAGCGATTCTGGTCTCTAAGTCGGGAGGTTGAATATCAGTAATTAATCCCCATTCGAACCGGGAACGCAGTCTAGTTTCTAGTGCTGCCAACGCCTTTGGTGGGCGATCAGAAGTCATCACAATCTGCTTTTGGGCGTTGTGGAGGGTATTGAAAGTGTGAAAAAACTCTTCCTGAGTTTGAATTTTTGATTCCAAGAATTGAATATCGTCAATCAATAACACATCAACTTCGCGATAAATACGACGAAATTCATTTGTTTGGTTAGCTGAGATGGCGTTGATGAAATGGTTAGTCATCTCTTCAGTGGTTACGTACTTTACTCGAACATTGTCGTAGTAGCTACGTACGTAATGACCGACAGCATGTAATAGGTGCGTTTTACCTAAACCAGATCCACCGTAAATCATTAACGGGTTGTAGGATTTTCCAGGCGATTCGGCAACAGCCATAGCAGCCGCATGAGCGAACTGATTAGATGAGCCGATAACAAAATTGTCGAAGGTGTATTTTTGGTTCAACACCCCGTCTTTTTCAACGTCTAGGCCCTCTTCTTCGTCTACTTCTGTACCGGATTCTTCAGCTTCTTTAAGCTTCTTTTTTGCGACGAAGTGTGCGATTTCTATTGGTTCATCGTCTGCAGGCTTAGCAGGCTTTAAGGCTAATTCCAAGCCTGGTTCGATGGTGATAGCTAGCCTCATCGACCGGCTATATAAATCTGAAAGCACCTCTTCAATTTCGGGACGCATGCGAGTTTCGATACGTTCCCTGGTGAACTCATTAGGGACAGCAATCATCATTGTGGACTCATGAACTGTCAACGGTTTGGCGCTGGTTAGCCAGGCTTGAAAATTTGGATTCGTTTCGGTCAGGACTGCTTGCCATGCCTCGGCTAGTTCAGGAACTTCTCGACGGTGGAAGTTGTCTAAAGGTGAATCCGTCATTGACCACTGCCTCCGTCTACCCAATTCACAAACCCTGTGGAAAACTTAGATTCTCGACATTAGTTGCCTAGCTCGCCAGCTGCAACTTCAAGCAAAGGAAAAACCTGGGTAAGTGCGGCGTGTCGGCTAGACTAAAACATTATTAGTCTTTTCGGATGGCTCTGGTTGTCTAGCCACTTTGAAGTTAGTGTGCAAAATGGCGTAACATTGCCAAGCCGTCGTTTAATCGAATCAGGTGACTTTACGTCAAGTAAAGGGACGATTCGGTGACAAGACGATTAGACCTGAAAAACCTGAGCCGCCTCGGTGGCCACATATAAGTATCGGAGTATTTTCGTGAGCAAGCGAACTTTCCAGCCGAGTAACCGTCGTCGTGCTCGCACCCACGGTTTTCGCACTAGAATGAGCACCCGCGCCGGTCGCGCCGTCCTGGCAGCTCGCCGTCGTAAGGGACGCGCGAAGCTGTCGGTTTAGGCGACAAGTGTTAAGCCGATCAGCTCGGCTACGGTCGTCGGCGGATTTTTCCGCTACCGTCCGTGGCGGCGTTCGGGCGTCAAGCGCCTCAGTTGTGGTGCACGCTCGAATGGTTCCAGAAGCACAGCTAGACCCATCTGCTAGCCCGCAGGTGGGTTTCGTCGTGTCAAAGAAGGTCGGCAATGCTGTGACGCGCAATCGGGTTAAGCGTCGGTTAAGACATTTATGTCGCAGGGCGATTATTGATTGCCCAACCAATAGTCAATGGGTGGTTCGCGCTTTACCAAATGCGTCGATTCACCCTGATGAATTAGTTACGGATTTTGAAAAATCTTGGAATCAGGCCTTAACAAGAGTAGTCCGGAGCTAAGAAATGAAATTTATTATGATCTGGTTCATTAAAGGGTGGCGAAAATTTATTTCTCCCCTTTACGGCTCAGTGTGCAAATTTTACCCCACCTGCTCTGCCTATGGCCTACAGGCTGTGGAATTATATGGTGGACTAAAGGGTGGCTGGTTAACCATAAAGCGTATTTTACGTTGTCACCCATGGTCGGCTGGTGGAGTAGATCCAGTTCCCGGCACACGGATTCCAGGCTATGAGTCCACAGATTTCTTATCCGAGAAGGTGACCTCTTGATAAACCTGCTTATCACCCTAGAGACGTTGATTCCGTTGGATTCTAACGGGGGAATCGGGCGAGCCATCATGTCGCCGCTTTATTGGGCGATCTCTGGGCTATTGAAAGTCTTTCACTCAATTTTCACGCCGCTATTTGGCTACACCTCCGGTGTTACCTGGGTGTGTGCCATCGCCCTGCTAACAATCGTTGTCAGAAGCCTATTGGCGCCGCTTTACGTCAAGCAGTTGAACTCGTCAAGAGCTATGCAGACCTTGCAGCCGAAGGTGAAAGCGCTACAAGAAAAGTACGGCTCCGATAGGGAGCGTCTAGGTGTTGAAACCCAAAAGCTATATAAAGACGAAGGCGTAAACCCGATGGCTAGCTGCTTGCCGTTGTTGTTGCAGCTACCTATCTTTTGGGCACTATTTAGGGTGTTAAATGGTGCCGCTAGAAATAACCCAGTCGGTTACTGGTTCGAAAATAATCACGAACTTGTTGATTCGCTGTCGCACGCAAATATATTTGGCGCCCAGCTATCTGGCACTTTTTTGCCATTAAGTAATGGTATCGGCGCCACCCAGATATTAGCTGGACTATTAATTCTGGCAATGACAGGTTTGCTGTTTTGGCAGCAAATGCACATGCTGCGTAGAAATATGCCACCCTCGGCAATGGAAGGGCCGATGGGTCAGCAACAAAAAATGATGCTTTACATGATGCCATTCATGTATTTCATTTCTGGACCAATTATTCCGGTTGGTGTTTTGGTTTATTGGTTCTTCTCTAATCTGTGGACGATGGGTCAGCAATACATAATCATTAGAACCTACCCAACTCCCGGTACCCCGGCATATATCGAGTGGGAAGACCGCATGATTGCCAAGGGTAAGGATCCAAAGGAAATTGAGTCCAGAAGAGCTAATAAAGCGCGTCGTAACCCCAAGTTAAAGACTGCACCAGTGGTCACGGATGCTTCGGGTAAAGCCAAAGTTGCCCGTCAAGGACGAAACCGCTCCACCACTTTACAAAACACGAATTCAGGTAGACGTCAGGTGCAGCGTCAACAAACCCAACGTTTGTCTCGCGCTGCCCGCAAGAAAAAGAAGTAATTAAAGGAAAACTACGAATATGAGCGAAACTGAACAAAACTTAGAAGCTGAAGAGGCGGCGAAATCTCGGTTAGCGGCTCTCGACGAGGAAGGCGACATAGCTGCCGACTATCTAGAAGATTTACTTGAGGTTGCCGATCTTGACGGTGACATCGATATTTACACAGAATCTGACCGCGCCCACGTCTCGATTATCACCGATGATAATCAGCTTGTCGGTAAAGATGGTGAAGTTTTGGATGCGCTTCAAGAGCTTGCTCGGTTGGCAGTAATGACGCATACCGGACACCGTAGCCGGTTAATGCTGGATATAGCGGGCTATAGAAGCAACCTACGTCGCGAGCTTCAGGCTTTGGCTCTGCAAGCCGTTGAGCAGGTCAAAGAAAATTCAGAACCAATTCGGTTAGCCCCGATGAACCCATTCGAGCGCAAGGTAGTTCATACAGTGGTAGCTGAGGCAGGGCTACATTCTGAGTCTGAGGGTCAAGCACCTAATCGTTGTGTGGTTATCTCTGTGGAAGATAAGTGAGCATAGCTATAGAGAGGGCGCCAGAGGGTGCCCTCTCTTTGTTTAAGGACGATAAATCTATAACTCGATATGTCGATATATTGACTAGCGTTGGGATCGAGTGGGGGTTGCTTGGTCCTGACGAAGGTGAACGCATTTGGAGTCGTCACGTCCTAAATTGTGCGGGTTTGGCTGATCTTATTCCACATGGATTATCTGTGGCTGACGTTGGCTCTGGTGCAGGATTGCCAGGGATTGTGCTGGCCTTGATGCGTCCTGACTTAGAAATAACTTTGATTGAATCTTTAGAACGGCGAGTCGAGTTTTTGAATACGACAGTCAGTGACCTTGGTTTAGCGAATCAAGTTAGTGTCAGACGCGCACGTGCTGAGGATGTTCAAGATATTTATGATGTTGTCACTGCAAGAGCAGTGGCTAATCTGTCTAAACTTTTGCGTTGGACAAAGCAACTCATAGGCAGAAATGGCCAGTTACTTGCCCTTAAAGGACAATCGGCTACTACAGAAGTAGTTAAAGCTAAAAACTTATTAAAGCAGTTAAATCTTCGCGCTGAGGTGTTAACCGTATCTGCTTTGCCTGAAACTCAGCCGACTTGGGTTGTTCGGGTAGCGCGCGGCTAGACTTGGATAGTTGGCGCAGGCCGACAATCTTAGTGTGGTTTTTTCGTTTCACGTGAAACAATCCGAAGGAGTGCTGGTGAGTAAAACACTAAATGAAAATGTTTCACGTGAAACAATGGCTCTACCCCACCCCGCAAAGACGCGGAGATTGGTCGTGGCTAACCAAAAAGGGGGCGTGGGGAAAACCACTACTGCGGTGAATTTGGCTGCGGCACTAGCTGAAGGTGGCCAAAATGTGTTGGTGGTGGACATTGATCCTCAGGGTAATGCGTCCACTGCATTGGGGGTTGACCATCGGCAAGGTATTAAAGGTACCTATGAAGTTCTTATCAGCCAAGCCTCTATTACTGACCTGGCGGTGACTTCAGCAGAGTTTGATAATCTGAAAGTGCTGCCCGCAACCATTGATTTGGCTGCGGCCGAGATAGAGCTGGTGCCTTTAGTGGCGCGGGAGCAGCGGTTGTTGAAGGCAATACGTAAATTTCAAGAAGAAAACTCGGTTGATTGGATAATTTTTGATTGCCCACCGTCGCTTAGCCTGCTGACAGTGAATGCGATGGTCGCCGCCACAGAGGTGTTAATCCCAATACAGACGGAGTATTACGCTTTAGAGGGCTTAACCCAGCTGTTACGTTCCGTATCTATGATCCGCGAAGAGTTGAACGCGGATCTGGCTATTGCTGGTGTATTACTAACGATGTTTGACGCACGGACGAAATTATCGGCACAAGTCGCCGAGGAAATACATCGACACTTTGAAAAAGAAACCCTTAAAACCATTATTGCTCGTTCAGTAAGGATGAGTGAAGCGCCAAGCTTTAGGCAAACCATTATTAGCTATGACCCTAAATCTGTTGGAGCTAAGGCCTACCGTAAGGTGGCTATGGAGTTAACTATGCGGCAGGAGACGAAATGACGACTAAGAAAGGCGGTCTTGGCAGCGGATTAGGGGCATTATTCGCTAACACTGCACCTAGTGAAGCAGCGAACAAGACAGCTGAACCAGAGGTAAAACTGGCGGATATGCCTGATGGGTCTTATTTCAAAGAAATACCCGTTAAAAAAATTAAGAAAAATCCGAAACAACCTCGCCAGATATTTGATGAAGATGAATTGACCGAGCTGTCGGAATCGATAAAGGAAGTAGGCCTACTTCAGCCGATCATCGTTCGAGCGAAAAAAGACGGCTACGAACTGATAATGGGTGAGCGGCGTCTGCGAGCCCATCAGTTAGCCGGTATCGAAAAAATACCTGCAATAGTGCGTTCAACTGATGATAACGACATGTTGCGGGACGCTCTGCTCGAAAATTTACACCGCAGTCAGTTAAATCCGCTAGAAGAAGCAGCCGCTTATCAACAAATGCTTGACGATTTTGGCTGTACACAAGATGAATTAGCGGAAAAGATAAAACGTTCGCGCCCGCATATCTCAAATACCATTAGGTTGCTGAAGTTGCCACCTAGCGTTCAACGAAGAGTAGCTGCCGGAATATTATCTGCTGGCCATGCGAGAGCCTTATTGGTTTTAGATGATCCATTAGCCTGCGAGCAGTTAGCTCAGCGGGTGGTGGCCGAGGGTATGTCGGTAAGAGCTACGGAAGAGGCGGTAACTCTACATCGAATTGCCCCTCAGACCCAGAAGAAGAGAGTGGCCAGATATGTTCCCGATAGCTATCTACATAAGGCAGAAGCCTTGGCTGACGTATTAGACACCAGCGTAAAAGTTACCGTGAGCACTAAAAAAGGGCGTCTGACTATAGATTTTGCCGATGAAGAAGACCTCGATCGAATAATTTCAATGATAATAAATAAATAAAATGACTAATCTATTTATCGACATATAGTCTCAGTGATTTACCGATTTACTTATAATAAAAGGGAATAAAAATCCCCGCTTCTAGCGGCAGAACTAAAAGCGGGGAAATTATTGCTTTAGCGCAATTCGTCAATCAGCTTTATTAGGCTGTTGCGGGTTTTGCCACCTTGGATGACCTTAACGACTTGGCCGTCCTTCCAAAACTGTAAGGTCGGCAAAGCCATCACGCCTTCACGCATTGCAATTGCGGGGTTAGCGTTCGTATCAAGCTTGACGAACTGTACCTCTGCTCCGTATTTATCAGCCAATTCATCAATGATGGGGGAGAGCTGGCGGCAAGGCGCACACCAGTCAGCCCAAAAATCGACGACGGTCAATGTTTTGGAGCCTTTAACTATCTCATCAAAATTCGCGTCAGTTACTTCTGATACAGCCATAATCATTCCTTTTCTGTTATTCAGCTAAATAGTGCTCGGCGTCGAGGGCAGCCCTACACCCGGTGCCTGCTGCGGTGATTGCCTGTCGATAGGTATGATCAACCAAATCGCCACAAGCAAAAACACCAGGCAGATTGGTTTTAGTGGTGGCACCCTCAGTAATCACATAGCCGGCCCCATCAATAGAAACTTGATTTTTTACCAAACCAGAGCGGGGCAAATGGCCGATAGCCTCAAATAATCCGCTAACCGCAAGCTCGCTTAATTCGCCGCTAACAGTGTTACGCAGCGTCAATGAAGCCAAAGTGGCGTCCCCACTCATGCCAACGACTTCGCTATTTAATGCCAACCGAATCTTCGGGTCAGCTTTTAGACGTTCCTGCATAATCGCAGAGGCTCGAAACTGGTCACGGCGATGGATGAGCGTCACGCTATTGGCAAAGCGGGTCAAAAATGTGGCCTCTTCGATAGCCGAATCTCCGCCACCAACTACAGCGATGTCTTTGCCACGATAAAAGAAACCGTCGCAGGTAGCGCACCAACTAACTCCCTTACCAGAGTAGGTTTCTTCATCAGGAATGTTGAGCTTTCGGTATCCGGAGCCCATCGCTAAGATAACGGCCTTTGCCTGGTAGCTGGCGCCATCGGAACTTGTTACCGTCTTTATTTTGCTTCTTAGATCGACAGCCACGACGTCATCAGTTATCAGCTCAGCGCCGAAACGCTCGGCTTGAACCTGCATATTGGTCATCAAATCCGGGCCAAGAATACCATCAGGAAAACCTGGAAAGTTCTCAACTTCGGTAGTTTTCATCAGCGCGCCACCGGCTTCAAGCTGGCCGGTGAAAACCAGTGGCTTGAGCTGAGCGCGGGCAGCGTAAATGGCGGCGGTATAACCAGCAGGTCCAGACCCGATAATAATGACCTCACGCAACGGCTGATCGGGTTCACTGGTTTGCAACTCAACATTTAGCTCAGTATTTAAGTTCAGTGCTTGAATCATTGAATCTCTCTCGTCTGACAGCCGCTAACTCAAGTGATTGTGCCACACTAGCTGATGCTTACGGAACACCGACGCTAATCAATACCAAGTATTATCTCTGGAGATTAACCCAGCGACATTTCTAATATTCCGGTGCGGAATTGTCCGTCCGCGATAGGGGGCAAATTAGTGAAATAAACCAATACCCACCTGGAAGTAATTTCCTCCTCCGAGTGCAATGTGACATCTGATCCGGCTTGTGGGACGGTAGCCACCACCCGCCACTGGTTAACCGAGTCCATTGGTGCAGTTTCGGTTCCAGGATTTTCTGCTGGCACCATTAACTGCACATCAGCAGGTGAGGTTTCTAACAGCAAATGCACGTCAGGTAGTTGAGTATCGCTACCAAGGTCAATCAGCAGGCCAGCACCAGGTTTAATATTTCCGAATTTCGAAGATCCGTAATACGTCCAAGTTTGCCAAGCCGTAGTTGAATCACCATCGGTGGCTAACGGCACCAGATCCTTCTGCTCATCATCATCACCGCCATCGGCTACAGGATCAAATACTCTGACGCTAGCGATAGTGGCAGTAGCCTCAGGGCTAGATGCCGTCTCAGGCTGGTTATGTTTCATATTTGCTGCTATTGCAACCCCGATAACTACTGCCAGGAAGATCACTAAAACAGCTAGCCAACGGCCAATCAACTTGGTGTTCCAAGATAACTCATCACCTTGGGAAGGATACTGTTGGTCAGGCTTATTCGGTGACTCGTTCTTGATATCGCCTATCGGCTCACTAAACTCTGGGTTTTCCAGCATTGCGGGTAAAACGGGAACCACTTCGGTTGCCATGTCGTCCTGTTTGCCAGATTGAATCTCGGTTACTTCGTCGAATTCACTGTGCTGGTCAGGCTTGAAATTGCGCATGCGCGATTCCAATTCCTCCATGGGCGTGTTGGGGCCAATAATCCGCTTCAAAGCGGCAGCTACCTCACCGCTGGTAGCAAAACTAACCTTTGCGTATTCGTGGATCAACAACATCATGGCGATCTTGTTTAATCCAACATGCGCGCTAGGACGTATCGACTGTGGATCAACCCAAGTCTGCTGACCGCCTGACCCTTTGAGGGGGGCAGCTGGCAAACCGCTCAAGCTGCGTTGTTCTTTTTCGGGATCTATCGGTAGGCATCCAGTCAAACATGCGTAAAGCAGTATTCCTAGTTGACGCAGATCAGTGTTTTGTTGATCTGACCATCCGGCTTGCGGATTATCCTGACTTATTGCCGCGTCCACCAAGAAACCAGTGATCTTGATATCTCCGCCTTCGGTAATGAACACGGAGTGAGGTCCAAGATGGCGATGAAATTTCCCGTTAGAGTGTGGAACCGACAGGGCTTCAGCTACTTGCTGGACGATATACGCCGATTCTGCATTGGTTAACGGTCCGTCCAAGAGTAATTGGGTCAAGGTCGACCCAGCCGGAAACTCGGTCGCTACGAAGGACAACAACTCTTGACCCTCAGCTTGTTTCGCGTCCAAAACTCGAATGAATCTAGGGTCTGGATTGGCAGCTGCTTGTCTGGCTGCCGCGAGAATGGTACCGGCTCTCGGATCTCCAGGACCCATCACATATAGCAGTACCGGTCGAGACAGGGAGGTGTCGATTGCCTGCCAAAGAAAAACACGAGCGCCATTTATTTCTTGGCCACGTTCGGTGAGAGCTTCAACCAATTCATATCTGGCGCCAAGCATCTGCCCTGGGGTAGGTCGCCAAAACTGGTTATCACTCAGCACAGCCAACCTCCTAAAGTGCCCGCCGGGCGCGTTTCGGTTTCGTCTCGCTAGCTTCTGGAACTGAGTCGTACAACCAAGTTAAATCATCCATATCTTGTGTAGCTCGCCTGGCTCTTGCCTCAGGAACAGAAACGATCATTGTCATCTCGACGTCTGATTCTGCTGCTTGGGTATCTAGATCTTCGATTTGCGGCGTAGATTCTTCGGCTTCCGCGTTTTGCGTAGTCTCTTCAATATGGTCTGCCCCAGTATCCGATTCAGCATTTCGAACTGTTTCAATAATGGCGGCGGCTAGACCTGAAACCCCGGCTATTGATAAGACGATTCGAGTGGCAGTAACTCGGCCACCAAGCAAATCGAATATTCCAAAACCAGCAACTAACGCGAAAATCCCTACCACCGTCAGTGAAATCCATTGCGAGGCAGTGATTATTGGGTGGGTGCGTCCCGCCCCAGAAATCAACGCTTTAAGATGCCAAGCAGTCAGCGAGCCGCCGCAGATGATAGCCACCACAGCCACCACTTTCGACGCCTGGCCGTAGCTAGCCATAGCTATGCCAGAAATCAAAATGATTAGGGAACTTGCCACTAATACAGCAAGCAGGATCGCCGTAATTATCAGCGGCCTAGATCGACGTGACATATTCCCTCCTGGCTATTCGTTATAAATGTTAGCGACCCAGTTTAGTTGCATTTTCAAACTCTTCCAGCTCAGCCTTATTGTGACGTCTGACCTGGCGTACCCGCCAAGCAGTGACTGTAAACAAGATGATGCTGGAAATAATTATCAAAGCCCAACCCATAGCGCCAATGCGAGTGGCGTTAATGGTGAACTCAGTGGGCTGACCGATTAACTCGCCGTCTGCCAACGCAAGTTGCGCCGTCAAACGCACTGGACCGTTAGCTTTAGATTGCGGACTAACTCTAAGAGTCAACTGATCGCGGCCAGCTACCGTTACTAATTGCGAATCAGCTATCTCTATGCGCTGGCTATTCGATGAGGTGAAAACAACCTTCACTTTTATTTGCTCAGGCATTGAGTTAACGATGGTAACTGGCAAAACGTTGTCTTTTTCAGCGGTAGTGACAGAATCTGTCACTCTGACCGCTAAAGCATTCGGATCATTGAGGGGGGCAGTCACCCCTAGAACTTGATTCAGCCAGCCGTTACGAGCCTGTTCGTCCTTAAAGTTGATAGACCAGAATCCAGAATGTAGATGAGTCAGGGTTTCTTTTAATTGCGAAAGTTGATCAGTCAACAACGCCCACTTCTCAACGCGCGAAGTTGCGTTGTCAAGCTCTTCGCTAAGCCCGGCAGCGTAGTTGGTGTCTAAAGTGGACGTCCATTGCGCCTGATTGGGGGTATCTGCACCCAAATTCTTAGAAACAGGGGACAGTTTTAACCAGGTGGGAGTGTGTGCAATGGTTTTAGCTGCCTGGGCTGAACGCACCAAAACGTTGACCGGATGGGCAGATAAGCCGCCGACTAATTGCTGGGCGCGTAGAGCGGTTAAGTCGGCAGGAGTAGTAGGAGCCTCGGTTATCGGCAAAATGGTGTTGCCGCTGGATGATATTCCACCACTGGTATCCAACAGATCAGCAGAAATGTTAGCTGCCAGCAGTGCAGAAACGTTCTTTTCGCTCAGCCCGCCAGAAATCTCGTCCGAGCCAGCCAGAGCTTGTGGAACAACAAACAACGGCAAATCTGAAGTTAGGTCGAGTGAATCTGTCCTGGTCGCGTCGTCGAGAGTGGCCTGGTCGCCGGCAGTAATCAACCCACCAACGTCAACGCAATTATAAAGGCTACGGTAGGCATTGGGTTTCTTGAGCCTGGCCTTCAATCTTTCGATCCAGGATTTAGCCTCAGGAGTGTCCAGCAATTTCACCTGATCTATGACGTTTGGGTCAACGATCACCCCAACATCCGGTTGTTCCGCTAATTTCAGTAGCGGTTCTAATGTCTCGTTGACTTGCTTATTCATGACATCGGTATCGAATAGTTTCGGTTGCGACTTCAAGAAAGACATGGAATCTATGGCAGGCGTGGTGGTCAACAGCACAGTAGTTGTTGTGGGTAGCTGCTGGGTCAGATCAGGGTTAGCTATTGCTAATCTGCTAGCACCAGCC
Organism: Vaginimicrobium propionicum; assembly: GCF_900155645.1. Lineage (GTDB taxonomy): Bacteria > Actinomycetota > Actinomycetes > Propionibacteriales > Propionibacteriaceae > Vaginimicrobium > Vaginimicrobium propionicum. Next base: position 1,515,897 of record NZ_LT706985.1, read on the forward strand.
AGAGTTCCAGAAGAAAACACCTCTACCCCAACGCGATATGCAGTATTTGTGTTATCCAACCACAAGGGGTCAACTGCCAACTGTGCATCCGTAGTGGCTAAAACCTTGAAGTTTCGAGTCTCACCAGGTGGTATTTCGCCGATGGTATAGGACGCTTGAGGCGCTTCGCTCAGAGCGCCGCCACGTCCAGCCGTCATCGCTAAATCGAGGCCATGAAATGTGGTTATTGGGGTTGCGTCCCGCCACAAGCTAGCGACCACGTCTTTAGCGCTAGTGTCACCCGAGTTGTGCACAGTGCCAGAAATAATCAAGTCACCCTTGTCAGCGAGCACTTGTGGAACGTCGGTGATAGTTACCTCTAGGGTTACTTCGTCGCCGTAGGACGCCAAACATATCGGCTGACACAGCGTCAAGACTACGATAAGCAAGCAGATTAGGCGATACTTCATGGATACCCCAATCTGGTTATCTTAGAGGCTCTGGATCCCCTAGAGCCCGCTTGTCATACCAGGCTAGCAAGAATGCTAGGAAAAGAATTACCAGAATGACGCCATAGCCGATAGTTACAGCCAAGATCCAACCAGAAGCGACGAATGAAAAGACGATAGCTGTCAACATAGCGTTGCCAATAGCTGTAGCGGTGCGTTCGCAGGTTTGTTTGACGCCACCAGCAGTGCCGCCGACCGCTGGCGTCAATTCCAGCATGGATAGTGTTTGGTTTGCTGAGTTGAAAGCGCCGACGCCTAAACCGCAAAGAATGAGACTTAAGGCCAGCCACCAATAGCTGATAGTAGGCATGAATTGAATCAAGATGATTGTTGTCGCTATGCCTGCCATATAAATTGCTAAGGCGTGCATGGTCATAGTGCGGCCTTTGCGCAGTACTGAACGCCCGGCAACCATTGCTGCCAATGCAGACGCGATCGCGTTTGGTAGCCCGATGGAGCCAGCCACTATGGCAGATGCACCTAAACCTTGTTGCAGAAATAACGCCAACAACACGAAAATGGAAGTGCCGCCAAGAAATTGCACGGTAGAAATAGCAGTCGCATTAGTGAATGATCGCGTTTTGAACAGATTTAGATTAACCATCGGTTCGCGTCCGCGCTTCAAATAATAATTTTCCCAACGAACCCAAATCACCATTAGCGCCACACCGATAACCAGCAGTGTAAAAGACACCAAGGTTTTAATCATGAACGGCAACATGACGCACAACACGCACAACGCCAAAATGATCATGCCTAGCGGGTCGAGATCCAATTTTTCGGTTCGTTTTAGCCCAGCTTTACGGTTAGCGATAATTTTGCGTTCATTCTCAAAGGGTAACCAAGCTAGAGCCAAACCGATAGCAGCCAAACCCAGGGGAAAATTCCAAATAAACGAGGCACGCCAACCCCAGTCAGGGTCGAGTATTTGGATGAGTAGCCCGGTAATCAGCGGTGCCACCGCTACGGCCACTGAAACTGTCAAACCGAATAGTGCGTTGGCGGTTGCTCTGGCTTGTCCCCGAAAATACTGGACGATCATCCCATTTGTTTGTGGTGCATATGCCCCCGCCCCCACTCCTTGTAGGAGCCGCAAAGTGTTCAGCCACATTGGGTCATCCACTAGCCCGCAAAGCAATGAGCAGACACTAAATATGGCGACCCCAGCAATATAGGTGACCCCGCGCCCAATGACGTCGCCGATTCGTCCAGCTGCGACCAAGAAAATGCCGAAACTAAGTGAATAACCAGACAGCAGCCATTGAATGTCTGAGGGCGTAGCGCCGATGGAGGATTGAATAGCGGGCAGGGCAACATTTACAGAGCTGACTGACATTAGCACCATGGCTAGGGGAATCAGCAGAACTATCATGATTTTTCGACGCGAAAATGTGCGGTCGACACCCTCAATGGTGATCACGTCATCATTACTCACGATTCACCTGCCTAAATTCCTAAGTGTTTTGTTGTTGCCACCAAGACAGCAAGGCCTGTTTTGCCGTTTCAGGGTCGAGGGGACCTTCGTCCAAGCGAAGGCTCAACAGATATTTGTATGCCTTTCCTACTACTGGACCAGGACCGACACCTAGAATTTCCATGATTTCATTGCCATCAAGATCAGGCCGGATGGCATCCAATTCTTCTTGAGCCATCAATTCGTCAATGCGGAATTCTAGTTCATCGTAGGCGCGTCTTAGCCGATCGGCTTTGCGTTGGTTACGGGTTGTGCAGTCGGAACGCGTCAAAATGTGCAGACGCTCCAATTGGTCGCCGGCATCGCGGACATAGCGGCGCACCGCAGCATCCGTCCAGCCATTCGAGGCTCCACCAGAAGAACCTTCGGCATAACCGTGAAAACGCAAGTGCAGGGCAATGAGTTTCGTTACTGCTTCGACTATGTCTTTTGAGTAGCGCAAGGCGTGTAACCGTTTACGCACCATTCTTGCGCCAACTACATCATGATGGTGAAAAGTGACCTTACCGTTTTCAAAGGCGCGAGTGCGCGGTTTGCCAATATCGTGCAACAGCGCGGCGATACGCACAACTAAATCTGGTTGGTGATTGGGGTTTGGCTTACCGTTCACATAATCGCGAGACTTTTCTAATGCGATTGCATGGTCTAGAACAGTTAATGAATGCTCGTAAACATCCTTGTGGCGCATGTGCTCGTCGCGTGTCAACCGCATCGCAGGCAATTCCGGCAAGACGCGGTCGGCCAGTGTCGACCAAACCAAAAGATCCAATCCGGCACGCGGATTGTCGGTTAACAGTAACTTACTTAATTCGTCCCGCACTCGTTCAGCAGAAATAATGTCAATGCGTTCAGCCATTGACTTCATGGCATCCCTGGTTTCTGAGTTGACTTGAAAACCCAGTTGGGACGCGAAACGAGCCGCCCTCATCATGCGCAGCGGGTCATCAGAAAAACTTATCTGTGGCTTAGTCGGTGTTTTAATTATTTGGTCAGCTAGATCTTCAAAACCGCCTAAGGGATCAACGAACCGCCACCCATTAGTCGTTGCAGCGCTGACGTCTAAAGCCATAGCGTTGACGGTGAAGTCGCGACGGACAAGGTCTTCTTCTACTGATTGACCGAATTTTACGTCTGGTTTTCGCGAGTCAGCGTGATAAGAGTCAGCTCTAAAAGTGGTTATCTCAACTTGCCAGGGGGTAGGTTTTGCGTCCAGGTTTGCAGAGATTGTGCCGAATTGTTTGCCGGTTTGCCAGATTTCGTTAGTTACTTTGCGCAGCAATCTTTCGGTTTCGTCAGGTTTCGCTGAGGTGGTGAAATCTAGGTCGTGACCTAAAACGCCCAGCAGAGCGTCGCGCACACTGCCGCCCACCAAATAAAGTTGGTGTCCGGCGTTACTGAATACTCGGCCGAGGCTGTTTATCGTCTCGGCGGCGGGTAACAGTGCAGTTAGGGCGCGTAATTGTTCGTTATTAGGCACAGTCATTAATCTTAGTGGGTCACTTGCTTGGCTGGCGTTGGTTTGATGCGCTCACAGTCGCCCCGACAGATGCGGCGATCACCGCGACGATAGCTAACCAAGCCAGACTAGATAATGTTTCACCGATAACGATCCATGCCAAGATTGCCGCTATGGCTGGTCCCATAGCTTGCAGAATAGAAAACAACTGAGCCGGAACGCGACGCATAACCACTAATTCGATGCTGTAGGGCAAAGCTGCGCTGAAAAACCCAACCAAACCAGCGGCTAGCCACAACTTAGGTGTGAAATGCGTTGTCAGCAAGCCAGGCAAAGCGATCGGTGCCAGCACCAAGGTGCCTACCCAATAGGTGAAGGCCAGTACTTCGATATTTCTTGGGCCGATCAGCTTAGAACCTGCCTGAATATAGAGTGCCCAACACAATCCAGCCACCAACGACCATGCGATACCGCCAAGATTTGTTACTGGTTGTACCCCAAGCCCCACAACACCCGCCAAAGCCAAGGCTATCCACAGGTAGTCAAGCATGCGACGTGAAGCGATTACCGCCAAAGCCAGCGGCCCAAGAAGCTCAATGGTTACCCCAGCCCCAATGGGGATTTTGTTGAACGCATGGTAAATAGACCAGTTCATGATTAAAAGCGCAGCGCTATAGTTAGCAACTTTTAGCCAAGGCCATTTCGTTAACTGCATGGGTGGATGGTGGCGGTTATTCAACCGTCCAATTATTGACATGGTTGTTAGCACGATGGCTGCTGCTATGAACCGCAGCCAGACTGCGCCGTTGGCTCCGACATCACGCATAAGAATTTTTGCCCAGGACGCCCCAAAATTCATCGAGACGATGGACGCTAGCGCCAGTGCTGCTGACAGCCAAACAGAGGTTGAAAAAGTGTTAGTTGATCGGCTCACTTGCCTTGCTCGTCACCCCCGATGGAACGCACTGGAGTGGCTAGCGTCTCAATACCTGCCTGGCGTAAAGCTTCTAGCGCATTAGCTCTGACAGCACGTTCAACTGCCCATTGCTGATTGCCTAGACACTTAAGCGACACCCCATAATTAGCGATATAGGAGTCGAAACTTGTTAACCCAAGCACGGATGGCTCATCTAATAGCAGCTTGTCAAGCTCGGGGTCTGCCTTGGTTTTCTCTAGGGCAGCCGTTAGCAGGTTAATCACCTTGAATGGGTCTTCGTCGATGTTCAGCGGGATATTTACCACCACAGATGACCAACCTTGGGTGATATTGCCAAGTTTGACGATTTCCCCGTTGCGGATATACCAAATCTCGCCGCTAGCATCCTGAAGTTGAGTGATTCTTAGCTGCATACTGAGCACAGTGCCGGTTAGGCCGTCAATAGTGACCGTGTCACCCACACCGAGTTGGTCTTCCAAAATCAAAAACATTCCGGAGATAACGTCTTTAATTAGCGATTGAGCGCCGAAACCGATAGCTAACCCACCGATACCTGCTGAAGCTAGTGCCGGAGTGATATCAACGTTTACTGTCCGTAGCAACCAAAAAACTGCGGTTACTACTAGCACCACATCAATAACAGAATTTAGCACTGTGGCTAGGGTTTTTGATCTTGCACCTTGACGAGACTGGGCGTCTTCTTGAATTTTCAAGAATTCAGTAGTTGGAGCGGAGGAGCCGGAAATAAATTTCGTTGCTTTGGCGCCGATCATGGCGATTCTGTTAGCAGAACGTTTCGACGAATTCGTTAGGGTAAGCCGTACTACTTTGCGCAGCACCCAACGCAGCGAAATAACTAGCGCCACGATTATCACAATCTCGATAATGGTTTCGGGCCAGTGAAAAGTGACTTGTGCGGGAATCAATTAACTGTCCTCCATAACGGTTCTGATGATTTCGAGAAAAGGTTGGTTGGCATTTGAGTCGGGGTTCATTATGGCAATCGCCCGATCACCCCTAAACCCGGTTACCCACCGACGGTAGTGCATGGTGCCATCAACGCTAAATTCGGCTGTGCCGGTCTTCATTCCATCCAGCACTCCTTGGTATTGCCAGCCGGTTGTGCCATTCAGCACCCCTTGCATACCTTTTTTAACTTCAGCAGCTTCTGCCGCTGTTAGTGGTTTACCTTTAGGCTCTGGCACCTGGTCAGCGATCAAATGGGCGATCACCGTGTGACCAGCGTTTACGGACGCGGACTCAGTGGCCATTGTCATAGCATTCATCGACACGTGGCCTTGACCAAAAGAGTTTGCCGCCGCTAATACCGGGTCATCAGTTGGGGGAATTTCACCGTAAAACGCTTCAAAGCCAGAATCATAATCCATGCCGATACCTAAGCTGGCTGCAGCCTCGGACAGCTCTTGCGAAGTTATTTCGGCGTTGATAAAAGCCGTATTACAGCTTTCGCCTAACGCTTCAGTCAAGGTGATTTCGCCTATTTTAGACTCCGGGTAGCCTCCGTAATTAGTGAATTCTCGCCCATTAACGGTGGCAGTTCTTGAACAGTTCACTAAAGAATCCGCACTCATGCCGCGTCTGACCAAAGCCAACGCAGATACGACTTTCATCGTGGAGCCAGGAGCATAGCGTCCGGTGGTGGCTAATGGTTTACCGTTACCACCGGGAGAGACGCCAGCAGAAATAATGCCGCCACTCTCGTCCAAAACAACTGTGGCTATCGTGGTGTCAACATTAGCCAGCGCGTTCTCTAACTTTGTTTGCTGGGCTAAATCCATCGTTAATTTTAGGGGCTTAGCGTTGACGGGAGCTACAGAAAACAGATTGAGCGGCAGGCTAGGTTCATTTTGTTCGCCAGCATCCATACTGGACGTATTTTTTTCAGCATTATCTCTAGCTGTCAGGCTAACGATGTGCCCTGGTGTACCGCGCAAACGCTCGTCTTGAACTAGCTGCAAACCAGATTTTCCGACCATATCGCCGGCCTTAATCGCCCCATTAGATTTCTCGACTTCCTCAGCAGTAGCTTGACCCACGGTGCCAAGGATGCCGGAGGAGAAGGTAGGGGTGGGGGTCAGCGGCAGTGTGTCTTCAAGAGCTAGAGCCCCCGCAACGTCGCTAACTTCCTGAGGAACTTGCCCCGCGCGATAAATAATCGCCTCGACGAAGGCTTGCGGGCCAGCGGCTTGGACATTGGCGTTGTAGATCTCAGCATCTATTCCCACAATTTTTGCTAGCTTGCGGGCGTCATCTTGCCACTGGTCAGAGGCAATCTTCGTTTTATCGATACCCACCCGATAGACCGGTCTTTCTTCGACAATCGCCTCGCCGTTTCGGTCGATAATGGGCGCGCGTTTAGCGGGTGTACGGGTATGCACCAACCTAGAAGTGTTAGTCAGCTCCGGGTGGACGAGATTCGGTTGCCAGTCAAGCGACCAAGTTTTCGCATCCTTGCTGTAGGTCAATTGGGCGATAGTGGTGAATGACCACGTCTTGTTTTCGAATTTATAGCTTTGGTTAAGTGTGGCTTGGGCACTAGAGCTGGATGGGTAATCAACTTTTGCGACGCTGACTTCGGGATGAATATCGTCCATTTCGGCGGTGACAAGTTGATATTCGTCAATATCTTGGTTGGTTAACCCCAGCCCTGACAAATCAGATTCTTCAAGCCCAGCCGCCACCTTTTCGGCAAACTCCTGAGCACCGCCGGCGTGAAACAGCCCGCACCCACTTAGCAGCAGAGCCACTACTATAGTGAGCACAGCCAGACGAAATCGGATCATGGTTGAACTCTAGCTATCTGCACTGACAAACCTCGATATCTATTAGTTGCTGTTGCCGGCGCTCTCTAGAGCTTGTCTCATCTCTTTAGTCACTTCATCCGAGGTGGTTTTAGCGTCTAAATATGGGGTTAAACATTCAGTAAATCTACTATCGAGCCTAGCCATGGCCGGTGACATGCCGGATAAAAGTAATTCTTTGCTTGAGCTAGCCAGCTCCGCTATTCGGGGGCGAACAGTGTCGGGATCAAGCACCAAGTGAGCTGGCAATTCACCAGTCGCCTCGGCTCGCCTAGTGTCTGCTGCCAAAGTGGTTAGTTTCTCTACCACATCTTTACCGCCATCGCTGAAAGCCACTAAATAGCTGACCGACGGTAGCCCACCGCACCTTTGTTCACAGGGGTTGGCTACCAATTTTGCTGACTGATTGCCGATCAAACGCCCAGGCCCCACGTAAACGGCAGCCTGGCCAGAATCGAAAATTTCTTTTGCGCTCGTGGTCTTTTTGAACGGTTCCTCAGCTATTAACCCAGCCCCAACCCCATTCTTAATCATCTCTAAAGACTGTTTGACTGGCTCTTTAGCCCAGGAGACCGTCTTCTGGTCTTTAGCGAAAGCGTCGGCGCCAAAGGATGAGGCCACAGAGATTATTGTTTGCGGATCATCTTCGATCGCGAGGGCGAATTTTATACCTGCGTGTTGCCTGACGATATCCGCGTCGTGGAGCAATTGCCCCCAAGATGTCCACGGCAAACTAGGGCTGGCAGCTTGAACCCCAGCTTTAGCAAAAGCATCTTGGTTTATCCAGGTCGTAGTCATTGTCACGTCATAGGGGGCAGCCATATCATTACCGTCTTTGCCGCCACGACGGCGGGCTAACTCGGTTTGTGGCCAAAAACCGTCATCCAGATGAAGGTCAACGCTGTCTTTTTCGAATTGTTGAGGGTTGCCAGTGCGCACAATATCGGGACGGTTGCCGTCCTTTAGACGTCTAGAAATATCGTTTTCGTTAGGGGTTACGCCGATTACCTCGACGTTAACCTGCGGCCCACCTAATTGAACTATATTGTCCAATTCCGCGTGCAGAGCTGCTTCTTCATTCGCATTACCCCACCAAACCATCGTCAACGTTTTATCCTGCGCCGCTTCACCAATAGGTGTGCCCGCCGTGGTTGAGCAACCAGAAAGGATGAGTGTAAGACCTAGGCTTAGGCCGATAAGCCTTAGCACTGCAATCTTCGGCGTGGAATCCGTCATGAGAATTAGCCTAGGCCTTAACCTAACCACATGGCATTCGGTGATTTATTTCGTCCTGCGTCTAAACCTGAGCCCACTCCTGGCGAGATTGGTTTAGTGGATGCGATGATGGCGGTCTCTAAGGGTGGCGTTTTTATTGATGTGCGCGCCCAGAGGGACTACGAGCGTGGCCACATTCCCGGAGCCAAATTAGTTGATTTATCGCAATTACAGGAATCCCCGATTGATGCGATTTGGGCAAATGATCCACTTGCTCAAACGGATAAGAAAATTGTCGTTGTTTCGGCAACTACGAAACATGCGGCAGCTATCGCCCATTTGCTTAGGGACAAGGGGTTTGATGCCGATTATTTAGCTGGCGGGCTGATTGCGTGGGCACGTGATGGCCAGCCGTTAGTGTCTGGACCACCACGTAGTTAGCCCCTCATTTCGACTTTTCATTGCCGTGCCCGCTAAAATTGACACTTGCACGCATATCCCTCCTGCTGCGAGATCGTCTTGCAGCCGTTTAGTCCGAAGGAGGTGGGGTTAAGCATGCGCAAGTACGAAGTCATGATGATCATTGATCCCATGGTTGATGAGCGCCAGGTTCCGGCTCTCATCGAAAAGCATCTCAAAGTCATTACTGCCGGTGGTGGCACTATCGACAATGTTGATCTTTGGGGCAAGCGTCGTCTGGCCTATGAAATAAACAAGAAATCAGAAGGCATTTACGCAGTTATAGACGTTACGGTCGAGCCCGAGCATATTGCTGAGCTAGATCGTTTGATGGCTATTGACGAACAGATCATGCGCACCAAGGTCATGCGCTTGGCGAAATAAAATTCTTGAAGTTATCCACAAGCTAGATAATTTTTCGAGAATTGTCACTGCCGACTGGCAGTCTTGAGACATAGTCCAAGCAGTTGATGAGATAGGAAGGCAGAGAAATGGCTGGCGAAACCAATATCACGTTCGTAGGGAATTTGACTGCAGACCCTGAGATCAGGTTCACCCCATCGGGTGCAGCAGTGGTCAACTTTACTGTGGCCTCTACGCCGCGCTCTTTTGACCGCAACACTAACGAGTGGCGGGACGGCGAAACGCTGTTTATGGGGTGTTCTATTTGGCGTCAAGCTGCTGAAAATGTAGCTGATTCGCTGACCAAGGGCACTAGGGTTATCGTCACCGGGCGCCTAAAGTCGCGTTCCTGGGAGGATCGTGAAGGTCATCGTCGCACCGTCTTTGAAATTGACGTTGACGAGGTCGGCCCATCGCTGCGTTTTGCGACTGCGAAAGTCACTAAGACGCCTTTTAGCGGGGGTAACTCTGGCAACTTTAATAACCAAGGTTGGCAGCAAGCTCCTGGCCAAGGTCGTCCTGACCAGCAACAAGGGCAGTGGCAATCCAGCCAAGAGCCCAGTGACAACCGTGGTGGCGATGATCCTTGGGGTCAAGCTCAGAGCAGCGAGCCACCATTCTGATTGACTAAATAAAAGAAACACTTCCATTCCGGCATTTAGCCGGGCTCAAGAAAAGGAGCACCATAATGGCAGGTTCACATCGCAAACCTGTAAGCAAGAAAAAAATTATTCCTATTAAAAGGACGTATATCGGCGACGTTGACTACAAAGACCTCGCCCTGTTACGCAAATTCATTTCTGAGCGCGGCAAGATTCGTGCTCGCCGCGTGACTGGTTTATCCGTCCAGGATCAGCGCAAGATCGCTATCGCCGTCAAGAACGCCCGCGAGCTAGCGCTACTTCCGTACACGTCCAGCAATCGATAGGAGTAAGAGATGAAACTCATTCTTGTAGCACCTGTTGAACGATTGGGCGCCCCTGGTGACGTAGTAGAGGTTAAGGACGGCTATGGCCGCAACTATCTGCTGCCAAAAGGCCTAGCCATCGCCTATAACCGTGGCACTGCGAAGCAGATTGAGGGTATTCAGCGCGCGCGTGCAGCACGTAGCATTCGTGACAACGAGCATGCCCAAGAGGTGCGCAGCCAGCTTGAAGAATTGCAAATTGAGCTTGCTGCCCGTGCCGACGATCAGGGCAAACTCTATGGCTCGGTTACTCCCAAGACTCTTGCTCAGTCGATTAAAAAAGCCGGTGGCCCAGACCTAGACAAGCGCTCTCTTTCCGTGGCAAAGCCCATAAAGAGCACCGGCAAGCATGTCGTCACTGTTAAATTGACGGACGCTGTTTCCGCGCATGTCAGCGTGAACATAGTGTCTGCCTAGTTAGTGTTGCTAGCGATATCAACTAGTCAATCCCCTTCCGACAGGCAATTTTCGGTATCCCGAAAGTTTGCAGATCGGGAGGGGATTTGCTTTCGGTCTTAGGTGAGTCACGTTTTCGTATCATCAGCCAGGGCATATTCGACTGGTTGAAGATTCAGAACCTCTAAAACCTCTAAGGTTTTTGTTATGACTTATGGTCGCTCGAGCACCGGCATTGCCGGTTTGGACGAAATGCTGGACGGTCTGCGGGCGGGCGATTGCGTGGTTTGGCAAGTTGAAGATCTTGAACTCGCGACTGAGATTTTCGCACCCTTTGTTCAGCATTCGCTAACTAGCTCAACTCCGGTCTGCTATTTGCGATTTGGCACCAATGAGCCGTTGATCGCTTCTGGAGCAGAAATCATTGATCTTGACCCACGTGTGGGTTTCGAAGGTTTTACATCCGCCCTAAATCGGGTAATTGTTAGCCACGGCTCTAGGGTTGCCTATATTTTTGACCCGCTGTCTGAGCTTGTTACTGCTTGGCGTTCAGATTTAGCGGCAGCTAATTTTTTCCGCGTCACTGTCCCTTATCTTTTTCAAGCCAATGCGATCAGTTATGTGCCCATGATTGCTGGCGCTCACACCTTTGCAACTAGAACAACCATCTCGGATTGTGCTCAAGTGCTGGTGGATGTTCAACGCGTTTTAGGTGAACCAATTTTTCATCCCCTTAAAGCCTGGCTTCGGGACTTTAAGAGCGGCTTTTATCGAATATCTGGTCACCAAGTTGAAGATCTTAAAATAGCTGCTGGTGATAGTCCTAAGGATTATTGGCAGCAGGTTTCTGAGCGCGGCTATGCGGCGTTAACAAGCGGAGATGACGCCGAAGTCACTAAGGTGCGGCATGAATTGATAGATATGATGCTCAGCCGTGGCGGTAAATTAGAGGATTTTTGTCGTCGTTTCATGTCCTTGCCTGATCTGTTGGAATTAGCTTCGCGCGAAATTGGCACTGGATTCATTGGTGGCAAATCAGTCGGCATGCTGGTTGCTCGAGCGATTCTAGAAGCCGATGAAAAAGATCGTTTTACTAAACATCTGGAGCCACATGACTCATATTTCTTAGGCTCTGATCTATTTTTTCTTTATATCATCGCTAACGGTTGGTGGCCGCTTTGGGCTGAGCAGAAAACTCCGACCGGCTATTTCACTGTTGGCGCGCAACTTCACGAAAGATTGTTGGACGGCAAGTTTCCGCCCCAGGTGCGTTCACGATTTATCAAAATGCTCGAATATTATGGCCAAGCGCCGATAATTGTGCGTTCTAGTTCACTGCTAGAAGATAACTTTGGTAATGCTTTCGCTGGTAAATATGATTCGGTATTCTGCACGAATCAAGGTGATATAGCCACCAGGCTGCGAGAATTCGAGAATGCAGTGCGCACCGTCTACGCATCGATTATGGCGCCAGACGCGTTGGCCTACCGCCGTAATCGCGGACTAGATAAATCTAATGAGCAGATGGCTATCCTTATCCAACGTGTTTCTGGTTGCCTGCACGGTGATTACTTTTTCCCGCACGCTGCCGGTGTCGGTAATTCCAGCAATATCTACGTTTGGGATGCCCGCCTCAACCCCGAGGCAGGCCTGTTGCGGCTGGTTTTTGGGTTAGGCACTCGCGCTGTTGACCGCACACTGTCTGATTATCCTCGGTTAGTGGCATTAGATGAACCTACCCTGCCAGTTGATGTGCGCGACCCTTCCAGCCATTCTCAACGCTATGTTGATGTTCTTTCGCTAGCCAAAGGTGATTTGGTGACTGTTCCGCTAGTCGATTTGGTGGACACAGATATTGGCGCTGATTGGTCATTATTTGCCTCACCGGATCACCAAACGATCACTAGATTCCGTCAGGCTGGACGTAAACTCGCCAAAACCCCAAAGCTGCTTGATTTCAATAAACTGCTCACCACAACGGATTTTGCCGAGACGATGCGGGCAATTTTGACGAAACTACAAGCGGCTTACGACTACCCGGTAGACATCGAATACACGGTCAATATCGACACTGACGGAAATCCAAAGATAAATATCGTCCAATGCCGTCCACTGCAAACCAGCGGTTTAGGTTCCAGAATTTCTATGCCAACCCAAGTGTTTGCTGAAAAGCTGCTAATCAGTCAGCATGGTAATTTCATGGGCGGCAATGTGTGCCAGCAAATTAAATATGTCATTTTGGTGCGCGCTAAAGAATATCTTTCTTTGTCACAGCAAGATCGTTATGGTGTCGCCCGTGCTATTGGACGCCTGAATCAGCGACTAAAAGGTGTGCCATTCATGGTTGCAGGTCCGGGAAGATGGGGTACCACTACGCCGTCTCTCGGAGTGCCGGCTCATTTCACGGAGATCTCCAATGCAGCAGTGCTGGCAGAATTCACCTATCCACAAGGCAATTTCCGTCCAGAGCTAAGTCAAGGTAGTCATTTCTTCCAAGAGATTGTCGAGCAAGGCACGTTCTATCTGGCGTTATTCGCTCAGCGAAAAGATGTCATTTTTAACACTGAAATGCTGACTAGCCGTCCTAATGAGCTGACCAAGATCGTCCCAGAATTAGCTGGCCTGGCTGAAGTGCTCCACGTCGTCTCATTCGAGGACTTGACCCTCTACTCTGACGTCACTACTCAACAAGTGATCTGCTGCAGGCCTGGCCACTAAAACAGCTAGACAACGCCCAATTGCTACTTTTGGCCATAGACGTTCTGGTAACGGTCGTAAAGGTGATCAATATCACCTTGGGCTAGTTGAATCGGGTCACCGAGCTGTTTTGCAATAGCTACTGTTCGTGCGACATCTTCTAGCATGACCGCTGCTTTTACGGCGGCTCTAGCATCTTTGCCGATAGTGAACGGGCCATGGTTAACCATCAAAACAGCTGGTGAGCGGCTCTCACGTAATGTCTCAACTATTCCACGCCCGATAGAGTCGTCCCCAATCAAAGCGAATGGGCCAACTGGGATTTCCCCGCCAAATTCGTCTCCCATCATTGTCAGCACGCAAGGGATCGGCTTGCGAACAGCAGCCCAAGCGGTCGCGTAGTCAGAATGTGTGTGAACTACACCGCCTACCTCAGGCATATGACGGTAAACATAGGCGTGAGCAGCAGTGTCTGATGATGGTTGACGTTGACCTTCAACCAGATTGCCATCTAAGTCGCAGACCACCATTGCGTCTGGGGTCAATTCGTCGTATGAGACCCCAGAGGGTTTTATAACCATCAAGTCTTCACCGGGAACACGGGCTGACACGTTTCCGGCGGTCCAGACGACAAGTCCGTATCTTGGTAGTTCGGCGTGCAGCTGAGAGACCTCAACTTTGACCTTTTCGATGATCTCGCGGGTCGCGACAGAAAATTTTTTTGGCTCAGAGGTATGATCCATTGCTAATTCCTAGTATGTGTTAGCGATAACAACAGTTAACGGTAACATATATTTTGGGGCGGTGAAAGGAATTAACGATGATCGACGCTAAAGAGATAATTACTTGTGGCCAAGCAACTCTAGGAATGGAGTTCGGCTCGACCAATATTAAGTCCGTTCTCATCGGGCCTGATAATGAGGTATTGGCTAGCGGTAATCACGTCTGGGCAAACACTTTGGTAGACGGGCTGTGGAGTTATTCGTTGGCGGACGTAATCGCTGGTATGCAGGATTGTTACCGCGATTTGGCTGCCAATGTCAGTGACCAATACCAAGTTGAAATTGAAAAAATCTCCAGTATTGGCCTGTCAGGCATGATGCATGGCTATCTAGCGTTCGACGAAAACGATGAACTTTTGGTTCCTTTCAGGACGTGGCGTAACACCAATACAGTGAAAGCGGCCGCTGCTTTAACTGAGATTTTCCAATTCAATATCCCAGTGCGTTGGTCAGTCGCGCATCTCTATCAAGCCTTTCTAGACGATGAGCCTCATGTCGCTAAACTCGCCCATCTCTACACCCTTTCCTCGTATGTCCACTGGCTGTTGAGCGGAGAGCGGGTAGTTGGTGTTGGGGATGCAAGCGGGATGTTCCCAGTGGATTCAGTTGAATGTAATTTTGATGCGGCGATGCTTAAGAAGTTTGATGACTTGGTTGGCTCTAAAGTCAACCGCTCGGTAGCGGATATTTTCCCAAAGGTGCTTGTCGCTGGCCAAAATGCTGGGAGGCTGACTGCTGCTGGCGCGCAACTTCTTGACCCTGCTGGAAAACTGAAATCGGGCGCTTTAATGTGCCCGCCAGAGGGGGACGCAGGTACTGGTATGGTCGCCACGAATGCGGTTAGCGTCCGTACTGGAAATGTGAGCACGGGAACCTCAATTTTCAGCATGGTCGTCCTGGAACATCCACTTTCTCGCATACATCCCGAGATCGATATGGTGACTACGCCAGCAGGCGATGCGGTCGCTATGGTTCACTGCAATAACGGAGCCAGCGAGCTGGGGGAGTGGGCGGCAATGTTCGCCGATTTTTCAAAGCGGATCGGTTCGACCGTCACCCTGGGTGAAGTATTTGATGCCCTAATGAAGGCGTCGCTAGAGGCCGAGCCTGATGGTGGTGGCCTGATGTCTTTCAACTATCTGGCTGGTGAGCCAATAACCGAATTGGTTGAGGGACGACCGCTATTTTTCCGCACGCCTGACTCTAGATTTAACCTGGCTAACTTCATCAGAGTTCAGCTCTATGCAGTATTAGCTACCTTGCGTTTAGGCATGGATATTTTGAAAGACGAGGACGTTAGCGTCGAATTGATGATCGGTCATGGCGGCTTCTTTAAGACAGCAGGTGTGGGGCAATCTGCTATGGCAAATGCCCTTAATATTCCCGTATCTGTGGGTAAAACTGCCAGCAACGGAGGAGCCTGGGGAATAGCGGTGCTGGCTAAGTTTGCAGCTAGTGGCGAAAGCAATTTAGCTAGCTACCTTGCCGAAAAAGTTTTTAGCCCTGACGCCTTCTCGACGATCACTCCCGACCTGGATGAAGTCAATGGTTTTGAGCGATTTCTTAGCGCCTATCGCCGGGCTTTGACGGTACAACGTTGCGCCGTCGAAAACAGCTAGTCGAGTGAGCGTACTGAGCTGCGGACTATCAGCTCAGGCTGAATCCGCTGCGAAGGTTGACCTTCAGCCCCTTCGATCCTGGCGACCAACATTCGCATTCCGAGTTTTCCTAGTTCATCGAAATCTTGGTGGACGGTGGTTAGCGGGGGGATGAAGTGGCCGGAGTCTGGTTGCCCATCGAAGCCAACGACCGAGATATCGTCTGGAACTCGATACCCGCGCGCTGTCAGCCCATGAATTAAACCTAAAGCCATCTGGTCGTTCGCAGCGAAAACCGCAGTAAGCCCTGGAATTTGAAGTAATTTATCAGCAGCGGCGTATCCTGATTCGGCGGACCAGTCGCCAATAACCACGGGTGGCTTTTGCAGCCCAGATTTAGCTATGCAATGCTGCCAGGCGCATAGTCTGTTCTGAGCGTCAAACCAGTCTTGGGGGCCAGCAATGTGGGCGATTACCTTGTGCCCACGACTGATCAAGTGATCGACCGCCAGTGTGGCGCCGGTATGTTGGTCTATGCAGGCCTGATGTAGCAGCGGGATGTTGTCATCAGTGCGATTTATCGAGCTAAACAAAATGCTGGGCGCAGTCAATGTGGCAGAACCAATAAATTCAGTTGAGGATGAGCGCGGTGCGATGATTACCATCCCGTCTACCTGTCTGGACGTCAAAACGTCAAGACCTTGGTTAAACTCCTCTGTAAGGCCGTCCTGAAGCATGTAAACGATTGGCACATAGCCAGAGTCTCTGGCGGCGGTATACATCGCCCGCAGCATATTCATGGGGCCATATTCAGAGTAAGCGTGAATTAGCATCCCAATTTGATGGGTGCGTCCTGCCGCCAAAGCCCTAGCCAAAGTGTTTGGTCGGTAACCAAGTTCTTCGATCGCGGCTTGCACCTTTTGCTTGGTTTCGGGGCGAATTCTAGCGTTGCCATTAAGAACTCGAGACACCGTCATGTGTGAAACTCCTGCTGCTGCCGCAACTTCACGCATGCTGGGCGTCTTGCCTTTACGTTGGCTCATTGGATTTACCTAACTGACTTAAGCCGTGCATCTTGTAATAATTGTTACAAATATCATGTTACAAAATATTTGATCGTGACCAATTCGTTACTCGAATCTCTTGCGGAAAATTTATGTTAGCGGTAACTTAAATATCGGATGGCGAAGACAAGAGTCCACACATCTAGCTAAATGCTCCCCAAGGAAGGGGAGCTAAAGTTCAAGGAGGAACGTATGTCAATCCGTAAAGGTTTACGCAGTTTTGCGGCGGGTGCTACCGCAGTTGCCGCGATGCTCACCTTCACTGCTTGCAGTAATGGCGGTAATGAAGGAGAAAACACGGACGCTGGTAAAGACGCATCGCAAGCAACCGTTGGCTTCGTAGCCGTCGGCCCTGAGGGAGGATTTAGGACTGCAAATGAAAATGACATTCAGCAAGCGTTCAAGGACGCTGGCATAACGCTGAAATACTCGCCGACTCAGAACAATGATCAGCAGAAGCAGCTTCAGGCTTTCGCCTCATTCGTTGACGAAGGTGTGGACGCTATCGTCTTGTCTGCTACTGAGGCTACCGGCTGGGAAGAATCTCTGAAAGAGGCGGCCGACGCTGGCATTCCGGTTGTTCTTGTTGATCGTGGTATCGAGCCTAACGATGAGTCTCTATACTCCTCACACATCGGCCCGTCGAACGTTACCGCAGGTAAGAAGGCGGGCGAATGGGCCATGAAGAAGTTCCCGGATGGTGCTAAGGCCATTGTGCTGGAAGGCCCTGCAGGATTGTCGGTGGTTAATGACCGGAATCAAGGCTGGGACGAGGCTATTAAGGGCTCTAACATTCAGGTTCTAGAACACCAGTCAGCTAACTGGTCAACCGAAGAAGGTAAGACGGTTACTGAAGGTTTGTTGGACAAGTACAACAATGACATTAACGTCATTTTCGCTCAAAATGATGAAATGGGATTGGGTGCTATTCAGGCGGTAGAGGCCAAGGGGCTGAAACCGGGACCTGGCGGCATTGAAATCATCACCATCGATGGCACCAAGCCGGCAATGCAGTCGTTAATTGACGGCAAGCTCAGCTATGTCATTGAATACAATCCAATCTTCGGTAAAGAGGTCGTTGACGTCGTAAAGGATCTGCTCGCTGGCAAGGATGTCGAAAAGCAGATCGAGGTCGAATCAGGTGCCTTTGAAAAGGCTGACGCTGAGCCAATCATTAATGAGCGTCCGTACTGATCAATTAACGGGTGAGTCTGTCCCCCAATGAAAAGGTCTGATCGGGCGTCAAGAGCGACTGAACTTGGCGCCCGATCTGACTAAGTGGACAAACATCAAAGCCCGGCTTTATGGAGAATAACTATGAGCTCATCAAGTGAGACTGTCGATAAGGTTGCCGGGCAACCAATTGTTCAGATGAACAATATTTCTATTGAGTTCCCTGGAGTTAAAGCCCTTGATGGCGTCGATTTTAGGCTTTTCCCTGGTGAAGTGCACGCCATTATGGGGGAAAACGGAGCAGGTAAATCTACCCTAATCAAGGCTCTGACCGGTGTTTATAAAATCGATAGTGGCGAGATATACGTCAATTCAACTAAGCGATTTTTTAAGGGCACAGCAGATGCTGAAGCCGCTGGAATTTCAACCGTTTACCAAGAGGTAAATCTTTGCACAAACTTAACGGTTGGGGAAAACCTTATGCTTGGGCACGAGGTTCGGGGGCCTCTAGGCATTAACTGGCGTGCGACACACCAGCGCGCACATGAGGCTCTAAAAGATGTCGGCCTGTCATCCCTAGACACGAAGGCGCCGTTATCTTCAGTGTCTATCGCTGTCCAGCAGCTGGTAGCGATTGCTAGGGCAGTCAGCGTTGACGCAAAAGTGCTAATTCTTGACGAGCCAACCTCTTCTTTGGACACGAATGAGGTTGACCAGCTCTTTACGATCATTCGAAGGTTGCGAGATAAGGGTGTGGCGATTCTGTTCGTATCCCACTTCTTAGACCAGGTCTATGAAATCAGTGATCGCATTACTGTGTTGCGAAATGGCAAGCTCATTCACGAAGAATCTGCATCTACTCTGGATAGGGCTCGCATGGTGTCCATGATGGTCGGACAAGACGTGTCTACCATCAAGATTACCGAAGACTGTGGCAATGTCTTCGACGAACAAGCGCCGATTGTGCTAAACGTCTCCGGATTGGCGAAGGCGGGTAGCGTTCACCCGATTAATTTCGATTTGCGAACAGGTGAAGTGCTTGGGTTTGCCGGCTTGCTAGGTTCTGGACGTACTGAGGTTGCCCGACTGGTATACGGTGCAGACAAGGCTGATGACGGAGTCATGACGCTGGACGGCGTGAAAGTCACCGGCCTAGATTTGCTTGGTTCGCTGAAACGCGGCATCGCATATTCTACAGAAAACCGGCGTGATGAGGGAGTTATTGCTGGCTTGTCTGTTAGAGACAACATCATTTTATCGATGCAGGCTTTGCGGGGATGGTCAAGAAAAATCTCGCACGCCGAGGCCGAAAAAATTTGCGACTACTATATCAAGCAATTAGGTATTAAAACCCCATCCGGCGACACGCTAGCCGGCTCACTTTCTGGTGGTAATCAGCAAAAAATGTTGCTTGCCAGATGGTTAGCCATTAATCCGAAAGTTCTTATTTTGGATGAGCCAACGCGCGGAATTGACGTGGCGGCAAAGGCTGAAATTATGAATACCGTTTTGCAGCTAGCGCAGCAGGGCATGTCGATTATCTTCATTTCGTCTGAAATAGAAGAAGTCTTGAGAGTGAGCGCCCGGGTGCTGGTTATGCGGGACAGAAAACAAGCTGCTTTGAAAGTAAATGATGAAAATCTTACTCAAAAGGCGATTGTCGGCATTATTGCGGACGGAGACAAGTAGCCATGATGTCTAAGAAAGATAATAAAAAAGTATTCAAATTGCCTCGGGTAGAACGACGGCTAATGTTCACCATTGCGGCGTTAATTCTACTTATTTTGGTGTGCACCATAAAAGATCCAAGATTCTTACAAATTGGTTTTTCGGATGGGCAGTTCACGGGTCCATTAATGGACATGTTAAGAGATTCAGCCAGTTATTTAATGATCGCTGTGGGAATGACTTTCGTTATAGCTACCGCAGGTATTGATCTTTCAGTTGGAGCGGTAATGGCCGTCTCAGGGGCTGTCGCAATGTCAATGCTGGCATCCAGCGGTCCTGGGTTCGAGGCTGCTCTCGTAGCTATTGCCGCCGCCCTTGGGGTCTCAGTGCTAATCGGAGCCTGGAATGGTCTTCTGGTTTCCAGACTTGGACTTCAGGCTTTTATCACCACATTGATAATGATGCTTGCTGGTCGTGGTATTGCCAAAGTGATTACACATGGCGAAAATGTGGCAGCAAAAAATGAATTTTTTGGTTGGTTAGCCACAGGCAAGGTATTAGGTTTGCCAGCAGCGTGGATCGTAGCAACTTTGATTGTTGTCGGTGTGGCGCTGCTGATGCGCAAAACGGCGCTTGGCCTCCAGATCGAGGCAGTGGGATTGAACCAATCAGCCGCAGCTATGGCTGGCATCAGGCCGAAACAGATTCTATTCAGTGTCTACGCCATCTCTGGGCTACTCGCTGGAATGGCTGGCATATTCGCGGTTGGCAATGTGATGCGCGTTGAACCGGCTAATACCGGTATGAGTAACGAGATGGATGCGATTTTGGCTGTCGTTATTGGTGGAACATCACTTTTGGGCGGCAGATTCTCCATAGTCGGTTCGTACCTTGGGGCGATGATAATCGCCATGTTGAATAAGACAATCGTGTGGTTGGGCATTCCGAATGCGGCTACCCCAGCGTTCAAGGCTGTCATAGTGATCGTCATTTGTGTTTTGCAATCCTCGTTGTTCGGAAAGCTTCTAGAAAATATGCGTGGGAAACATATTACGAAAACGGTTAATACGCCTAGCGACACTGAAGTTGCTGCCCCAGAAAAAGAGGTGCTGGCATGAGTACGACTAAGAAAACTAAGGCGAAAGACTCGGAGATTAAGCAGTCAAGTTGGGTAGTTAAGAATTTGACGAAAATCCCTAGCTACGTTGCAGTGATTTTCTTTGCGTTAATCTTTATTTATGGAGAAGCTGTATATGGTAACTTCTTCACATTGCGCACCTTTTCGTCGTTGTTAAATGATAACGCTTATCTAATTATCTTAGCTGTCGGCATGACGATACCCATTTTGACCGGCGGTATTGACCTGTCAATTGGGGCAATAATTGCCTTGAGCTCTGTTATTGGCGCCTCGATGGCAAATGCTGGCGTCCCTTGGGTAATCACCACGATTGTTATGATTCTTGTGGGTACCGTCATGGGTGCAATATCTGGTACGTTAATTCGCTATTTCGATATGCAGCCTTTTATAGCAACCTTGGCGACTATGTATTTGGGACAAGGCATAGCGGCGATTATTTCTTCGCAGCCTATCGTTTTAGACAAGGAATACGGGCTAAGATTATTCGGCGAAAAGTTGATGCTTATCGACGGTCCTAAGAATCAGGATCTCCGTATTTCAGTAGGATTCATATTTGCTGTTATCTGTGTTATCGCAATTTATTTTGTGATGCATAAATCCCGGAGTGGGCGCACAATTTACGCTTTGGGTGCGCCGGCAAAAGACTCCGCTAGGTTGATGGGTCTGCCTACGGGTTGGGCGCTCAGCTCGATATATCTGATGTCAGGAACTATGGCTGGTGTATCTGCTGTTGTATTCGTCTCATCTGTTGGTAAAGGCCAAAACATTCTTGGCCAGGGCTGGGAATTAAATGCAGTCGCGGCAGCGGTTATAGGCGGAACGATTATCACGGGCGGTGCCGGATATATTTTAGGTTCGGTTGTTGGTGCATTGGTTTTTGCGACCATGAATCTAATAATTATTCGCGACGGTTCTATTGCTCCAGAAGCCACAACTATCATCACTGGCGCTTTACTGCTGATTTTCGTTGTTATTCAGCGGGTTATCGTCCACTTTGCCGAACGAAGTAGAGCTGGTGCTGCTTTAGAGCCCAAGTCAGCAGACAGTAATGCCGATTTAAAAATGTCAAAAGAAACCGTTGTTAGTTAAAAGATTTAGGAAGTATGGAGATGGAAAGTTTTTACGAAAATCGTGAGGTTTGGTTTTTCACTGGTAGCCAAGGACTTTACGGTGAAGAGACTTTGCGTCAAGTCGCTGAGCAATCACAGCGGGTTGTTGACGCGCTAAATGCTCCCAATGAGGTGCCGCTGAAAATAGTTTGGAAGCCGGTATTAACCGATTCGGACGCTATCCGTCGCGCAATCCTTGACGCTGACTCAGATGATCGCGTAGTCGGGATCATCGCTTGGATGCACACCTTCTCGCCAGCCAAAATGTGGATTCGTGGGCTTGAGGTTCTGACGAAACCTCTGCTTCATTTGACTACCCAGGACAATGTTGAAATTCCCTGGGATTCCATTGATATGGATTTCATGAACCTGAACCAGGCCGCTCATGGTGACAGAGAATTTTCCTATATATTGTCGCGTTTGGGTATTCCCAGGGTCACTGTCGTTGGCCATAGCTCTGACGCCGAAACTATCCTTAAGGTATCGAAGTGGGTTAGGGCGGCAGCCGGTCTATCAGCGGCTCGCCAGCTGAAGGTAGTGCGCTTCGGTGACAATATGCGCAATGTCGCCGTCACTGAAGGTGACAAGACTGAGGCCGAACGCAAATTGGGTGTATCTGTTAACACTTGGGCAGTCAATGACCTTGTGGAGCGCGTGCAGGCCGTATCCGATGGCGACGTGGCGTCGCTCGCTAAGTTCTATGAGGATAACTATGAGGTAGCCCCAGAACTAAAGGTATCTGGGGGGCAGCATGAATCATTATGCTATGCAGCTAGGCAAGAAATTGCGATGCGTTCTTTCCTTGAGGAGCTAGACGCTGGAGCGTTCACAACTAACTTTGAGGATTTGGGTGCTTTACGGCAGCTGCCAGGGTTGGCCGTCCAACGCCTGACCGGCGACGGCTACGGTTTTGGTGCTGAAGGTGACTGGAAAACAGCTGTGCTCGTCAGAATAGCTAAGGTCATGGGCGAAGGGTTGAGTGGTGGTGCATCACTTATGGAGGACTACTGCTACAACTATGTGAAAGGTCAAGAGATGATCTTGGGCGCTCACATGCTTGAGGTATGCCCGTCGCTAACGACCAAGCGTCCACGCATCGAAATTCATCCATTAGGTATTGGTAATCGTGAAGACCCAGTACGCATGGTCTTTGATGCCGATGCTGGCCAAGGATGTGTCGTCGCCATGGCGGATATGCGTGATCGATTCCGACTAACTGCTAACAAGGTGGAAGTTGTCGATGCGCCGTATGAGATGCCGAATCTGCCGGTCGCTCGAGCTATCTGGCGTCCAGCGCCGGATCTGTATACCTCGGTAGAATCATGGCTAACTTCTGGATCCGCTCATCATACTGTTTTAAGCACTCAGGTTGATATGCAGACTTGGCAGATGTTTGCTCAGCTCGCTCAAATGGAGCTGGCTGTCATTGACGAGAACACCAACGCTGGCGAATTCGCCCGACAATTACGTTGGGAGCAAGCCTACTTCAGGTTGGCAGATGGGATCTAAGAAATAGACCCGTGTTGGACGGTGGCCGCCGTCCAACACGGGTCTATTTATCAAGCTGGCTGGCTTTGTAAATCTAGCCCAAGGTCAAGTACTGTCGACGAGTGGGTCAGCGCGCCGACAGATATGTAGTCCACTCCAGTCTCGGCGACTTTTCGGGCGTCTTTCTCCGTCAAGCCCCCGCTGGCTTCGGTTTTTACGCCCGCCTTTCGACAAATATTGACGGCTTTGCGCATCATTTCCAAAGTGAAATTATCTAGCAACACCAGGTTGGCGCCGGCAGATATCGCCTCACCAAGTTGGTCAAGATTATCTACCTCAACCTCGACCGGGATATCTGGTGCTTGGCGACGAACAGCCTGAAAGGCTTGGCGCACTCCGCCAGCCGCCAAGACGTGATTATCCTTAATTAGTGCGACATCGCCTAGCGCCATTCGGTGATTTTCTCCGCCACCACAACGTACAGCATACTTTTGTAGGCTGCGAAGCCCCGGCACCGTTTTGCGAGTATCTCGCACTTTCGCGCGGGTGCCATCTAATGCTTTCACCCAACGAGCGGTCGCTGTCGCCACGCCAGAAAGTTGCCCCAAAAAGTTCAACATTGTGCGCTCGGCGCTCAATATGACGCGCACCGACCCGGTGATTTCAAGTATTGCCTCGCCGGCCGCAACGTGCGAGCCATCCTGACGAATCACCTTCGCCTGCGCCTGTTCACCTAGCCGCGACGCCACCTCATAAAGGACGTCGACCGCCACCGGCACCCCAGCGATAGCCCCAGGCTCCCTAGCCACGATTAACGCTCGGCCTTGCTGGTTGGCTGCCACGGTAGCTTGGGTGGTGATGTCAGGGCCAAGCCTCAAATCTTCGTCTAACGCGATTTCGATTGCGCGGGCTATGTCAGCATTCAACGGCTCACTCATGCCACACACCTAACTTTCGTCCTTTTGGGCAGCGGGTCATCTCTAAGGATAATCTTTCCGTTAATCAGTTGAACGCTAAACCGTGACGCCAATTTGGCATCGCGCGTTGGGTAATCGCGACGGCGATGGCAGCCCCGCGACTCCGTGCGAGCTAGCCCCGTTTGCTGAATGATCGCTGCTACTTGGGCAAGATTCGTCGCCGTTAATGCCTGATCGCTGAAATCTGCTGTGGGTAGCGTATCGAGCACTGCACCCAGACGTTTTAGACCATCCTCGTCTCGAGTAACAAAACCGTATTTGTCCATTGACTGTTTTATGGTC
Source organism: Vaginimicrobium propionicum (assembly GCF_900155645.1). Lineage (GTDB taxonomy): Bacteria > Actinomycetota > Actinomycetes > Propionibacteriales > Propionibacteriaceae > Vaginimicrobium > Vaginimicrobium propionicum. Next base: position 1,540,489 of record NZ_LT706985.1, read on the forward strand.
ATTATCGATTCATCCCACACACATGATTGTGTCGGTTGAGGTGCTGGAGCACCCGGCCGATTGTGCGAGCCTAAAGCCAAATCTTTTCCTAACCTGTCGCCGCTGACTAGGGCTTCTGTTAGTGAATTCGATGCGAGACGATTGGCACCTTGTACGCCGGTAGCCGCTGTTTCACCCACCGCATATAGACCGGGCACGTTAGTGCGTCCCCACAAATCAGCCTTGACGCCGCCGCAAGAATAATGCGCAGCCGGATGTACAGGAATCGGCTCGGTGACCGGGTCTACCCCGCGCTCCCGACACATTTGCAGAATCGCCGGGAAAGTGCGCTGCCAATCTTTGGAGCCAAAGTGACGAGTGTCTAAATAGACGTGCGGTTCACCGGAGCGCTCTAGTTCAGCCATTATTTCGGCAGAGACCACATCACGTGGTGCCAGCTCAGCCAACGGGTGCTTGCCCACCATGAACCGCTCGCCACGGGAATTGATCAACTTTGCCCCATGGCCGCGTACAGCTTCCGAAATGAGAATTCCGCGCTCACTAGCGCGTGCGTCAGCCAAGATGGTTGGGTGAAATTGGGTGAACTCTAAATCGCGAATCTCAGCCCCCGCCCGGAACGCGGCAGCTATCCCATCACCCGTAGCCACCGGCGGATTCGAGGTGATTGACCACAGTTGACCAAGCCCTCCGCTGGCCAACACCACTGCGTTAGCCAAAATGTCCCCAACGCCGTCAGCGCTAAGCACTCGAATCCCGCAGGCGCACCCAGACGAATCTGTCAGCACGTCTATTAGCCGAGTGTGCTCTAACAAGGTTGTTTTTGAGCTGGCTAGGGCAGATTGCAGAGTCAGCCAAAGTGTGCGCTCCACCTCCGCACCGGACGCATCACCATTGGCGTGAACAATACGGTTTGCCGAGTGGCCACCCTCCAAATGTAGATCCAGGTCGCCGTCAGGTTTGCGATCAAATTGCGCTCCCAAACTGATGAGTCTTTTGATAGCTCCTGGCGCTGAATGCACCAAATCACTAACCGCTAGCGGGTCGCATAGCCCGCAGCCAGCCTCCAGGGTGTCTTGAATGTGAGCGTCCAGGCTGTCCCCAGGGGCAAAGACAGCCGCCAGACCGCCTTGGGCCCAATCTGTCGATGAATCGGTGACCACGCCGCGAGTCACGGCAATAGTGTCGATTCCAGCGTCCGCTAAATGCGTTAACACTGATAACCCTGCTGCGCCGGTGCCGACAACAACCACGTCGGTTTGGCGGGTGAAAACTGGTTGAGTGGCTAACACTATTCCCCGCTACCAGGTTGGCCGATTTTAATCATGCGCTCTACAGCGGCTCTCGCCCGCACGGCAATGTCTTCCGCAACGTTTACTTCGAATCGTTTAGTCTCGGCTGGGTCGCCTAAACAAGCTAACAGTTTTTCGGGGGTTGTCATCTTCATGAATGGGCATACTGCGCCAGGGTTTACCGGTTGAAAATCTGTGTGTTTGTTGACTGCTCGAAGTTGGTGCAGCATGCCCACTTCGGTAGCAACCAAGACCTTGTCGCCCTGTTCTTTTCGGGCAGTATCCAACATTCCGCCGGTGGAAAGCACCAAAGTATTTTCTAGGTCTAAGTCACCTTTATCTGCCAACCACAGTGCGCTGGTGGTGCAGCCGCATTCCGGGTGAATATAGAGTTTCGCGTTTCCGCTTTGCTGCACTGCTGAAACTAGCTGATTAGGGGAAATGTCGGCGTGAACGTGGCATTCGCCCATCCAGGTAAAGATGTTATTGCGTCCAGTCACTCGTCGAACATGGGCGCCTAAGAATTGGTCTGGGCAGAATAAAATCTCTCGCTCTTCGGGTATTGATCGCACCACGTCAACCGCATTAGATGAGGTACAGCAAATGTCGGTTTCTGCTTTCACTGCTGCGGTGGTGTTTACATAGGAGACGACTACTGCGTTAGGGTGTTCGGCTTTCCATGCCCGCAATTGGTCGGCGGTTATGCAGTCTGCAAGGGAACATCCAGCGTTTTGGTCAGGAATCAATACCCGCTTGTCAGGGGATAGTAGTTTCGCTGTTTCGGCCATGAAATGCACGCCAGCAAAGACGATGGTCGAGGCATTGGACGTCGCAGCGATTCGCGACAGCGCCAAGGAATCTCCGACATGGTCGGCTACGTCTTGAATCTCTGGCGCCTGGTAATTGTGGGCGAGTATCACTGCGTCCCGCTCGCGCGCTAGCCGGCGAACCTCGGCTTGCCATTGGGAAGTGGTGGCTTCAAGGGTGCTGGTCATGGTTACTCCTTAAGTGGGTAGCACTCAAATAGGTTAACGCCTGGCAGGCGAAAACTCCAATCGGCTATCCTCTTGTCTGTGACCAACAAACCAGCTCGAGACGTTGCCGGCGTGGCCTTATATCGGCACGAAGCGATTGGCGCACTGCTTCAAGTCCGCCAAATCGATGACGAGATGAAGCTGTGTGTTTTGGTCTCCAAACGACAGCGCGCGCCTTTTATTGGTCATTTCGCCTTGCCAAGCGGGGCAGTTGAGGCGGACGAGGGCATTGCCGATTCGGTTCTGCGTCATCTTTCCCAAAAATTTGATATCGGTGGCCTGACTTATTTAGAACAGCTGGATACCCGATCTGATCCCTTTCGCGATCCGGCTCAGCGCACCATTGGAACGAGTTATCTTGGGTTAGCTCCCTTGGGGTTGACGACGCATTTGCCGGCTGGGGCAAAATGGGTGCCGGTCAGCCGCACTGGCCAGATGGCTTTTGACCACGCCGACATTGTGGCGGGTGCTCTCGCCCGACTGCGCGCCAAGTTGAGCTATACCAATATTGGCTTCGCCTTGGTGCCCCAAGAGTTCACCATCAGCCAGCTGTGTAGCGTCTACGTTGCCGCGCTTGGCCACTCCGTTGCTCCAACCAATCTGCAGCGGATATTAACTAGGCGTGGTCAGTTAGTGTGCACCGATAAGTTTTCGCAACCGGACGCCAAAGGGGGTCGTCCGGCTCGACTATTTAGGTTCACCACTAGGCAGTTGGTGGTCACTGATCCATTTGCCGTGTTGCGTCCAGAATGATTAAGGCTGCCCGTTAGTTCGCCGGGTTGCGTCCAGAGTAACTGGTGGTCAAAGTCTCGAATGCGTCCAATACAGCGGGTTTTCTACCAGTTTCTGTAACACCATGTGTGCCGCCCCTTGGGTGGCGAATTGGCTGGATTCGTCCGCAATGATGATTTCGGGTTGTAGCCATTTCGATTGCAATACCCGTATCTTCATTTCGTCCAGGGCTATCGGTTTTAAGACTGGCGCAATTTTGGCTACCGAACCGCCAATGACAACCGTCGGAATGTCCAATAAATTGATGACGGTAGCCAAGGCTCGTCCCAACGCTAATCCGCCCTCTTTCAAGGCCTGATGCGCTGGAGACTTAGCATCTTTGGCCGCTAATAGTAGATCCTCGTAGCTGGCTGTCTTTGGTAACCGTGATCTTTCCAGTAGAGAACGCTGGCCGATATATGCTTCCAAACAACCATTCGACCCGCAACGACAGGACGGCCCGTTTGGGTCAGTGGAGATGTGACCGATCTCACCCGACCAGCCGTGTGTGCCAGGCAAAGGTTGATGGTTAATTATGATTCCGCCGCCGATGCCAACCTCGCCAGACACATAAATAAATGATGCCGGCCCATCGGGGACGCCTGGTTTCGGCATGGCTACGGCGTAGGCGCCTAAATCTGCTTCATTTCTGACCACTTGGACGTTGAACTCGGCCAACGGTGCCAGCAGCTCGGCCTGGGAAAGGTTGCGCCAGCCTAGGTTTGGCGCGATGTGCAGATGAGTTTTAGAGACAATGCCTGGAATCGCCAAGCCGCTACCGACAAAAATGGCGTCAGAAAGATTTTTAGGCATCACCTGGCGAGCCAGTTTAGATAATCGCGTCATGACCTCCGGCGGATTCGAGTCCGCAAAATCGTCGAAAACCATCTTTTCGCTGATCGTCTCGCCAGTTAAATCAATGAGTCGAGCAGATAAATATGAGACGCTAACTTCCAATCCTAAAGCCAATACAGTTAGGGGCTTTGGAGCCAAGAAGACTGGTGGACGGCCGCGTCCGTACTCGGCGGTTGGCTCAAATTCTTCGACGATATTTGCGCTAACTAACTCATCAACTAGCCGTGACGCTGTAGCCCTGGTGGTGCCAGTTGTCCCGGCAATGCTGGATCTCGATGTCGAGCCGGGGTTTTTAAGGATGTTTTTCAATGCCAGCGAAAGGTTGGTGGCGCGCAATGTCTGGGCGCGCACCCCACTTGAACTGGCTGCGCTGCCTCGCTTGCCCTTCGCCTCATGCAAACTAGGCATCAAAGATTGTGGTGCCTTCATGGTTGAAAATCTATCACCGTCGTGAGTATTATGTTTTGCAATAAAACTAAACATGGCTTTAGCGCAATTACGCAAAAAATTTTAGCCGGGCACATTGGCATCTGAGTGTCTGGCAAGGTGGTCGGTAGGTACCCAATTATTTTCGCTCGATGATGAGGAGATAGATGTCTAGGGTCTTAGTTGCCGGAGTTGATTCGTCAACTCAATCATGCAAGATAGTCATTCGCGACGCTCACACTGGTGAATTGGTGCGTCAAGGTAGAGCCAGCCATCCAGAAGGCACCGAAGTTGCGCCTAGTGCTTGGTGGCAAGCCTTTTTGCAGGCAGTGGACGAAGCTGGTGGGCTAGACGATGTGTCAGCTCTAGCAGTCGGCGGTCAACAGCACGGCATGGTTTGTTTGGATGCAGACGGCGAGGTGATTCGTCCCGCGTTGTTGTGGAATGACACCCGCTCTGCCCAAGCAGCTGAGGATTTAATATCTGAGCTGGGTGGTGGTGACTACCAGCGCGGACGCGAGCTTTGGGCTAAGGCAATTGGTTCGGTACCTGTTGCGTCACTTACCGTAACTAAACTGAGGTGGCTGGCTGATCATGAGCCAGAAAATGCTAGCCGAATAGCTGCAATCTGCTTACCCCACGACTGGTTGACGTGGAAAATCCAAGGCGCGAAAAGATTGAGTGATCTTGCCACTGACAGATCAGACGCTTCTGGTACTGGATACCTGGATTCGGTTGCCAATGAGTACCGCTACGATCTTCTAGCCTTGGCTTTGCGAAGATCAGAAAACGATGTCAAAAATATTCAGTTGCCGAGGCTCTTGAAGCCAAATCAGCCAGTTGGTAATGCTGACGCTAATCGCTGGCCGGAAATGATTTTGGGACCAGGCTGCGGCGATAATGCAGGAGCGGCGCTGGGCTTAGGTCTACGTGCTGGTGAGGTTTCCGTCTCAATCGGCACGTCCGGCGTGGTAGCTGCGGTATCTGGTACCTGCACTCACGACCCCTCAGGATTAGTTACTGGTTTCGCCGACGCTAGCGGACGATTCTTGCCGTTAGCATGCACCCTAAACGGGGCAAGAATATTAGAGGCTGCCCGCCGTGTTCTCCAGGTTGACTACGACAAATTTGATGAGTTAGCACTACAAGCGCCCTGGGGAGCTAATGGGTTGGTTCATGTGCCTTTCCTCGAAGGAGAGCGCACACCCAACTTGCCGAATGCCACAGGCACATTATTCGGCATGACCCCTGAGTCGCTTAACCCGCAGTCTTACGCTAGAGCTGCCGTCGAAGGGCTGTTGTGTTTGATGGGTGCAGGGATGGATGCAATGCGCGCTCAAGGGGTTGAAATTAATTCGGTGGCGTTGATCGGTGGTGGCGCTAACTCGAAGGCAGTTCGATTGCTTGCCCCTGGCGTGCTTGGTGTGCCGGTTAGCGTTCCCCAGTCAGGGGAGTATGTAGCCGACGGTGCTGCCAAACAAGCCGCTTGGACGCTAAGCCAAGATCCTGAGCCTCCACAGTGGTCCTTAGGTGAGGTTGCTCAAGTAAGAGACGATCATCATCCAGAAGTGCGTCGTGCCTACGACGCGGCGGCGCGGTTGGTTGCCGCGTGGCAAATCAATCCAGAGGATAAAAAATAGATGACTGACAAATCGGGTTCAATGCGCGCCAGCGTGTTAGTTCGTCAAGGCGAAATAGCTTTAGAACAGCGCCCAATACCAACTCCTAGTGGAGATGAAGTCTTGGTGAAGATGATCTCCGTGGGGTTATGTGGTTCTGACGTCCACTATTACGCGAACGGCAGAATAGGCGATTTTATCGTTAACGCTCCGATGATTCTTGGACATGAAGCTTCTGGGGAAATAGTTGCTGTCGGTCCTGACGCGGATCCGAAGCGAATCGGCGAGCGAGTTTCTATCGAGCCACAAAAATGCTGCCGAGTTTGTGACTATTGCAAGACTGGTCACTACAACCTATGCCCGGAAATGGAGTTTTACGCCACCCCACCGATTGATGGTGCCTTTTGCGAATATGCGATCATTCAGTCTGATTTCGCTCACCCTATTCCTGATGAGATTAGTTGGGATGCAGCGGCTTTAATGGAGCCATTGAGCGTAGCTATTGCTGCGGCTAGAAAAGCTAATTTGAAGTTTGGCGACACAGTGTTCATTTCTGGTGCCGGCCCGATAGGTTGCTGCATTGCTCAGGTTGCGAAAGCTTTGGGGGCGAGCCAAATCGTCATCGTAGATCCAGTTGCTGAGCGGCGAGAGCTTGTTCTAAGTCTTGGTGCAACGCTTGCTTGTGCGCCGGGAGACGAGGTGCTGGAAGGTAAAAAATTCGATGCGTTCTTTGACGCTACTGGAGTGACGGCCGCCGTTCGTGACGGGATTTTCCGTACTGCCCCTAATGGTACTGCGGTGTTGGTTGGGCTGGGCGACGACGATATTAGCTTGCCAGTCGCGTTTATCACTTCTCGTGAAATTAAAGTGACGGGCATCTTTAGGTATAGCAATACCTGGCCTGACGCTATCGAGATGGTGGCTAGCGGGAAGGTTGATTTAGACACTCTGGTTACCGACCATTACGGTTTAGCGGACGTTGACAAGATGCTTGAAACTAAGCATGCACCAACAACTATGAAAATTGTTGTTCATCCCCAACGGTAACCAATCAAGCGAACGAAGAAGTTCAGAGAAAGAAATTTAGTTATGGAAATTCACGTTAGTTTATCCGGCTGTGACAACGCAGAAGGCAGTATTTCAGCGCCACTACGTACCATAAATCACGCCGCTCAAATTGCCATGCCCGGCGATACAGTTATCGTCCATGAAGGGCAATACCGCGAGTGGGTGAAACCCAAGCGCGGTGGTAGGAACGAAAATAGCCGAATCACATATCAAGCCGCTGATAATGAGCATGTAGTCATTAAAGGTTCCGAAGAAGTTAAAAATTGGCGGTCAGTTGGCGAAAATACCTGGGTGGCCGAAGTTCCCAATGAATTATTTGGGGATTTCAACCCATTCGCTATCGAGCTGAGCGGCGACTGGGTGGTGCGTCCTAACCCGAATGTGGACGGCCCAAGAAAGCATCTAGGCGACGTCTATTTGAATGGGCGCAGCCTAAACGAAGCCGATGATGTCGACGAAGTAAAATCCGGCAAAGTCGTGACAGAGCTTTTCGATGACTGGACGCAAACAGTCGTCCCGGCTGCCGACCCGGATTGGACGGCAAGGCGCTGGTTTAGCGAGGTTGACACCGAAAAAACGACAATTTGGGCGAATTTCGGTGATGCTGACCCCAACGCTGAGTTGGTAGAAATAAATGTCCGCCCGACAGTTTTTACCCCGGAAAGCAATCACATTGATTACATCACTGTTCGCGGTTTCGAGTTGTGCCAGGCAGCTACCCAGTGGGCGCCACCGACTGCTGAACAGATCGGTCTGATTGGCCCGAATTGGGCTAAAGGCTGGATCATCGAGAATAACGATGTTCACGATTCCAAGTGCTCTGGTATCTCCTTGGGTAAAGAGCGTTCTACTGGCCAAAACTTTGCTACTGTGCGGCAAGATAAGCCGGGTTACCAATACCAGTTAGAGTCAGTTTTTGCGGCTCGTCACATTGGTTGGGATAAGGAACATATTGGTTCCCATATCGTAAGGAATAACCACATTTACGACTGTGGCCAAACAGGTATCGTTGGCCACCTTGGATGTATTTTCTCGACGATAGAAAATAACCACATTCATCGCATCGCTACTAGACGCGAATTTTTCGGTCATGAATTAGCGGGCATTAAACTGCATGCCGCCATTGACGTAGTGCTAAGACACAATCACATTCATGATTGCACGTTGGGCACTTGGCTAGACTGGCAAACGCAGGGCACCCGAGTGTCTAGAAATGTGTATCACTCCAATAGCCGCGACCTATTTATTGAGGTAAGCCACGGGCCATTCGTCGTTGAGAATAATGTTTTGGCTTCGCCGGTTTCTTTCGAAAGCTTTAGCCAAGGCGGGGCTTTCATCCATAACTTGCTGGCCGGCACTGTGCGCTTAACTCAGCAGATGGATAGAGCTACTCCCTACCACGTTGCGCACTCGACGCAGGTTGCTGGCTATGCCACCTTCCCTGGCGGTGATGATCGGTGGATAGGCAACGTCTTTGTTGCGGGTGACAAAGAACGTGCGTATGGCAAAGCTAACGATATGTATGAGCAAGCCAATTACGGCACATGTGGTTATGACAAGTGTGATGAGTCCATGGACGCGTTCATTTCCGCGTTGAGCAGTGTCGCCCAGGACCACGAGCGCTATTACGGACGTTGGCTGCCCGTGACTATTCGGGATAACTCGTACTTTGCTGGAGCTAAGCCCTACTGCAAAGAAACGAATGCTTCTGTCAGCCGAGACAATGCTTCAGTTGAGGTAACTGTCGAGGGCTGCCATGCTTATCTGACGTTAAAGGATCTGGATGTTGCTGATCTGCCGAAAGTTGGGCGGGTATACGGCACGGATCTGCCATGGGCGTACTTCCCTCAAGCCCCATTTGAGGAGTTGGACGGTAGCCCACTATGCATCAGTGAAGATCTAACCGGCAAAGCTAGAGACGAAGCTGAATCGATTCCTGGGCCGCTGGCGTGCGCGCCAAAGCCAGGAGAAAAAATTCAGATTTGGTAAATTTTCTGGCTCCTGGCTGGCTCGAGATTTTTTGGCGGTCAGTCAGGAGCCTAAGATAGCTAGCTCATAGCACACCCTGGTTTAACGGAAGTACCCCACCGACAGTAGGGGGCAAAAAGACACATTTTTGTTACAGAAAGTCTGGAAAATTAGCCAAAACAAATTATTTTAGTTTACTACTAAACAAAATCCCAAATGGGAATCTGAGATTTAGGCTACTTGTCTTAAACCCAGATTCCGTTGTCAACCGAGTTGGAACTTATCGATCGGTGTTGATCGAAAGAAAGGAATGACATGAATGCTAAAGGAAAGAAGCTGCTAGGCCTTGGCGCAGGTTTGCTCGCCGGTCTTGTCATGCTGACTGGCTGTGGCGGTGCCCAGCCTGGTGGAGCTGACGGATCAGCTAACGCTTCCGCGTGGGTGGTAACAGGTGGAACTCACGAGATCATCTGGCGTGACTCCTTTGAGAATTGGAGCAAGGCTAATCCAGATCAGGCCATTGACACTGAGTGGTTTGCCAACGATGCCTACAAAGAAAAGATTCGTACCGCTGTTGGCTCCGGCAACCCGCCAACCTTAATCTTTAGCTGGGGCGGTGGCACGCTACGTGACTACGTAACCAACAATAAGGTGATCGACATCACCGATCAGACCTCTGCCTACACTGACAAAGTTTTACCGAGCATTCTTGAGGGCGGCAAGGTTGACGGTAAACTGTACGCTTTCCCGAATGTAGGTACGCAGCCCAAACTGATGTACTACAACAAAGAACTCTTCGACAAGGCTGGCCTGGAGTTTCCGAAGACTTGGGACGAGTTAATGAAGGCCGTAGAGACATTCAAGGCGCAGGGTGTCATTCCGATCGCCCTTGCAGGTGCCTCTAAGTGGACATCCATGATGTGGCTCGAATATGCCTTCGAGCGCGTTGGCGGATCGGAAGTATTTGATGCCATTAAAGCCGGCGAAGCAGACGCCTGGTCGAATCCCAAAGCAATCGAGGCGCTAACTATGGTTCAAGACCTAATTAAGGCTGGCGCTTTCGGCGATTCCTACGGCTCAGTAGTCGCCGACGCTAATGCTGATGCGGCACTGATCCACACTGGCAAAGCTGCGATGTTGCTACAGGGATCTTGGTGCTATGGCACGTTCTTGGTGGACGCCCCTGATTTCGTCAAGAGCGGCAAACTTGGCTTCGCTCCCTTCCCGGTCGTTGAGGGTGGAAAGGGTGACCCATCAGCCATTACCGGCAACCAAGCCAACTTCTGGTCGGTTAGTGCTGCTGCTAGCGACAAGCAGAAAGAAAGCGCCACGAATTACCTAGAGACTCTCGTCTCTGATGACTTCGTTAAGGCTATGGTCGATGGCGGCGATATTCCATACACTGTTGGGGCTGACAAGTTCTTCGCCGGGGCTGAGCAAGAAGATTTCTTGACTATGGGTTATTCCATGGTTTCTAACGCTTCTAATTTCCAGTTATCCTGGGATCAGGAGCTACCTTCTGACACTTCTCAGACCTTGTTAGAAAATGTGCAGCAGTTGTTTGATCTTTCGATCACTCCGCAGCAGTTTGCTGACAATATGAATGCGACGATCAAGTAGATGACTGCGGTCACTGCATCAAATGAAGCTAAGGCGGCTCGGGGTCCGAGCCGCCTTAGCGGCAGACGCAAGAAAGAGTTGGGCCCGAGTGGCTGGTTCGCTGCGCCAGCCCTCATTTTCTTTACCCTTTTCGCCATAATCCCGTTAATCGGCGTCATAGTGTTGAGCTTCATGCGCTGGGACGGTTTGGGCGTGCCCGCGTGGGTTGGAACTCAAAACTGGAGCCGAGCATTTGCCGATCCAATGACTTTTCACGCCATCAAATTGACGCTGATCGTTATGGTCACAACTTGGCTTATCCAAACCCCGCTTTCCCTTCTGCTCGGCATGTTTATGGCGAAGAAGAAGCGATATCGCGAATTTCTAGCGGTACTTTATTTTTTGCCACTGTTATTTTCCTCTGCGGCGCTTGGTATCGCGTTCAAGGCTTTGCTAGACCCCAACTTTGGTATGTCAAGAGCTTTTGGTGCAGCTTGGCTGCGTCAAGACTGGATAGGCAGCCAAAAGTTAGCTTTACCAGTGGTGGTAGTAGTTATTGCATGGGCGTTTATTCCCTTCCACTCATTGATTTACCAAGGAGGTTTTCGTCAGATTCCAGCGGTTCTCTATGAAGCCGCAGAAATAGACGGAGCATCTAAGTGGAAGCAATTTTGGCGGATAACAATACCGCAGCTCAAATACACAATAATTACCGATTCGACCCTACAACTCGTCGGTGCTTTAACATTCTTCGATTTGATTTATGTTTTGACCGGTGGCGGCCCAGGTAATGCGACGAGGATTCTGCCGCTGCACATGTACCTGCTCGGCTTTAAGAGTTTCGATTTAGGTGCGGCCTGCGTAGTTGGAACAATCTTGTTGGTGGTTGGTTTAACCCTTTCTCTTAGTCTAAACACCTTGTCAGGAGCCACAAAGATGGAAAGCCAGGCGCAAGGATTATGATGAACTTTAGAAAACGACTTGGGGGATTCGTTGCCGGCGTTTTAGGTTGGGCTTGGCTAGCTGTGGTGATTATCCCGATTTATTACATTGTTATCACTAGCTTGCGTAGCCAGTCCTCTTTCTATACCGAAAATCCGCTGTTGCCGACTAAGAATCCGACTGTTGATGCCTATATTTCGGTATTCCAAAATCAATTTGGAATGTATTTAACGAATACCCTTATTGTCACGCTCGTTGCCGTGGCGATATTAATGGTAATTAGCATCATGGTGTCCTACTACATTGTTCGAAAGAAAAATGCTTGGTCACGACGCACATTTTCGCTGATTCTTTTAGGCTTGGGTATTCCGCTACAGGCCGTGATAATTCCGGTCTACTATCTGGTTATTCAGCTTGGTCTTTATGACACTTTGATCGGTATTATTTTGCCGTCTATCGCATTCGGTATTCCAATTACCGTGTTGATTATCGTCAACGCGATTCGTGACATTCCACAAGAATTATTCGATTCGATGTCTGTTGATGGCGCCTCAGAATGGCGATCACTATGGCGTCTGGTTACGCCATTGTGCGTACCAGCTCTAATGACTGCTGGCATCTATCAAGCTCTGCAAATATGGAATGGTTTCTTGTTCCCGTTGGTCTTGACGCAAAGCGCTAACAAGAGAGTTTTAACGTTATCGCTGTGGTCTTATCAGGGGCAATATACGTCTAACATTCCGGCGATTTTAGCGGCTGTTACGCTGTCCGTGCTGCCGATATTGGTTGCTTATGTCTTCGGGCGTCGCCAGATGGTAGCAGGGTTGACCGCAGGCTTCGGCAAGTGATCCTTGTAAGTACAGAAAGGCAGTTATGACAACATCAGGTATTCAATATATTGCGGACGAAAACCGCTATGACGGGCGCATGCCTTATCGACGGGTTGGACGTTCCGGTTTGACTCTGCCGGCGTTGTCAGTAGGGCTTTGGCATAATTTCGGTGACCTTCATAAGCCCGCAGTGCAACGCGCGATTGTGCGCGGGGCATTCGACGCAGGAATAACGCACTTCGATTTAGCCAATAACTATGGCCCGCCATTCGGCCAGGCCGAACTAAACTTCGGCCAACTACTGCGTACTGATCTGAAACCCTACCGCGACGAGCTAATCATCTCGACAAAAGCTGGTTGGGATATGTGGGCTGGCCCATATGGCGGTTCCTATGGCGGTGGCTCCCGTAAATACATCCTGGCTTCCCTCGACCAATCGCTGAAGCGCCTCGGGCTGGACTATGTAGATATTTTCTACTCGCACCGCTTCAATCCAGAGACGCCATTGGAAGAAACCATTGGTGCCCTTGATACTGCCGTGCGTTCTGGCAAGGCTCTGTATGTAGGTATTTCGTCATATTCGGCTCAACGCACTAAGGAAGCGGCAGAAATCGCCAGCAATCTTGGTACCCCGCTGATTATTCATCAGCCGTCCTACAACCTGTTCAATCGTTGGATCGAACCTAAAGCTGACGGCAAGAATTCCGTTATGGAAGAGTGCGACCAGCAGGGCATGGGGATTATCGCTTTCACTGCCTTAGCTCAAGGACTGCTTACCAATAAATATCTGAACGGTATTCCGGAAGGCTCTAGGGCGGCACGTGACGATAGCTTCGATAAAGCTTGGCTCAATGACGAAACCATTGCCAATGTGCGCGGCCTAAATGAGATCGCTAAGCGTCGTGGCCAAACGTTGGCTGAGATGGCCTTGGCTTGGGTGCTGCGTGACCCACGTGTTACCTCAACCCTGATTGGGGTTTCATCCGTCGAGCAACTGCAAGACAATTTGAAAGCCCTCAACAACCTAGATTTCTCTGAAGAAGAACTCGAAGAAATCAACAAATATGCGGTTGAATCTGGCGTCAACCTGTGGGAGAAGCCTGCTACCGCATAGCGAAATAAAATCAATCAATCTGGTCTTGGACGCCAGGCAGTGGCGTCCAAGACCATCTGGCTAGCATTTACAACATGTCCACTCGTTTTTTTGGGAAATTATCCGGCAATACCGTGACCGGCTATCAGCTAGTAGCCGATTCCGGTTTAGGGGTGGAAATCTTGGATTGGGGTGCGGCGCTAAACTCCGTGCGCGCCGACATGTCCGACCCGCAAACCGAGATTGCTGTTGGCTTTTCTGAGGTTGCCACTAGGGAAGATGACTATTTCGGGGCAATCATCGGCAGGGTTGCCAACCGGATAAAAGACGGCAAATTCAGTCTTGACGGCAACACCTACCAAGTGCCGACAAACGATAATGACAATGCTTTACACGGTGGACCGCAAGGTTTTAGCAGCAAAATTTGGCAGGTCGAATCGCTGGCTAGTGACGCGATAACGCTGTCCCTTATAAGCCCTGACGGCGACCAAGGCCTCCCCGGCAAACTAAGTGTCCTAGCAGACTATAAATTGTCTGACGACGCGCTGCGCCTAGATTTAACCGCTGAAACTGATACCCCAACACTGTGCGCTTTAACCAGTCACGCCTACTGGAATCTTGCCGGCTCAGGCAGCATTGACGACCATCTGTTCACCGTGGACGCAGACTCATTCGTCCCCACTGACGACCAAGCTATTCCGTTAGGCGCCTTAAAACCTGTGGACAACACCCCATTCGATTTACGAACCCCCACCCGAATTGGGGAAGCTATCCGTGAAGCAGATGACCAGATTGGCTGCGGTCACGGCATCGACCATTCATTTCAGATTCGGGGTGCAGGTTTCCGTCGAGCCGCCCGTGTTGAGCACCCATTCAGCGGGCGAGCGCTGGAAGTGTGGTCAGATTTACCCGCAGCCCAAATTTTTACTGGCAACTCTTTTGACGGCTCGCTGGTCAAGGCGGACGGTCAGCGCCTGCGTCAAGGAGACGCATTCGCTATCGAGCCTCAAACCCATCCAGACGCACCAAACCAAAAATGGCCACACGGCAATATCGAATTGCGTCCAGGCCAGGTTTGGCGCGCCCGCATTGAATGGCGATTTACTTTCTAAAAGCCCAAGTCAGCAGCAGTTTTACGAATCTGCTCGGCGCTGGCACGAAGCTGGTCAAGCTCTTCTTCTGACACGTCAAGTTCCAACTGTTTGACGGCACCTTTAGCGCCGACGATAGTTGGCACCGCCATGCAAACCCCGCTGATACCATGCCAATCGGTCAGCAGCCGCGAGACCGGCAGCACGGCACGTTCGTCACGTAAAATTGCTGAGATAATCCGGCATGCGGCCACGCCGATAGCGAAGTTCGTGGCGCCCTTGCCCTCAATCACCTCATAAGCAGCGTTGACGACGCGGTGAGCTATCTCGTCCAATTGCTCGCGGGTCACCTTGCCGGTGCCGGTCTTCCACTCGGTGATGGGAACCCCGCCGATAGTAGTTGTGGACCACATCGGGGTCTCCGAATCGCCATGCTCTCCGCAAACATAGCCGTGCACATTTGTTACGGCCACCCCGCACATTTGTCCAACAAGCTGACGCAGCCGGGACGAATCCAGCACGGTGCCGGAGCCAAATAATCTCGACGGTGGCAAACCAGAAATCGACAATGCCGCCTGAGTGGTGACATCAACCGGGTTCGTGACCATCAAGAAGATGGCGTCTGGGGAGCGCTCTACCAGCGGTGGCAGCATTTTCTTCATCAAATTAACTGTGGATGCTGCCAAATCTAATCGGCTTTGGCCAGGCTGTTGTTTTGCACCAGCAGTGATAACCACCACGTCTGAATCAGCCGTGTCGTCCACATTCGTGGTGCCTTCAACGACTGCCTCTGGAATGAATTGGCCGCCATGTGCTAAGTCCATAGCTTCCGCACGAACTTTCGAGCCATTGATGTCTTGCAAGACAACATGCCTAGCCACACCCTCAATTAGGGCAGCATAAGCGAGTGAGGAACCAACGGCTCCAGCGCCGATAATCGATAATTTTGAGCCTTCACGGCGAGAGTCTGAAAACGGCATTAATAGTCCTTGTTATATCCTTCAGGCGCCTGGCGCCTAGTGTTATTAGAAGTTCAAAGTTAGTTTACCGAAGCCGCTCGTCTGCGTCGGGTCTGGTGTGCTAGAGAGCGTTAACCGCCTGGCTTAGAACGTCAGCGATAGCTTCCCTAAACACCAAATCAGCTCGCCGGTCAGCTTGGGTAGCATCGCGGTTAATTAGCACCATGCGTTCGCCTTGGTAATAATTCAACAATCCAGCCGCTGGATAAACATTCAGCGAGGTGCCGCCAACGATCATCAAGTCGGCTTTCTCAATAGCTTTAACCGCTCCCTCGATGACGCGAGAATTCAACGCTTCCTCATATAGGACGACATCGGGACGCACAGTTGCGCCGCAATCAGGGCATTTCGGGACGCCGGTAGTGTGCAGCATCCAGTCCATCGAGTACTCGTGGCCGTTCTTGCAATAGTTACGCTCCACCGAGCCATGTAATTCCCAAACCGTTTTCGATCCAGCCTTTTGATGAAGGCAGTCAATATTTTGGGTGACGATAGCAGCCAAATGGTTGTCAGCCTCCAGCTTGGCCAATGCTTGATGCGCTCCGTTAGGTTCCGCGTCCGGATAGAGCATTGAGGTGCGATAAAAGTTATAGAACTCTTCCGGGTGGCGCACTAAACACGTGTGAGAAAGCAGATATTCGGGCGGGAAACCAGTGTCAGCTTGTTGAGAGTACAAACCTGCTGCCGAACGGAAATCGGGGATTCCAGAAGCGGTCGATACCCCAGCTCCGCCGAAGAACACTGCGCGGCGACTATCCCTTAACCATGAGGTGAGAGTTTCGAGGTCTTCGTTCATAGTGCTTAAGCCTATGCCCTGCACAGCCCTAAAGCTGAGCTTGAGGGATTCGCGTCTTTAGCCTTAACAGATTCTTAACCGCGCTGTTACTATCCGCCAAGGACTTAAGCAAGGGGACGAGTATGTCGAAGATCTCAAAGCTGATTGCCCTAGTGGTGTCACTGGTGCTGGTAGTTAGCGGAGCGAGTTTGTTAACTCGTTACGCGCAAGCTGCCCAAGAACTTGACCTTGAGGTGCCGCTGGGTGGCGACGCGCACAGCGTCTACGGCACTACCACGGTGGAGCTACATCAGCAGCAGGTTAAGACGGACGCACTAGCTGCGCTAACAAAGCTGCGTGGCGAGATGTGGGACGCTAACGTCACCCTCGACGCCAAGCCGATACAAACGCTTGCCCCTGACCGCGAGGCCTACCTAAAGGGTGTTACTTGGGATAGCTCGCTAGAGAAAATTGCAATTCAACGTGGGGTCGAGCAGCTAGTGGCCGGGTCGGTGACTAAAGCGCGCCCAGATGGTTCTAATGTTGAAACCGCTGCTTTGGGTGGTTGGAACGTTTTCGCTGAAAACCTGGCTTGGAACGCTGGAGATATCGCAACAACCATTGCTGGTGCTTGGGGTAGTGAAAAATTAACTGCCTTGAAGAAAGCCGACGGCGTGCTGGGCGACGAGAATGCCGAACTTTACACATTGCTTAACCCGAAGAATAAGGGCTTCGCTTTCGCCGCTATACCGGATACCACTCAAACCGAGACGCCCGACAGCAAATTCTTTGTTGCGGTTGCCGGAGCCAACCAGGACGCTGACGCTAAAGCATTGCCGTTAACGGATGGCCAAGAATATGTTGTCAAGGCGATGCTGTCGTCTGAAGCGTTGTCGAAGGCCAGCCTCGAGTTAGCGACGAGCGAATTAACGGCTACTCAAAGCACCCAGGCCACAGTGAAAAGCGGTGTCTTTACTGTAACGAACCCGGCATTTACTTCTTCTGATACCACGGTTGCAAAAGTCAATGAGGCTGGCGCGATTAACGGTATCAAGGCTGGTCGCGGCACCATTACTGCCAATCTTGGTGCCCAATCGGTAAGCGCTGAAGTGACCGTAAAAGGTGAATCTGAGCAACCAGTTCCCATAGTAGAAGCCTCAGCCACACAAGTTAGCGAGGGTAGCGAAGTAACGCTAAAAGTTACCAATGCGGCTGATGGCCAAACAATCACATGGCAACGTAAAGCCCCTGGTGAAAACAGCGAATGGACGACGATTGATGGTGCTGAAGGCTCGACATTCACTGTTTCCGGGCTAACACTAAACGATTCCAAGGTCTCCTACCGGGCAGTTGTTAATGAAGTTAATTCTGATCCGGTGGTGATTGAGGTCACACCTGCCCAGGCTGCCGCTACCGTGCCCGAAACCTCGAAATCAGCTACCTTGACTGACCCGAAGGACGTCACCGTAGTCATTGGCCAAGAAGCCACCTTTAAGGTCAGCGCTAACGGCAACCCAATCGTTTGGCAAGAATTAGTTAACGACGCTTGGCAAGACTTGCCCGGCAAAACTGATGAGACCTTTACCCTAAAGACCACCGACAAAGATAATGGGCGAGTTTTTCGGGTAAAGACGACTGGTGAGACGCAGTCTTTCTCTAATTCCGCTAAATTGCAGGTTGTTCCAGCGCTAACCAAGGCTAGCGTCATGGCATTGCCGCGCCTGGACAAGTTAACTGTTGGTGACGAGCTGAAATTAAGTGTCGAAGCTCAGCCGGCAGAGCTACCAGTAAGCGTTTCTTGGGAATATGTCAGCAACGATAAAACCAAGCCGCTCAGCGCTGACACTGGCAAGCAGATCAGCTTGAAAACTCCGGCAGATCTAGACGGTGCAACCATCAAGATCACTGTAAGCGCAGCGGGCGAGCAACAAAAAGTGCTGGAATTACCGGTGGCATTCGCTGCCCCAGCGCCTGCGCCAACCATCGAGATTGCTCCTGCAACCCAATCAATTACTGAGGGTCAAGAGGCTGTTTTCACGGCCAGCGTGACCAACGGTGAAGTGAGTGACGTAGTGTGGACCCAGGACGGTAAAGAGCTTGCTACCGGCGCAGAACTCGTAGTCAAAGACGCTAGTGTGGGCGAGCACTACTATCAGGCAAAAATTAGTGTCGGCAGCCAATCCGCTTCCGCAAAGGCTAGCTTGACGGTGAATGCCGCCGATGAGCCAAGTACTGAGGAGCCGGCTGAACCCGCAGCCGAACCAACAATCAAATTGTCTGCCTCGAGTGTGGCTGGTGGCAGCGAAATAACGATTAGCGGTGAAAACTTTAGGTCCGACTCTAAAGTTGTTGTTGAACTGCATTCCGAACCAGTCAAACTCGGCGAGGCTAAGGCCGACGCTAACGGCAAGTTCAATTTGAAAGTGCGGGTGCCTAAAGATGCCGCTATTGGTTATCACAAGGTGGTAGCTAGTGCTGATTCCGGTGTGAAAGCTGAGGCCGATCTGCAGGTCATCAAAGTTAAAGCAATGGCTAAGCCAGGATCCAGGCTGCCGAAGACCGGCGTCAACCGATAATTAACAGCAACTTAATTCGGCCTCAAGCAATGTGCTTGAGGCCGAATCTTTTTGGTGCTTAATTACTAGTCGTGGCCTAATTCGATGGCGGCACGGTCAAGTGCGCCAGCGGTTTCCTCATCATATTTGACGGCGGTAGCAATCTGGTGGGCGCCGCCAGGTTGCAGCTCACCCAGCAATTGTTCGGTCGCCGCAGCGGTGATTCGTCCTTGTACGGCGTAATCTTCCAGCTTCACCCGCGAATCTGCGATATCTAGGTTTCGCATTGTCAGCTGGCCAATACGATCCGTTGGTCCGAATGCGGCGCCCTCAACGCGTTCCATAGATAACTTGTCTGGGTGGTAGCTGAGATTGGGGCCTTGAGTATCGAGAATCGAATAATCGTCGCCGCGCCGTAGCCTTAGTGTCACTGTGCCGGTGACGACGGACGCTACCCAACGCTGAATAGAATCCCTAATCATCAACGATTGTGGATCCATCCACCGGCCTTCATAGAGTCGGCGCCCCAACTTGTAGCCCTCAGCGCGGTAATTGGCAATGGTGTCTTCGTTATGGATGGCGTTAACCAGCCGCTCATAAACAATCCACAGCAGCGCAATGCCGGGCGCCTCATAAATGCCGCGTGATTTCGCCTCGATAATGCGGTTCTCGATCTGGTCGCTCATGCCTAGCCCGTGACGGCCACCAATTTCATTGGCCTTCAATACCAAATCCACTCGGTCATCGAAATATTCGCCGTTGATAGCTACCGGATAGCCAGCCTCAAAAGTGACACTGACATCTTCTGTATCGATATCGACATTCGGATCCCAGAACTTAACTCCCATTATTGGCTCAACGGTCTCTAATCCATTGCTCAAGTGCTCTAGGGTCTTTGCCTCGTGGGTAGCTCCCCAGATATTCGCGTCCGTAGAATAGGCTTTTTCTTTCGCGTCACGATAAGGCAGGTCGCGTTTCGTCAGCCATACGCTCATCTCGTCGCGCCCGCCTAATTCAGAGACGAAATGTTCGTCCAACCAGGGCTTATAGATACGCAACTGTGGGTTAGCTAGCAGGCCGTAACGATAGAAACGCTCGATGTCGTTGCCTTTGTAGGTGGATCCGTCACCCCAAACATGGACGTCATCGTCGGCCATTGCACGCACCAACATAGTGCCGGTGACCGCTCGCCCTATCGGGGTGGTGTTGAAATAGGGTTTTCCGGCACTCGTAATGTGAAAAGCTCCGCACTGCAAGGCCATCAAACCCTGATCGACTAAGGCGTGACGGCAGTCAACCAGCCGGCTGATTTCTGCGCCATAACGCAGCGCGCGCCCAGGCACTGAAACGATGTCTGGCTCGTCGTACTGGCCGATATCTGCCGTGTAGGTGCAGGGGATAGCGCCATTTTCGCGCATCCATGCGACCGCCACGGAAGTGTCGAGACCACCAGAAAAAGCTATGCCGACGCGCTCGCCGACGGGCAATGACATTAAAACCTTAGACACGCCTGTCAGCTTACTAGCCGAGCTGGCAAAGCCAGCTATTGTCCGTTGCCCGAGCGGCAACCCTGAAAAGCCATGCGAGGGGTAATGGGCGTTTTTTGTATCGCGTTTTGATACCCCGCCTTGGTAGCCTGAAGTTGTTTGACCGCGAAATAGTGGAGACATTCGTGAATGACAATGAATTATTCGCCCCGCCTGGCGAACATTGGCAGCGTCTTAGCCCGAACTATTTGACGCTGTTGCGCATAACAACAGCTATTAAATGGTTCATCGTGTTAATTGCTGTCATGGTGGCGGCAATAATCTTTTTAGAGACGCCCTGGCGAATAATCATCCTAGTAGCAGGGCTGTTATTTCTTGCCTTTCGTGTTTGGCGACAAGGAGTGATCTATCGCTCATGGGGTTTCGCAGAACGCGAATC
Organism: Vaginimicrobium propionicum; assembly: GCF_900155645.1. GTDB lineage: Bacteria > Actinomycetota > Actinomycetes > Propionibacteriales > Propionibacteriaceae > Vaginimicrobium > Vaginimicrobium propionicum. The sequence continues at coordinate 1,561,349 of NZ_LT706985.1, forward strand.
TGACCTGTTCATTACTCACGGGGTGTGGCGGCGCAGGCTGGCGATAATCCCTTATGGACGAATGCAGTCGGTAAACATTAACGCCGGCCCGATTGAGCGCCTGTTAGGGATAGCAACCGTTAGGTTAATCACCGCAGCCGCCGCCGTTGAGGGCACTATCCCAGGGGTGGGGCGTGCTAACGCTGAGAAACTTCGGGAACGTTTGGTAGTAAAGGGCGAGCTTCAGGCGGCTGGTCTATGAGCGAGCAACTTCGTCCGGCACCAGGTTTGTTACCGCGAAAGGTTGAAGAACATCCGCACCCGCTATCTCCCCTTGTCAGGACGTGGACGTTAGTATTGTTGGCGTTGTTGTTTGCCACGCAACCAGTGCTCGAGAATCTCGGCAATGGCGAACTGAGGTTGCAGGATTTACTAAACCCGTCAACCTACGTCGACAATAAATTGATTCCGGTTGTTTTCTTTGGCTTGCTGATAATTTTTGCGGGTTTTTCGTTCGTGAAATGGCGCTTTACTTGGTTCGTTATTGACGATGATGAACTGCGCATTGAGTTTCGGTTTATCGCCCACTCCTCTACCCGCATTGCCTTCTCAAAAATCCAGTCTGTGGACATCACCCAGCCGCTGACAGCTAGAGTCTTCGGCCTTGCTGCCTTGAAGATTGACGTTGGGGCTGGGGAATCGAAATCTATCGAGTTCTTGAAACGTGAAGAGGCGTACAAGTTTCGTGATTATTTAATGAAACGCGCAAGTCGCCAGGACGCTACAGTTCACGTTCCCAACCCTAAGGGTGGGGTATTCGAGGACTTATCTCAAAGTGACGAAGTGATAGTGGCCGTACCGGTGACCCGTATTCTGGGTGCCACCCTCTTGTCTACAGTCAGTCTTTTCTTCGCGATGTGGGTGCTCGCATGGGTCTTGGTTGCCATCCTCATCAAAGACGCAACTTGGTATTTTGCGCTTATTCCAGCAGGGCTATTCGTTCCCGCTTGGGTTGGCTCGCTGATAAAAGACGTAACCAAAGGGTATAACTTCAAACTTTCCCGCAACTCTAACGGCTTGAAAGCTGCCTTTGGGTTGACCGAATTAACGTCGAAAGCGGTGCCAGTTCACCGTATTCAAGGGGTGCTCGTTGCTCAACCGTTACTGTGGCGGTTATTTGGGTGGTATCGCGTAGTCATCGACATCTTGGGTGCAACTAACAGCAGCGATGGCGCCCAGGGCGAGATGGTTCTGCTTCCTGTTGGTACCAGGGCTGAAGTGCAGGGTGTTTTGCAGGCGACGATTCCCTTCCTTGACTTATCCGCCCTTACCTATCAGCGTGCCCCAAAGAAAGCCCGCCTAGTTCACCCAATAACAGCATCCACCCTGATGTGGGGTTGCAACGATGACGTCATCGTCCAAAAAGGTGGGGTTTTCGTCAATCGCACGGATATTATTTTGCACTCCAGGGTTCAAGAGGTTGTCGCTTATCAAGGCATCTGGCTACGTCTTTTGGGCTTGGCTAGGGTAAGCGCGGAAAATACGCCAGGCCCGGTTAGAGTCCATTGCGGGCCAATGCCTCCTGAAGCTGCCCGTCAGCTGGCGATGGCTGAGCCTCAACGAATGCGCCAAGCTAGGGTGCGGTTATTGGCTGACAATGACCCTATATCAACTTGCGAACAGGTTGGATGATATGGGACAAGCAGGTGTCAGACTTGCCCGCTAAGATAGCGCCATGAGCAACATTCTTGGTATCGACATTGGCGGTTCGGGCATTAAGGGCGCCCCCGTTGATTTAGAGATTGGCGATTTTGCCGAGGAACGTTACCGCATTCCTACCCCCGATAAATCGACGCCAGAAAATTGCGCCGATGTCGTCGCCAAGATAGTCAAGAGATTCAAAAAGGCTATCCCCAGCGATTCGCCTATCGGCGTGACGGTGCCGGCACCCGTTATTCACGGGGTGGTGCCGTTTATTGCGAATTTGCATAAGAGCTGGGCGGGCACGAATGTTGATGAATTATTCTCTGAACGCCTAGGCAGGCAGGTTTATGTTGTTAATGACGCAGACGCCGCTGGGTTAGCAGAGGTTCGTTATGGTGCTGCTAAGAATGTCCCCGGTGTGGTTATCGTCACAACGCTGGGCACCGGTATCGGCACCGCAATCATTCACGACGGGGTGCTGCTGCCAAATAGCGAGCTTGGCCACATCGAAATAGACGGTTATGACGCTGAGACTAGAGCATCGTCAGCCTATAAGTCTGCCAAGAAATTAAGTTTCAAAGCTTGGGCGCGCAAACTTCAGAAATATTATTCAACGGTCGAAATGCTGCTCTCCCCGGACATGTTCGTCGTTGGTGGTGGGGTGTCTAAAGCTTCAAACAAGTTCTTGCCCTTGCTTGATTTGCGGGCGAGAATTATTCCAGCGCAGTTATTAAACTCGGCTGGTATTGTCGGCGCGGCAGCCTATGCGGCCGATCACATCGCTAGCCAAACCTTGCGTCGCACCCCGATAGAGTTTTACGACACCTGGCTTGACTAGTTGGCGTCACATCTTCTCGGGCGCCACGATTCCTAACAGGTCTAGGCCTTTGGCTAGCACTTTCTTCGTGGCTGCCACTAGGGCTAGCCGGCTGTCGCGTACATTGCCCTCAGATTTCAGCACCGGACAATTTTCGTAAAACTTCGAAAATTTGTCGGCCAAATCGTAGAGGTAGGTGCACAACTTGTGCGGGGTCAGCTCTTCAGCGACGGTCTGGACGGTGTCTGAAAATTGCGTCAAAGCGAGCGCTAGATTCTGTTCTGCTGGCTCGGCTAGCGTAGTGATTTCGCCGATCTCGCTATTGGCTTGACGTAAAATATTCGCACACCTAGCGTGCGCATATTGCAGGTAGGGGCCAGTGTTGCCCGTCGTTTGCGTCATGCGTTCGGCATCAAAAATATAGTCTTTTTGCAATCCGCTGGACAGGTCAGCGTATTTGATGGCAGCCAACGCCACTTGCGGCACGGCGTTTTCTTCCGCCTCATCCAGTAAATCGTCTAAATGAACGGCTGTGCCCTCACGGGTCTTGAACGGGTGGCCGTCAGGGCCGAGAACCATGCCAAAACCAACATGGGTAGTTTCGACGTCCTCAGGCAGGTAACCAGCCTTACGCGCTACCGCGAAAGCTATCGCGAAATGGTCGGCCTGGCGGGCGTCCGTTACGTAGATAATGCGTTGGGCGCCCATTTTTTGTACGCGGTAGCGAATAGCTGCCACATCGGTGACATCATATCCGTAGCCGCCAGCGCTATTGCGGATTATCGCCGGCGCTTCGAAACCGTCCACGAAAACTACTAGCGCACCCTGATCCTCGACTGCGATACCGCGTTTAGCTAGGTCATTCGCTACCCAATCGAGTTGATCGTTGTAGCGCGATTCCCCGTCTAAGTCGTCATCAGTCAGCAAAACATTTAGGCGTCGGTAGGTTTCGTTAAAACCTATCGAACTAATGTCAATGAGTTTGTGCCAAATTTTTAGCGTTTCTTCGTCCCCGCTCTGCAATTTGACGACGCGGGCACGGGCGCGATCAGCGAACTCCTCCGAAGAGTTTAAAGAATCGTTGGCACGTTTATAAAGATCCTCTGCACCAGCCAAATCGAGGGTTTCAAGGTCAAGGTTTTCGTCCAGAATCTGCTCAATTAGCATGCCGAACTGGCGTCCCCAATCGCCGACGTGATTTTGAGCGATGACCGTGTCACCAATTGCGCTTAATACCCTGTTAAAGCAGTCGCCAATAATGGTTGAGCGTAAGTGGCCAACATGCATCTGTTTTGCCACATTTGGGCTTGAATAGTCGATGACTACGGTTTTCCCGTCATTTTTGGGCAGGCCTAGACGAGCGTCTTGGTTTAAGGTGTTGACTGCTTTCGCTAGCACTTCTGGATGCAACCTAAAGTTGATGAACCCTGGCCCAGCAATTTCAGGGGTTTGAGCTAGGTCATCAATATCAAGGTCAGCAACGATACGTTCTGCCATTTGGCGCGGCGCGATACCTTCTTGTTTGGCTAATCGCAGAGCCACATTCGTTTGGAAATGCCCAAACTGGGGTTTGGTAGCTGGACGTAGCTCAGGGTCGATGCCCACAACAGCTTTAACACGTTCAGCAAGCAAATTAGGCAGAGAAGTCATAGTGGCATTCTCGCACTAACCATCAAAGTGTTACGAATCGAACACTGCCATCCTGTCGAGTTGGGCCCACATGAAATACCATTGCCATTAAGTCTTTGAATCTCGCTCCGGCAATATAAGAACAAGGTTTTGAAAGGACGCCAATGCGGATTTCAGTGGTTGGTTGCGGTTATTTGGGTGCAGTTCACGCAGCTTGTATGGCGAAATTGGGTCATGAGGTCGTCGGTGTTGATGTGGACGAGGCTAAGGTTGCAAAACTAAATGCTGGTCATGCTCCATTCTATGAACCTGGCTTCGATGGCTTGTTAACTGACCAGTTGGCCTCTGGTAGATTGCGTTTCACTACGGATTACCGTCAAATTGCGGGCGCGCAGATTAGTTTTATTGCGGTTGGCACCCCGCAAGCCTCCACCCGCTATGCTGCTGACCTTGGCTATTTGTGGCAGGCATTCGATTCGCTGATTGCAAACCTTAAACCTGATTCGCCAGCTCTCATCGTCGGTAAATCTACTGTGCCGGTTGGCACTGCGCAGAAAGTCGCTGAGCTTGCTGCCACAGCTGACAACTTGTCGGTGGTGTGGAATCCGGAGTTTTTACGCGAAGGATTCGCCGTCGAGGATACGATTCGACCGAATCGTATTGTCTACGGTTTGCCCAGGAATCCGCAAGAGGCTGAGGCGAGTCGTCAAACCTTAGATGAATGTTATGCTCCGCTGTTGGAGGCAGGTATTCCCAGGCTGGTCACTGATTATGCGACTGCTGAGTTGGTTAAGGTGGCGGCAAATAGTTTCTTGGCGACGAAGATCAGCTTCATTAACGCGATGGCTGAATTGTGTGACGCCACGGGCGCGGATGTGACCATGCTTGCTAAAGCAATTGGGTATGACGATCGTATTGGATCGAAGTTCTTGCGTGCCGGTGTAGGTTTCGGTGGCGGGTGTTTACCTAAAGATATCCGCGCGTTCATGGCACGTGCCGGAGAGTTGGGGGTTGAACAAGCGCTTACTTTTCTGCGTGAAGTAGATGCCGTCAATACCAGGCAGCGCACAAAAGCGGTCAACTTGGCTGCTGATCTAGTCGGCGGGAGTTTTATCGGACGCAAAGTGGCGATTCTTGGGGCTGCCTTCAAACCGAATTCCGATGATCTGCGGGATTCGCCCGCCCTCGATATTGCTCAACAGATTTGGGCTAGGGGAGCGGAGTTGACGATTACCGATCCGGCGGCTGGCCCAGCCTTGCGCGCGAAACGTCCGAATCTGCGTGTTGTTGACTGCGCCGAAGCAGCTATGACGGGCGCGGATGTGACCATGCTGTTGACCGAATGGGATGAATATCGCCACCTCGACCCCAGAACAGCTATTTCTTGGGTCAGAACACCAGCCATTATTGACGGCAGAAATGTGCTCGATCCGAAAGCCTGGATAGATTCTGGGTGGGTTTATCGAGGTATTGGCCGCAACGTTTGGCAATCTTAAAAATTTGTCACCGCCCACGGATAGCCTGAGAACATATCACGCTTAATCACGTTCAAAGGAGAGTGACGCAGTGGTTGACCTTTCAGCTAAGCCGTTCAACCTCGACGAAGAGGCTATTGAATGGGTTCACAAGACCATCTCCGAGATGTCTATCGAGGAAAAAATTGGTCAGCTATTTGTGAATATGGGCGCCGAGCGTACAGAAGAATATCTGACCGGCATCCTAAATAATTATCATATTGGCGCGGTTCGCTATAACCCTGGCACCGCCGCCGAGGTTTGGGAACAAAACTACATTCTGCAAACGAAATCAAAGATTCCGTTGCTTATTGCCGCCAATACTGAGGCTGGCGGAAATGGTGCTTGCACGGATGGCACCTATATCGGCCATGAAGTCAAGATTGGTGCTACTGACGACGCGAAATACGCTTATGAGATGGGTCGGGTGTCCGGCGTTGAAGCTGCTGCTATCGGCTGTAACTGGTCGTTCGCCCCAATCGTCGATTTGATGCGTAACTGGCGCAACCCAATCATCTCCAACCGGACTTTCGGTAAAGATCCCGACCATGTTCTTGAATATGCTCGCGCCTATATCAAGGGCATCATGGAATCTGGAATTTTGCCGGCTGCCAAGCACTTCCCAGGCGACGGTATTGACGACCGTGACCAGCACCTGTCGGCTTCCGTTAACTCATTGTCAATGGAGGAATGGGACGCCACTTACGGCAAGGTTTATAAAGGGTTAATTGATGACGGGCTGCCATCGATTATGGCTGGCCACATCATGATGCCCGCCTACCAAAAGCATTTCAGTCCCGAAACTAAAGACGAAGATCTGCTGCCAGCCACGCTCTCGCACGAGCTAATCACCGATTTATTGCGCGGAAAGCTCGGCTTCAATGGTCTAGTGGTTACGGATGCCTCGCATATGGTCGGCATTACTGGCGCGATGGCTCGCCGCGATTTATTGCCGCACGCTATCGCTGCCGGTTGCGATCTTTTCCTGTTCTTCAACGACCCGGACGAAGACTTCGCGTGGATGATGAAAGGCTACCGTGACGGCGTGATCACTGAGGAACGTCTACAAGAGGCGCTAGAGCGTATTCTCGGCCTGAAAGCTCGCCTAGGTTTCCATAAAACCCCGCGTGAGCAGATCCTGCCTCCCAAAGATGAGGCGATGGCTCGTATCGGCTTGCCAGCCAACGAAAAGATTGCTGTTGAGGTAGCTGATCGGGCAATCACTTTGGTCAAGCACAAGCAAAAAGATTTCCCAATCAGCCCTGCCACCCACAAGCGGGTGCTGGTGGTGCCGGTAAGTTCTGCCCCCAACCCGATTTCGCGTGCATTTGGTGGCGGTGGTGCCGTCAAACATCCGGCAGAATCTGTTGGCGAGTTGCTTTCTGAGCGCGGCTACGAGGTGACCATCCACGAGTCGCTCTTCGACAAGCTAGCCAAGATGACTCCCGAGGAGCAGGCGAGGGCCGTCAAGAATATCTACGCCTCGAAGGCGCCTATTGCCCAAATCACTGACAACTATGATTTGATTCTTTGCGTAGCAAAGATAGACGGCATGATGCAGCCATTCGAGCGAGTTATGTGGCCAGCCACTAAGGGCACTGTCGATATCCCGTGGTATGTCCACGAGATACCAACCATCTACGTGTCTGTGTCTACACCTTTCGCGCTAGTTGATGTCCCGCAGGTAAAGACATACATCAATACCTACGACGACAAGGCCTTCACCCTAGCGGCATTGGTGGACAAGCTCGAAGGTAAATCCGAATTCAAGGGTGTCTCCCCAGTAGATGCATTCTGCGCTACCCCAGACACCACTGTTTAACAGGTAGTCAGCGGGTGGTTCGGTCAAAGCCGAGCCGCCCGCTGAGCCTAGAAAATAATTTCTTTCAAACTCGAAACGGACGGCTCTGAAGGCTGGTAGGGCGAATCCGCGCGCACTATATGAATGTGGTGTAGCCCGGCGGCTTTCGCACCCGCAATATCAGTGTTTGGGTTGTCCCCAATCATTAGGGCTGCGTCCGGTTGACAGCCCATTATTTCGCACGCCCGCCAAAAGGCTTGCGGGTCAGGTTTGCCGGCCTGCAATTGTGAGCTGGCAAGCACCGGCAGGCCAAACTTGGCTAACCCAGTTTCTGTCACTTTGCGTGATTGATAAGTGAGCTCGCCATTGGTCAGCACTGCATTGCGTCGTCCAGACGCGATAGACGCCGTCAAAGCTTGGGCTGCGTCCGGGAATGCACACCAGTTTTTCTCAATTAGCGCAAGAATCTCATTGAATGTTGCCAGAGCTTTTTCTGTTGACCACTCCAATGCGCCAGGGACGAAGTGCCGGATGCGGTTGGCTCGTTGACCAGCTTGGGTTAATTCGCCAGCAGCATATTTTGCGAACCAAAAGTCTTCTAATTCCCGCCAACGTTTGACGCAAGCAGCGGGGTCTTGGATCTCGCCTGCGCTTGCCAGCCACTCAACTACAGCTTGGTCGCGTAGGGCGGAATATTTAGTCAAGGTGTCATCTAAATCCCAGAAAACAACCTTGATCTCGGGTGCGATTTTCAGTTTCTTGCCTGTCTAATGTCGGTGTCGTTTTGTTCGTCGGATGGTGGTGGCACCAAGATAGCCCTAGCAACATTGTGGTAGCCGTATTGGTCGAGCAACATGGCGGCCTCTTCGGGGGTTAAGTCATATGCGTGAGCCAACATTCGCACTTGTTCAGTGTAGAAACCGTGCAGTTTTGTTACACCATTTAGAAAATCCAGACGGTCTGCCATTCCCGCTCCTCAGCTTACTTGTGTCACTCACTGTTTTAGGCATAGTGGCTTTGGAATCATACTTCATCAACGGGTCAGCCATTTTTTTATTGACCTATTCGATATTTGGTTGCAAATAAGTTAACGATATTTCATTTCTAGTAGCGATGATCTGGAAAGGTTGATCGGTAATGTCACAGTAATGGCATAGGCTAGGTGACATGAGAATTGGCGTGCCACGGGAATCTATGCCCGATGAGAATAGAGTTGCCGCCACCCCTAAAACTGTTACCCAACTAATAAAACTGGGCTACGACGTAGTTGTCGGCCCTGGTGCGGGTATCAAAGCGGCTTTGCCGGACGAAGCGTACGCAGAAGCGGGCGCTGAAATCGGCACTGACGAGCAGGTGTGGTCAAGCGACATAGTAATAGCAGTTAATCCGCCGAGCTTGGAGGAACTCCAGGCGATGACACCCGGCGCGATGTTGGTGACTTTCATTCACCCCAAACAAAACCCAGAATTGCTGGAAGCGTTCAACCAACGTCGAATAACAGCCTTAGCGATGGATATGGTGCCGAGAATTTCTCGCGCACAATCCATGGATGCGCTCTCGTCGATGGCGAATATTTCCGGATACCGAGCCATCGTTGAGGCTTCTTATGCTTTCGGGCGCACATTCGGCGGCCAAGTGACTGCCGCAGGCAAAGTGCCGCCAGCGAAAGTGCTAGTTGCAGGCACCGGCGTTGCCGGTCTGGCCGCTATCGGCGCAGCTAATTCGATGGGTGCTGAAGTTGCAGCCACCGACGTTCGTCCAGAAACCGCTGAACAGGTTGAGTCGATGGGCGCAAAGTTCTTGAAAGTTCGCGACGCCGCCGATGATCAAGGCGTTTCGTCCGATGGTTACGCTAAAGAAGCCAGCGACGACTACAACGCGCGAGCCGCCGAGCTTTACCATTCCCAGATGCCGACGACGGACATTATCGTCACCACGGCAGCTATCCCAGGACGCCCCTCACCTAAGCTGATTACGGCAGATATGGTGGCCGAGATGAAGCCCGGCTCGGTAATTGTCGACCTGGCGGCATTGGGTGGCGGAAACTGTGAGCTGACGCGTCCAGGTGAAAAATATGTCACCGACAACGGCGTGATAATTATCGGCTACACAGATTTCCCGAGCCGTCTGCCTGGCCAATCCAGTCAGCTTTATGGCACCAACCTGGTTAATTTAATGAAATTAGCCACCCCCGAAAAGGACGGCAACTTCGTTTTGAACTTCGACGACGAAGTGCTGCGCAATATGACGGTTACCCGCGAGGGTGAAACAACTTTCCCACCGCCTCCAATCCAGGTTTCGGCAGCTCCGACAAAAACTGTTGAGCACGCGCCTGAGCCAGTAGAAGTCAAACCACCTAAGCCGTGGTGGTTTATGTTCACGATTGTTGCTGTGCTGTCCATTCTGGCTATCGCAGGTTTGACTTTTGCGCCAGCCTCCTTCGTGTCGCTGCTATCAGTATTTGTGCTCGCCCTAGTGTGCGGCTACTACGTGGTTTGGAATGTGACTAGCGCTTTGCATACGCCGTTAATGTCGGTGACGAATGCGATTTCCGGCATTATCATAGTCGGCGCAATCGCTGGGCTAGCTAATGACAATGTGGCGGTGAAGATTATTGCGATGCTTGCAGTGCTAATCGCTGCAATCAATATCTTCGGTGGTTTCACCGTCACTCAGCGGATGCTAAAGATGTTCCGGAAGGCCTGACATGTTAGTTAATTTCGTAAACGCAACCTTTATCGTTGCTGGCCTACTTTTCATTTTTGCTCTGGCTGGCTTATCACGATTCGAGACGTCGAAACGCGGCAACGCGTTCGGCATCCTAGGGATGTTCCTAGCATGCACTGCAACCATCGTCGCGGCGGCCGCCCCCGAGTCTTGGCGCGGTGAAAACTGGCACAATTCAATGCCATCATTCATCGGTTCACTAGGTGTGATACCAGCTTTGATGTTGGTGGCTGCGGTTCTTATTGGTGCCGTGATTGGCATCATGAAGGCTATGAAGGTCGAGATGACTGGAATGCCGCAGTTGATCGCGCAATTACACTCTTTTGTGGGCTTGGCTGCTGTCCTGATTGGTTTCAATATCTTCATTGAAACCCGTGACATGATTAAAGCCCAGCAAGTAGTCGATAACCTCGGTTTCCACATGGCTGAAGTGTGGATTGGGGTATTTATCGGCGCCGTCACATTCACCGGTTCGATTGTTGCTTGGGGTAAACTCGCTGAGAAGCTGCCGTCTAGGCCGCTAACACTGCCGGGGCGTAACCTCATCAACCTCGGTGCGATCGTGCTCATCGTGGCTTGCGGCATTTGGTTCCAGTCGAGCGCTAATTCTGCTCTCGCCTGGCTGCCGCTCATAGTCTTGACACTGGCCAGCCTCTTCCTCGGTTTCCACCTGGTTGCTGCTATCGGCGGCGCAGACATGCCGGTCGTAATCTCGATGTTGAACAGCTACTCCGGTTTCGCAGCCGCATTTAGTGGTTTCAGCTTGGGTATTCCAGTTCTCATCGTTACTGGTGCTCTGGTTGGTGCCTCCGGTGCCATTTTGTCGTACATCATGTGTAAGGCGATGAACCGTTCATTCATTTCCGTCATTTTGGGTGGTTTCGGTCAAGAAACAACCCAATCTCATGACGGCCCGCACGGCGAAATTCACGAAATTACAGCGGCTGATCTAGCTAGCGAGCTGGTTAACGCTGAATCAGTCATTATCACCCCTGGCTACGGCATGGCTGTTGCCCAGGCGCAATATCCGGTGGCCGAATTGTGCAAACGGCTAGCGGCAGCCGGGGTTAAGGTGCGTTTCGCTATCCACCCGGTAGCCGGACGTCTGCCTGGCCATATGAACGTATTGCTAGCTGAAGCCCACGTGCCTTATGACATCGTCTTCGAAATGGATGAGTTAAATGACGAGTTCGACAGCACTGACATTGTTTTGGTGATTGGTGCTAACGACACTGTCAACCCGTCAGCGATGGATCCCGGTTCACCGATTTCCGGTATGCCGGTGCTGCATGTGTGGGAAGCCCGCAAGGTTGTGGTCTTTAAGCGCTCGATGAAACCCGGTTACGCCGGCGTCGAGAATCCACTGTTCTTTAACGAGAACACTCAAATGCTATTCGGTGACGCTAAAGCGTCACTGGACGCCATCAACCAGGCGTTGCCTGCTGGTTCGGCTACACCGGCAATCAACAGCTAAATGCTGGTTTTACTGCTGGGCGGCACTCGGGATGCAACCGAGATTGCCGCCCAGCTTCGTCTTTTACCGAGCACCGAGGTCATTGTTTCGGTAGCTGGACGCACCAAGTTGGCTGCTGGTGACCGCGTCGGAGGTTTCGGTGGGGTAGCGGGGTTACGAGACTATCTGGCCACCAATCAGGTGAATGTGGTGGTGGACGCCACCCACCCGTTTGCTGAACGCATGAGTGCCAACGCGGCGCTAGCATGCGCTGAAATTGGCGTTGGCCTGGTTCGCTTTCTTCGGCCTGGCTGGCACAACCATCCTCACGCTGATAGTTGGGTATGGGTGGCCAATCATGATGAGGCCGCCAAGGCTGCAGCCATTGGTGGCCGGGTGCTGTTGACCGTTGGTCGCCAATCGTTAGGTCACTATGTTGGCTTGCCTGACGTCATAGCTCGGGTGGCGGAGGATGATGGTACGCCTGTGCCCGCTAGCTGGCGCGTTTTGGCTAGTCGCGGGCCATTTTCGTTGGCTGATGAGCGAAAATTATTGGCTGATAATCATGTCAAAGTGTTGGTATCTAAGGATTCTGGTGGCCAGTTAACCAGCGCCAAGTTAGACGCCGCCCGCGAGCTGGGGGTTACTGTCATCATGGTGGCTCGCCCCCCAACGCCAGCAGGCGTCACTGAGGTTAATACCGTGGCGGGCGTGATTGATTTTGTGCGCGCCCAGGCACAGCCTTGAATTTAGTGCGACTATTAGCCGGGTGTTAACGTAGGCTAGCTTTTCCGTTTAGTTGAACAAGTCCAAAATCCGTTGCCACCAGCTAGATGTTTTGGTCTTATCTGCTGTAGTTGGTTCTTCAGCTTTCGGGGCTGTTTGTGCGTTAGCTATATAAACGAATTGCACCCGTTCGACGTCAGTATTAGCAGGGTCAACGAATGAAATTAATTGAAAGTCTTTTGGCTGGAATTTTTCTAATTCCGCAGTCATCTTCTGTTTCATTTGGACGTCAATGTCGGCGGTGGAGTCGGCCAATTGTTGTGCCCCTGAAGTCAAGGAGCCGGTGCCCGAGACTAACTCTCTAGCTCCACTAGCTAAGCTATTTCCGCTCGTGATTAGCGTATTTATGCCCCCGAACTGGTTTAGAGGAATCAATCGAAAGCCATCCCTAAGATGAACGACCCCGTCCGATAACTGGCTTGCGCCGCCCGCTAATTCGTCTGCCCCGCTGGCAAGCCCACCCGCCGCCGTTGATAGTTCGCTAAGGCCATCGTTCAACTTGTTTAAGCCACCGGCTAGCCCCTCTTGGCCGGGATCGGTTGGGGTGGCTGGCCGCCCGTTTAACGCTTCGCTTAGTTGGTCTACCCCGTCAAGGTAAGCGTTTAGCCCATTAATCATGGCATGTAGCTGCTGGGAGAATCCCTCAAGCTTGGTGATGGTTTCAGAGGTGGGTGTGCCTAGGTCTTCCAAGATGTCAGCGGCTTGATTAGCTATGGCAGCTAACTGGTTTGCAGTCTGTGAGATAGTTTCGAGTTGGCTAGACAGTGCGGATAATTTAGCGCTAATCCCACGCAATTCTGTTTGCTGAGACTTGAGCTGACTGCTAATGGCCGTTAACTCGCCAGCCTTATTTGCCATATATTGCGTTAATGCTCGCGTGTCGCTGCTTGTCGGGTTGACGCCTAAGCTGGCTAGATCCGGGTTAGCCAATGTGTCGGCAACCGCATCCAGATTCGTGATGGCTTGGTCGTTGGCTGCGATGGCTGCGTCTAATCGAGCGATGGTATCTGCCATCTGGGCGGCTGATGAAGCCGCTGCCAGGTTTTGAAGTTGAGTCGCCAGGCTGTGAAGCTGAGCCGCTATCGGGTTTATATCGTTGGGGTCAAGAGTTTTGAGGTAATCGATGAGCTGGTCAATCATGTCGGCAGCCTGCGTGGCTGACTGTATCAGTGGCCGAATCTGAGCACCGGAGTCAGAAAGTTTCTTCGCGCCGGCGGCCGCCTGCGTAAGACCGGCACTTAAATCATTTGAGCCGGCTGCAGCACCCGCCAGCCCGTTAGCGAAGGAGTGCATTCCGCTGGCATAGTCATTCAGCCCGCCAGCTAGCTGTTGGGAGGCTGGAGCTAGCTGGTCGAGTGCTGTGTTTACCTCGCCTAGCTTGCTGGCTAGTTGCTCAACCCCACCTGCTAACTGGTTAACGCCACTCGTGTAGCTTTCAACCCCGTTAGCCAATTGGTTTACGCCAGCACCATAACTTTGGATACCGTTATTAAGCTGTGAGATCGCGTCGCGTAATTTCACTAAATCACTGGTGTATTGGTCAAGATTAGGAAGGTCTAGAGCCATCGAGAAGGGCAAGCCAGCAATTTGTATTTGGCCTAGATAAGCCTGGGTTGCGCGAGCTGTTATCTCGAATTGCCGCTCAGTTTGCGGCATGAGAGCCAGGTTGACGACGGTAGTGTTAGACGCTGAAGCGATAGTGGCGTCTTTTGCTTCTACTTCCTTAAAGTGCTCGTTGGGAAGATTTACCGAAATTTGCAGCAAATAATTATCGAAATAAACTGAGTCGATATTTTTATTTTGTTTAACATCAACGATTATCTTTAGTTGCCCTGATTTTCCGGCAAGATTTTTTGGCGTTATTTCGTTGCCATCTAAATAGTATTTGAGGCCAACTAACCAAGGCATGTTGGTGCTACTTAAATTGCCTTGATAATAGAAATCACCTGGTTTTGTGGTTATCCGTATATTGTTGCCATTACGTTTTATTTCATCGTCATTGGTTAAATTGACTGTTTGAGTGTAATTGCCGGAGTCATTTATGGTGCCATTGGAGTCTAAGAAAGCGTTTACTACCGCAATTTCGTTGATTTCACCGTCTAAACCCATCGTTGCGTAGACGACTTCGTCTTTCTTGGGTTGAGCATCGGTTTGCTCTTGGGCAACCATGCGCTTAGGTAGGGGGACATGGCTAGGTGCTGCCATAGTTGTTGGCGCCAGTGTTAGGGCTGCTACTAGGGTCAACGCCGTTAGCCGAAGTGCGCGTCCTAAGCGTGGGCGTGATGTTTTTTCCATAGTGGGCTCCTAACGAATTCTGCTCGCCAAGTAGTTTTCTCTATCACCTTGTCGAAAAGTATTAATAAACCAGGCAACAGCAGATTTACTAGCAGGAATGAAATGAATGCGCCGCGTCCTAACACTGTGCCTAACTGTGAAACAATCTCTAGGCTAGAAATCATCGACAGCAGGAATCCAGCAATAGTTAATATAGCGGCGGGTGGCAGCAGAGTGCCGAAAGTTTCTGTGGTCGTATTAGTGACAGATTGACGTCTGCCGTAATGTTTTCGGTTGGAAATATAGTGCTGGGTGTAAAGAATTGCGTAATCTACGGTGGCGCCTAATTGCACAGACGAAATAACCAGATAACCAATATAAGCTAAATTGATTCCGGTTATATATGGGACGGCAAGGTTTAGCCAAATTGCGCCCTCAATTGTTAGCACCAAAATAAAGGGTACTGCCAACGACCTAAAGCTAAGCAATAGCACTAGCCCGACTGACAAGATGGCCAACCCATTAACAATTAAGTTGTCGCGCGTGACAACGGATTTCATGTCGGAGGTGACTACCGATTCGCCGGTCAGCAGATAGGTGTCGGGATACCATTTATTCGCGATTTCGCGCGCCTGTTCGACGACTTTGAAAGCATGGTCGCCTTGTTTTTCAGTGTCGACCGTGAAAATTATTCGTGAATAATTTTTTGACAACAGCGCAGAAACTTTATCTTCTGGTACCACAGTTTCCGGGGTATAAGCCCCGACTGCCGTCTGAAAAGAGGTAAGTGAGCTGACTTCTGGCAGCGCCTTTAGCTCTGCGGTTAGCTCAGCTTCGCGTCCCCAATCCCCGCGCGGCACCATCAACACCATCGGCACGCTCTGGCCGAAAGTATCGTTAATGAATGTCCGGTTTTGGGCAGCCACTGAGTTTTTGGGGTAGTCGCCGTTGCCGTATTGGAAGTCGTTTTTGCTTTGTGCTACGAAAGCCAGCGGCAAGAAAACCAGAATGACCAGGCCAAACATCGAGTATTTGCCGATGAATTGCCCTAGCCGCTTAAAGGACGGCAGGAATGGCCGGTGAGTCGTTTTTACCAGCCACCGATCAGTTAGCAGCAAGATGGCTGGCATTAGAACAAGGACGGTGACAAGGGATAATGCCACACCTTTCGCCAGCACGAAGCCGAGGTCTGGCCCGATTTTGAAACTCATGAACACCAGCGCCAGGAACCCGAGCACGGTTGTCATGGAGGCCGCGAGAATAGCGTTCGAGCTTTTTACAATCGCTATTTTCAGCGATTCTCGCCGAGAGTGACCCTCCTTTAGTGCCGCTCGGCGGGCGTGTAACAAGAAAATGCCGTAGTCCATGGACACCGCTAGTTGCAGCACTCCGGTCACGGCAGCGGTAACGAATGAGACGTCGTGTTTCATTAGGTTCGTGCCCATGTTCAGCACGACAGCGGTGCCGATTGCCGCCAATAAGATAAGCGGCTCCAACCAAGAGCGGGTTGGGAAACATAGTAGCAGCAGGCCAGCTGGGATCATGATTGCCATGATCTTGGCCATCTCGCTCGACACGGAGTGTTGTGCCATTTCCATGTCGATCAACTGACCCTCTAGCGCGCCATCCTCGCCGATTATTTCGCGTAGTGACGCCACAGTGGCCACGGCATCATTCAAATCAGCGCTTACTTGATAGAGGGCGCTGCCGTCACGGTAAAAGTTGTTCACCAGTTTCTGGTCGGCTAATTCGAGGGGGGCTGTGGTGTCAACCATGTCGTCTAGCCAGATAACTGCTTGTATTCGCGGGGTTTCGGTAATTTTCTTTTTAATGGCTAACGCTTGCGAGATGGAAACATTTGGCACGTAGACGCGCAGATTCGGGGCGGTGTCGTTGAACTCCTCGCTCATCACTTTGATGGCACGCGTCGAGGCAGCGTCGTCTGGGACGTAGTCGGCCAGATTGTAGTTGATTGGCTCAGCAATCGTGGTGAATATCCCGATGATAAACAGCACGCCGAAGGTAACCACTACCGCTTTGGCGTGGTTAAGAATCCACTCGGCAACCCGCTCCACTGCGTCCTCTCTTTCCGTCTTTCCAGTTTAAGCGCTAGCTCTAAATTACAAGCCAAACTGGCGTCACTGACTACGCAGAACAGCCAATCGTGGAAAACTTCTTTGTCCTGTTGGCATTGTGCAAGGCGATGTTGTCACCGCCTAGGGATAAGGTGGTTTAACAATCACTGATTGGCCGGCATTTCAGGCATAGTGGACGATGGCAGTAAGGCAGGCGCGCGTGAAAGCTAAAGCCCCTAGAAACAAGACGATTGACACCTCTGTTGCAGATGGTCAAGCCATCGATAACGAGCATGATTACCAACCGCCATTTCATCTAACGAATAGGATGACGGTGCTCGTCGCAGAAATTAGCGAGCAAGTCGGACGAATCTCAGTTTTGCAGGAGAAATCTTTTAACCTCCATTTACGCCGTGAGAATCGAATTCGCACAATTCATTCTTCCTTGGCGATTGAAAATAATTCTCTCTCCCTCGAACAGGTGACAGCAATTCTGGACGGCAAGCGCGTCTTGGGGAATCCGGTTGAGATTCAAGAGGTTCAAAACGCTTATGACGCTTACGAACTAATGCTCCAACTTGACCCGTCCTCGGTGGAAGATCTTTTGCGAGCGCACAAGTTAATGACTAACGGGCTTATTCCGGAGAGTGGTCGTTTTCGCTCCGGAGGAGTCGGTGTATTCGATGGGGCAGCCATAGTTCACATGGCGCCGCCTGCCGACTTAGTGCCAGAACACGTTCATAATCTTTTTAAGTGGTACCAAGATTCGCAGCTGCACCCTCTAATAAAGAGTGCAATTTTTCACTACGAGTTTGAGTTCATCCACCCGTTCGCGGACGGCAACGGTCGCATTGGCAGAATGTGGCACAGTCTGCTTCTCGGGCAGTGGAAAGAGTTGTTTTTCTGGTTGCCTGTTGAGGAGTTAATTCGGGCGCGTCAAAAGGAATACTACGAAGCTCTTGGCGCGGCTGACCGGACGGCCGACAGCGCCGGGTTCGTCGAGTTCATGTTGCAGATAATTCGCGACACACTAGGGGAATTGCGCGTTATTGGTTCCTCAGGCGACAAAGATTAATTTTGTAGCGTTGCATTTAAGAATTCTTCTCTAGGGTGTCGAACGCCTCGTCTAGGTCGTACGAATCCCCGCGCAGGGCTTCTGAGTATCCGCGACTCATAAGCGCGTCGAACTCCTCTTTAGACATTTCGTCGCGAGCGGGGAGCCTGTCGGGAATCGTGAGGCGGAAATGGTGTTTCCTCGGGACGGTGGCTGCTGGATCCTTTGCTGCTTACGACCCTGCCAACCAGGCTCTCGTCCCGAAAGATTGGACGGATAGCGACGCGATTCTTGCCGCCACGCCTAGGGCGTTAACGAACGTCTCGCGGGTCAACGGTTTTCCGGCGATGGATTTGGCGAAACCGCCGTGGAAGAAATCGCCGGCGCCCAGCGTGTCCACCGCCCGGACGGCAACGGTGTTTACTGAGCCGATGACCCCGTCCGCCCAGTAGTCAATCGGCTTTTCACCCCTGGTGATAGCCGCGAATCGCACGCCAAAATCGGTCAAGAAACTAAACATTTCCGTCGTGCTGCGCGCCCCGGTGAAAGGCTCCGAAACTATCGCTACATCGATGAGTGGCAGCAGATCGGTGGTGTAATCCTTCATACTTCCGCCGTCTAAAACGGTAGTGACTCCCGCCGCTCGGGCTTTCTTTAGAATATCGAGCGTCAAATCCGTTTCGTAGCCGTCCGTTTCTACGACGTCAAAGTCGCTAACTTCAATATCAATACTGTCAGCCGGCACGAATGGGCGATTGTCTAGGGCAGATACCACGGATCGATCACCAGACGAGGACGTGACCATAATCGTTGCCACCGTGGATGAAATGCCGTCGGGCAAATCCAGCGCCCTCAGGTCTACGCCTTGAGCCGTCAAATCCGCCCGAATTAACGCCCCAACCGCGTCATTGGATACTCGCGTCACCAAGACGGCTTCATCGTGGCCGCTCAATCCGCACGCCGAATAGTCGTGCGCGAAAGCCACTGCTGCATTGGCCGCCGGTCCGCCCGCCGCCATGCTGAACCCCAAGGCTCTTACCTTTTGGTTTTGCTCAGGCAGCGCGTCGACTAGCTGCACCACATCTAGCGTTGCCAAACCAACAAAAAGCCCGCGCGCCGTCATGTCACCACTTTCCGAAGAATCTCGAGTCAGCCACCCCGACATTGCGATAAGCAAGCCGTAGCCAATCGTCTAGTCCAACACCACCATAAACAAGCTCAAGCCTTGAGTAGTGTTGTCCAACACCACAATAGAACGGCAGCTATGCCGACCCGTCGAACCTCAATAACAGCCTAAAACTCGCGGTGACGCTAGGTTAGTCGCATAATGTAGGGCGTAAATTCATCGATAGCACGGTTTTTGGGAGGCGACGATGAAACCTCGTCGTGGCGACGACGCAACCGGCTTTGACTCGAGCGGCAAAGCCAGCTCGTCACCACGCCGTGCTCTGCAAGCTATCCGCCCTGCGCCAGCTGCCCGACGAGGTGTCGCCCTGGAGGATGTTGCCCAATCTCAGTCAGTTTTGCGTGAACGAGCTGGCCGTCCTGCGCGGGCTGCCCGGTCAGAGGCTGCCCGTCAAGACGCCGCCAGAGTCCGGCCTGCCCGGCAAGACCTTAGTCAACCCAAGCATACTCTCGGCCAAGAAACCCCTCAAGAGGCGCAACCCAACCTGCCCGCCCCTAGTCTGCCGACTTCTATCGCTGCGTGGCTTAGCCGCTTTTTCAAGTCGCGTCCGATTCAGGTGCTGTGGCGGGTTATTCAGGCGCTAATCGTTGTTTCGGCCACTGGAATCCTCGTCGCCACGTTCTTCATCTCGGTGCTTCAAGTGCGTGGTACTTCGATGGAACCAACCGTCAAAGAGGGCGACGTGGTCATCGCTGATCACTCGAAGAAATTTGCTACCGGCGATGTCATTGCGTTCTACTACAACAACAAGGTCATCCTTAAACGTGTTATCGCTTTCCCAACTGATTGGGTTGACATCAAACCGGACGGCACCGTCTGGGTGAACGGCGAAGAGCTGCAAGAGGACTATGTTCAAGGTCTATCTTTAGGCCACCCCGACATCATTTTCCCTTATCAAGTGCCTGAGGGACGCTATTTCGTGTTAGGCGATCACCGTTCCGCCTCGATTGATTCGCGCTCGTCCACCATCGGCACGGTGTCTGACGACCAAGTCATCGGCAGCGTATTCCTAAAGGTTTGGCCGCTGAAAAATCTCGGCACAGTTCGCTAACGACTTCCGCATTTATCGATACGTTATGTCCGTGAATAATTTTTTTGAAACATCTACCAAAAGCTATCCCAAAGAGCTAGTATGAGCCCCAAACAATAGCCTTATCCATTTCCGGGGATTTGGCTTTCTGGAGCAATCTTCGAGGGGAGAACGAAAATGAAGTTGCGTCCTTTCAAATGGGGGGGGGGTCTTCGCCGCATTAATAGTGGCGCTTGCCTCTTCTGCGCTGTTTGCGCCTAGCGCGTTAGCAGCAAACTACGATTTAACGGTTAAAAGCCAGCAGAAGGGTGGCACCTACCAGGCCTGCCAGCTCTTCACTGGTACCGCTACCCAAGGAGCCTCAGGATCCACTGGCGAGCTGACTGGCATTGCCTATGGCTCTGCCTTGACCGGTGTGGATCTCACCAAACTGAACGGTGTCGGCGGGCTTAGCGGCCTTACCGGTACTGCAGGTCAAACTGGGGCAACCTCTGCTGCAGAGCTTGCCAACAAGCTATCCGAAACGAGCGACGCTCAGGCTGTCGCCCAGAAACTAGCCGAACTAAAGCAAGGCACTTGTACCACACTGACTGCCGGTTCTGAAACTGCCGCGCCTTACACCTTCACGGCAAACGTTGCCGAGGGCTATTACCTGGTTGTTCAGACTGCCGTTTCTAACCCGCAAGCTCCAGACGGCGACAAGACGGTTAACGCCGTCCTATCTGCCCCGATGTTAAAAGTTGTTGGGTCGACCACCATCGAGGCCAAAGACGGCGTCGTCAAGCACGATAAAGAGGTTGGCGAAGCTAAGGCCAATCTAGATCCTCAGGGTGACAGCGTTATTTGGGTAAAGGACGCTGACCATGCCATCGACACTTCTGACTACGCCATCGGATCGAAGGTTCCGTTCAGGCTGACCGGCACTCTGCCAGCCAATATTGACAAGTACGCCGCTTTCTCCTACAAATTCCAGGACGTTATCTCTAAAGGCTTCACCATTGATAAAACCTCTATCAAGGTGACGATTAATGGCACTGAGGTTGACGCCTCGTTACTAAATATAGGTGCTGAACCAACTAGCCAGCTGACTGGCAATTATGAAGGTGGCACTGCTTTGACTGTGGGCTTCACCAACTCGACCACGGTGAACGGCAAGACCATCACATCGGATATTAAAGCTGCTGCAGCCGCTAACTCGACGAAGATTACCCTAACCGGTAATGACACTGTTGTGGTCACCTACACGGCTACGCTGAATGGCAAAGCCAACATTGGCGAGCCAGGCAACCCGAACAAGTCTTGGATTGAGTACACCAAGGGTCAGCCGGGTGGTGAAGGCACTGAGAACGACACGACCCCGCCGGACGAAACTTGGACTTTCACCTATAAGTTGACCGAAACCAAGATTGACGCCACCTCTGGCGATCCGATCACCACTGGTGACGCGAAGTTCCGGCTATATACCGCAGACAAGGCAAAGAGCGCCACGGTCGATAGCACTGGCAAGATTACTGGCTGGGTAGATGGCGATGGTGGCACCGAGGTAACGGTTCCGGCTAACGGCAAGTTCTCTTTCGCCGGTTTGGACGCAGGCACCTACTACCTGCGTGAGACCAAAGCGCCGACTGGCTATAATTTGCCGAAGGATCCCGACTTCAAGCTGGTAATCACCGCCAAGATCACCGAAGAGGGCGGCGTTGGCAAGATTACTGAGTTGAAGTTAGAGGGTGGCACTGCGGCTATGGATGGCAGCACGGCTGCTGGTGAGGTTACTGGCGAGATCTCGAACACTTCGGGCTCGACTCTGCCGGTTACCGGTGGCATCGGCACCATGATCTTTACCGGCATTGGCTTGGTGGTCATGGCTACGGCGGGTACCGCTCTGGTTGCTCGTCGTCGCAAGATGGCACAAGTAGACGCCTAACAAAAAAGCTCTTCCCTTAAGTTGAGTGAGGGTTTGGGGCAAGTCGCAACAAAGCTTGCCCCAAACCACCACCAAAAGGCTAGGAGACAGTGAGCGTTATAGCCATCGAAAAAAATGCCTCGAAAGGGTCTAAGAGGTCGAGGAAGCGCTTCGCGCGGCTCGATATATTCCTGGTACTGGCTTTTTTATGTGGTTTCGGCGTTCTCGTTTATCCGCCGGTGGCGAATTTTTGGAATTCGCTCCAACAGGGGAAAGCAATAGCAGTCTACAACGACGCAGTCAGCTCGATGGCGCCAGCGGATTTCGCTGCCGAGTGGGCTCGAGTAGATGCCTACAACCGCGCGTTATCCCAGTCGCGAAGGCTGAATTTGCGTCCTAGTGAAGCAGAAATAACTGAATACAAAACCCTCCTCGACCCGGCCAACAACGGTGTCATGGGTCACATCGAAATAAACAAAATCGGTGTTGACCTGCCCATCTATCACACGGTGGACGATTCGGTGTTGGCTGTGGGTGTGGGTCACATACCAGGGACATCACTGCCGGGAGGCGGCGAGTCTACCCACGCAGTGTTTTCCGGGCACCGAGGGCTACCTAGTAGCAAGCTCTTTACGGATCTTGACAGGGTTGAAGAAGGCGACATCTTCATCCTGCACGTTATGGACAGAGTGTTGTACTACCAGGTGGATCAGATTCGGATTGTCGAGCCGCAAGGTATTGACGATTTAGAAATCATGCCCGGTAAGGACTACGTGACGTTAGTGACATGTACCCCTTATGCGATCAACACTCACCGGCTGTTGGTTAGAGGCCACCGAGTCGCTTTCTCGCCTCAAGGTTACGTACCGGCAGACGCTGTGGTGATGGATTCGGTTTTGGTTTCAATGTTCATGACGATTCCGCTGTTCACGGTTGGTTGTGTGGCTTATATAACGGCTAGGCGCCGACGTAAAACGCGGCGGAAATTAGTGATAGCCAGGCGGGCAGAAGCCGGGCAACCTGCCACAAAGTTTTGGCGAGGATTTAGGAGACATGATGGCTAAAGCGAGGTCGAACAGATCGCGTGTGGCCAAGCTCGTTGCGGTGTTTGGCGCCGTAGCGTTCTTTATGCTTGGTTTAGTCGCCTCGCCCCTCGCCCCTGCCCAAGCTGCTCCTAATCCACAACCTGGTCCGTTGGTTGATGTCACGCGGGTTGATCAGAATGTTCGTGGGTCAATTACCTTGTCTTATCGCGAAGATGGGGAAACCAACCCCTTATCAGGGGTTAAAGCCCAGGCTTTCTGTATAGCAAATATTGATTTGGGGTATTCACCGGTTGACCGTTTCGCCAGCCTACTAAGACAGGTCGGTTGGTCTCAGGCAGTCGTCCCGCAAGCTAATCGTGAGTTCACTCACGAGGATTGGGACAAGTTAGCGGCCACGGTTGCCGAATATGTCGCGGCAGATGGCATGAATCCAGATTTTTCGGGTATCTCGGACGCTTCGGGTGACGTGACTTTCACTGACCTGAAACCGTGTATCTATCTGGTGGTTACTGATTCTTTTGTTACCAGCGACCAGATGGTTCGATACACGTTCAAACCGTTGTTGACGTCCGTCCCTAGCGCCACCGAGGACGGTAATTTCACCTACGAGACTAAGGCCGTGCCAAAGTTTCAGACAGAAGTCATTGGGCATCCGAAGGATTACAAGGTTGTCAAACTGTGGAATGACGCGGCTATCCGGCAATCTCGGCCAACAAAAGTTGCTCTCGAAATCTATCAGGACGATGAACTTTGGCAGCGAGTCGATCTATCTCAAGACAACAATTGGATGTTTGCTTGGACTGACCCAGCCGGGGTGCACACCTATCGGGTAGTAGAGCGCGATATTCCTGATTCCTACACGGTCACGAATGAGGTTTCAGGCACCACATTCAAAATCATCAACGCCGGCCCAGATAGCCACAAGCCGTGGCCGAAGACTGGTTTCGATGGCTTTAACAGATTGTTCTTTGGCGGCGTAACCCTAAGCGAGCTGGGAGTTTTCCTGGTGCTGGTGGTGGGCGCCTTGCTTTGGGCGGCTGGCGGCGGCCGTCTACTTTCGCGCAGTGAACGGGGGCAGCGCAAATGATTAAGTTGAGTATCCGCCAGAAACGATTATTGAGCATTGCTTGTATCTTGGCTTTCTGTTCGGCCTTGTGGCTGATGTCAAGGCCGTCGCTTTCGGTTGACCCGAATAATGCAAACCAAATTGGTCTTCAGCGGTCTGGGCCAACGCCGACCGTTACTGCTGCGGATTTGGTTACTAATATCGGCACAGGTGACTCGCTCACGGTGACGCAGAGCAGTGCCGCAGATGATCACACTTCGAAAAACCCAGCTGTTGGTGCCGATGGCGTCACTAATCTGCGCTGGACGGGTGAGGATTATTCGGGTCGAATAGCGGTCAGCAACCAAGACCCAGCCACTGTCTATACGCACCGCGTCTATTTCAGATTCAATAGCCCAGACGGTTATGTGCAGGCCGGCTCGAACAGTCAAAAACTGACAGTTGGCAAGACTTATTACACTGATCCGATTAACAACACGAATCCCTACACGTTCAAGAAAGCAACCGGGGAGGACAATACCTATTACATCGAAATCCCAGAGCCTACTGTGGGCAGCACTTTCTCATTACCTTTCGTAACTCGCTACGATTCCGGCAAATCGGCTGGTGGCGATGTTGAAATCTGGGGTGTTTCGCTGACTGATCAGGAAAATACTAATTTAGGTCAAGGTGTTCAGCCTCCCGCTGATAACAAGGTTCACAAGGCTGTTTGGGACACTCACCGGAACGACGTCCAGGCCGTTAAGAAAGCCTTGTCAGATTCAGAACTGACCAATCGTCCGATGGCTCCCTGGGCTAGGGATGTGCTGGGTAATAAGGCCGGGGTTATCGCCTATGACACGGCTAGCGGCAAATACTATATAAATAATCTGACCTACGCCCTGAGCATGAAACGGACGGTTAATGTAACCCGCGGTTATGGTGAGGACAACATTAAATCCATCACCTATACCGATTCATTTACCCTGCCTGAGGGTGTTTTCTTGGACTCCACCTCGACGTCTTTCAGAAAGCATTGGGGCAGCGGCACCGTGAACTACTTAAACATGGCGCACTGGACGGACGGTGACCGGATTTTAGCCTACGCCTACGATGTTTCGGACGTGTACGGCAGCCTTAGCGACATGAGCTATGACGCGGCCACTAGAACATTCACTTTGACGTGGACTGAGACAAACCCAAATCCAGACTCCATGGATTTAAGACCCAACACCTATTTCATGCTGCAGTTTGGTGACAATATCTTGCGGGTGGTCAACCCCGCCTCTGTTGGACCAAACGGTGAAGAGCCAGCCGTTTCGTCAGAAAGCGCCCCGCTGCCTGGTGCCGAATACCAGCTGACGAATAATATGTCGGCTACCGCTGACTATTCCTTCTCAGATGATGCGACGACTTCCGCCCAGGCAACTGACACCGTAAAAGTTAAGGATGGGCAATTAACTGCTAACAAGTCGCACAATAAATCCGAGGTTTATCGCGGTGAAGACGTGACGTTCACCGTCAAGACTGAAAACACTGGGTCAATGCCAGTGACGGCTACCAAGATTCATGACGAGCTGCCGCCAATGTTCTATCTGAATGAGAAACAACTAGCCGAATTGTTTATCGACGATGCTAACGGCGAGCAGCTGACGGTGACGATAGCTAATGCCCGCGTCTGTGACTATCAAGATAGTCGTTCCGTGACGCTGGTTGACGGTACAACTGCCAACACTGATCCGCAGTATGCCGGTGATATTGCGAGACAAAACTATGACGGCCCGCAAACCACCGACCCATGTTCCAGCACCGATAACGCCACAATCACCATCTCGCGTACCGACAAAACCATCACGTTGACGCGCACCAATCCGGATGCTGCGGCCAGCGCAAAAATTGAGATGATGTCGTACCCTGCTGACACTATTGATGTTGAGGGTACTGCCGCCAATATCAAGACAGCCCTAAAGCAGCTTGGTTATATAGTTACCGCAAAATCTACTTATAGCTTGGATTGGGCGATTAAAGACAGTGTGATTAATGGCGGCCAAATTGAGCAACGAAAGTTTGCTGCTAGGGCTAAAGATGATTTCCAGAGCCTAGCCAAGGATGATTTGTGGAAAAACATCAATTCCCAAGACCCTGGGGTTCAGGGGGGAGTTGCCGTCAATACCGCAACTATCATCGGTGATCCTAATGATCCAACAACGAATGTCACCGTAACGGATACGCAGGTTACTGCCAAGCGACAGTTTGCGGTGAATAAGAACGCCACTGTCGGTGGTGTCAATGTTGAAGACGGCGCAGCTATAGACAGCGGGAAAGTCATTAACTACACCCTTAATGTCGAGCGCACGGGTGGTTCCGTCTTCTATGATGCGCTGCCGATGACGGATCAAATGAGTGGCCCGCAAGTGTTGTTGGCGCCGGTGGCTGAGAATCCAGGCCTGGCTGGCAAAGGTCTGCAGACTAGGGTCATCGACAACGTCGAATATTACCTGGTCTCCAAGCCTGGCACCTACAAGAATGTGGTATTCAAAGCTCAGGTTAGTGGGTATGGAGCTGTCTCTCAGCGATTATTCACGGCCGACACGGTTACCGTGACTTCTTTGGGTAATAAGGGTATCCAGACTAGAATGCATTGGTACTTGCAACCGGGTGCATTCTTCCCCAGGGTGGGCACGCTAACGGTTTCCTACGGTGCGCTGGTAGACCCGGCGAGCACCGGCTACGCGGAGCCAGTCGACCCCAAGGCTTTCGGAAATATCGTCTTCTTGGGTGACCATCAGACTCAGCGAATTTATGACAGCGTGCGTTTCGTGGTAGCACGTGTTGGGGTTGATAAGGGTGTTGTCACCCAACGTGGACGAGTACCGGCCGAGGATGGTCTCGTCAAGCAAAGCGTTTTAAGCTCCGGTATCCAAGTCACCTACCAGCTGAAGATTTCGCACTTTGGCCAAACCTCGACGGTGTTGGGGCCGGGCATGTTGTGGGACGCTCTGCCACTGTCCTTGAACGGCATCCCCTGGCGGGCTAGCGATATTTCTATTGAGATTCCTAATCAGCCTGGCATGAGAGTTACTGGCGGGGAGAACTGGACTATTACCGGCACCCCGCCGAATAATTCAGACAATTCTCCATCGAATCAATATCTGGTATGGGGTGAAGGGTTCCAGGCCACCATCACCGGCGATTCTTATATTTACCTGACGCTGACTTATCCCTCGGGTGACGCCTGGCGGCAATACCGCGCAGAGCACTTAAATGATCTGCTGATGAATACCTTCCACGTCACTGATCCGCAAGATAATGCAGACCATCACGCCTATGTGACCCATCTGATTGGTGGCGAGGCCAAGGCTGAATTGCAGAAAGCCGTCATCGAAACGGGTATCGCCAGGCGAGCATTGGAATCTGGTTCGACCGTATGTACCCCCTCGGGCTGTAATTACGGTACTGCTCGGGGTTTCATCCACGAACCAGACCAGGACGGCACTGGCAGACTTATCTATTCAAATGCGTCCATTTATACCAACGACCGCACCAGCACTGGTTACGTCAGTTATAACGTCACCTTGCATAATGATGGTGAATCCAGGTTGTATCTAAACGATATCCACGACTCAATTCCGGACGGCTTCCTCTACGCTGGCTCCCTGCCGAGTGATGGGCGTCAGACGGTCTTTGGGCAGAATGGTGAAACAATCGGTTCAGGCGCCAGCGGTAAACCCCTGGATGATTTGCGGACGAAGCCTCAAGCCTGGCTCTCCAACGCGGCCGATAAACCCGTCACTGTTGGTGATGACACTGACACCAATATGGTGGCCACTATTCATCCGGTTATTGACTGGAACGACCCGACTCACCTCATCTTCAAGGTTGATAATGAGCTGGCCGGTTCAAATCTGCACTATGACTCGGTACGAAAAAAGTATTATTTGGGTGCAGGCGAGACCTTGTCGTTCAACTATTTTGCCGTCGCTGGCGAAAATATAGACACTAAAGACATTGCCACCAATGATGTCGCGATGGCCTATGACGATGTTTACGGCACCGGCACGAAAGTCGATAACTCCTTAAACATCGTTTCCAAGCCGACTTGGGAAAACCCACTAAACGATGATCCGGCGCGTGACATCATTAGCAATGAGCAAGCTAACAAGATGGGCTTCAGCGACCCGAGCAGCCCAGCTCAGTGGCTGCACTCCGATGTCTCTGTTTCTAGGCAGCCAGCTGTGCCAGGCATCTCTAAGAATTTGGTGTCAAAGAAGGCTACTAATGGCGTGGTAACCAAAGACCCCGCCTATGCTTCCTATTCAGATATTTTGAATTGGCAAATCAAGAGCTATAACGATTCTCTTACCCCGATTGATGAATACATTATTTCTGATGTTGCCGACCCTGACTATGTATTCCATGGCACGGTTTACCTTTCAGTCGAGGATCATCGCTACGATAAAGATATTTCTGAAAACCCCCCTCAGTGGGACACGTCAATAATTCAGCAGAAGACTCGACTGTTTGATTTCGTCGAATGGAAGTATGATGCTAGCGGCGAGCCGACTAGCGTGGATATCAAGTTGGAGCTCTCCTATCCGTGGTCGCCCGAAAAGATGAAAACTTTGACAGTTGGCGGCTCGCCGGTGATATGTCAGGATAGGAACTACCACTACTACAGCGTTTCGTTGGTCAAATTGGCTGACGGGCGGTTGCGTATGGATGTGCAAGTTAGTGTTCCGGAACGGGATAACACGAGTCCCAGGATTCCTTTGGCACCAGGGTCAGCCGCTGTCCTCGATGTGTCAACAGTGAATCCGAAAGCTGATGGAACGTACCGGACAGCGTTCAACGAAGCGTTGTTCACTCCGATTAAGCAGTTAGTAAATACTGGTGACACCGCTCACGGCATTCCAACCACTCAAACAGTTAAACCTATTGAATCATTTAGTTATTGGAGCTACCAAAATCCCGATACAAACACGGTGCCTGACGCGCCGTCAGTGAAGGCTTCCGACAGCGTGCCGATTGCGTCAGACGCTTATACCGCTTCAACGAAGTCGGTGACTGAAAAAATTAACCCGGCAAACACCACCGATTCCCAGGCGGATAAGACCTTTATTGACCTGGTCTCTAGAGAGTCCATATTTACTTATCAAGCCTCAGTCACCAACCTGAAAGACGACCCGATTAAGCATTTGGTGATAATCGATAACCTGCCGTTTGAGGGCGATAACTACACCTTCTCGCAAGGACCGAAGAGGGATAGTCAGTTCAAAGTGAAATTTGCTGACGAGATGAATCTGGCTGTGACGCTCAAGGCTGATGATGGCACTGTCACCACCGTGAATCCGTCGCACTATACGGTTTATTATTCCGATAAAGATGCCAATTTCGACGCCGGCGATTGGAATGGCACGTCGATGACGGGTTGGAGCACGACGCGCTCCGCGACTTCGCGTTCTATCCGCGTGGTGGTGGATGATACTGCTCGCACGGACAGCCAGTGGGCGCTGCCTGGAAAGGGAACGATTAACGTAAGGTTCGATGCTCAGATAGATTCCGGTGCTGCTGGCCATGAGATTGCCTGGAACTCTTTTGGTTACCACTACACGGCTCCCGGGACGACCAACCTTGAGCTTGAGGCCATCCCGTTGAAAGTCGGTGTGCGCGCCAACAGCGTTACTATTCAAAAACGCACCACAGATACCAACGGTAATGCCCTCGAAATGACCCAGGCTGGCACATTCCGCTTCATCATGGCTAAGAAAGCGCCCGCCACGATGAATTGGAACACCAATGCCGATGAGATTGGTCAGCAATTGAGTCGCGGCAACGTGGAATTTGCGGTATTCGAGGTCAATCTTAAAGCTGGTCAATCGGTTAGTGACGTGACCGAGGTTGCTCCTGCCTACAAGTGGACGTGGAGCCAAGCAGACGGTTTCCAGCCCACCCAAAGCGCTTGGGTTACTGACGTGAACGCGGAGTACACCATCGGCGAAATCCCGTCCGGTAGCTGGAAACTCGATTCCACATTCAAAGTCACCAACGACGAAGAATGTTTCCCGAGTGGCACTCCGGCCAGCGAGTCCACGGGCAGCGTGCAGAAGTTTACGCCAAGTAAGGGAGCAGACCTGCGTGTTTGCGCGTCTAATACCTTGAAATCCTGGGATTTCTGGGTAGACAAAGTGAACGGTGACCAACCTAATAAGCACTTGTCTGGGGCGGTATTCGGGTTGTACAGTCCGAATCGTCCAGCAGGAATGTCCGCCACGCAATTGACTGGCAATACGAACTCTCGTGGGGGTGTCCCGGTGCCTAATACCCACACCTATAACGGCACCACCTACTACCTGGTAGCAACACAAGACATCCTTGGCCTAAAACAATGCTGGGTGGAATCTGCGCCTGGCCAATTTGAGGCCTCGACGAATTGCCCAGGGTTAACAACCAATGGCGGCACCTACGACAAGACCCACGCTGATGGCCGTAACCACTTCGACAATTTGACGGAAGATTCCTATCTGCTGGTTGAGGTGAAAGCGCCTGACGGTTTCGATTTAGGTGAGCCAATCGTCATCAATCGGGCAGACTATGAAGACGAGACAGTGCCAGCCGTCACGGTCAACAACTACGAACCGTACGAGCTGCCGATGACCGGCGGTATCGGAATTTGGGCAACGCTTGGTTTCGGAGTTGTAGTGATGGGCGCGGCCAGCAGAGCACTGAAACGTAGACGCCGTCTGGCAGATTGCTGATAAGCCTTGCCGGTTAGGCGCATCCCCCGTATTGCCTAGCCGGCCTTCGACTACCGGTGAACGTGAGCGTTAGGGCGTTGACTTAAATCGCACCACGGCAAGCTGAGAGCCAGTTGGCGATGGCGCGAATAACGTCAAATGCCAGGTTTCGTTATTATGGCGTAACTTGTCAAGATTGTTGTTTGGGATGGTTTCGACGCTGGTTGCTGTGTAGTGATATTCGTTGCCGCCGACATCAGTGAAGATTGCTTCGTCACCATCACCTATGCCCGTTAGTTTATTGAATTGGCCGGGGGTATTCTCGCCGCCAATAATAAGCGTCCCAGTCTCGGCCGTGCCCTCAAATGCTGCCGGGGAAAGGTGAATGTTGTCCGTCGACCATTCATCTATTACCGGCACGCGTAAATTGTCTCCCGGCAGCTCTAACAGCCCAACAAAATCGTGATCGCCGACGTTGACGCTCGTCATAGTTGAGCGGTGGGTGCTTGGCTCCGCGCCGACCACCGTCCGCACTCGCGGTGTCGGAATCATGGAATCCACAACGTCGTATATGCGCGCGCGTTCTTGGGTCGCCTGGTTGGCTCGCAGATAGTGCAACCCGATAAGGCTGAGGAAGCTAACCACCAGAACCGCAGCAACCACCCAATAAACTGTGCGCTTCATGCCCTTAACTTTAATGCCTCAGCTAGCTAGAGACAGATTCTGCCGACCTCGAAGTTATCTCTTAGTCGCGCACCTATTCAAACAGGTTTAGTTCGGCGACGTCTCCAATGATGGTGATGGATGGGGGAGCAACCTTGTCGCGGGTCGCGATATTTACGATTTCGGCTAGGCGTGCGCGAATAATGCTCATTTCGGGTAGGGCCCCATTGGAGACGACCGCCACCGGTGTCCGCCCTGCCATCCCGGACGCCAACAACTTTGCGACAATCTCGGGCAGGAATTTTACGCCCATCAAAATCACTATCGTGGTGCCGGATTTCGCTAGCGCGCTCCAGTCAATTTGGCTGCGCACGTCGTCAGGCGGAACATGGCCAGCAACTATGGTTACCCCTTGTGACAAGCCACGATGGGTGAGTGGAATGCCGGCCAGCTCCGGCACGGACACTGAGGAAGTTACCCCCGGAATCGCTTGTACGGGGATTCCTGCTGCCGCTAACGCGATAGCTTCTTCACCGCCACGCCCAAAAATCAGCGAATCCCCACCCTTGAGGCGCACGACTTTCTTGCCCGCCTGCGCGTCCTTGATGAGTAGCGCGTTGATTTCGTTTTGCGGGGTGTGCGCGCCACGCGGGATTTTCCCAACATTTATGCATTCCGCGTCCAACCCCTCTAGCAAAGTGGTCGGGGCGAGCCGATCATAGTAAATCACCTCGGCTTGACGCAGCGCTTCCAGACCGGCGACGGTAATCAGATCGGGGTCGCCCGGTCCGCCGCCAACCAGCGTGACACTTCCTGGTGCAAGGTTGATTTTCATTTTTCTCCTAGTTTTCCGCTGATTGCAGTAGCGTCAACATTGTGACTAATTTGCCGACTGCCGCCGAAATTGAAGCCTTCGGGTCTACCCCAGGTTTACCTGATGAGGTTTTCGAAAACGACGGTCTAATTACCAAACGCCACCAACGAGCAACCGCATTCGCTTTTCTGCGTCCGGCCTGCTCCCAGCTTATGTGGGATGTTGGTACTGGCTCGGGCGCGATGGCGATTGAATGGGCACGAGCCGCTAACCAAGCCCGAGCTGTCGGCATTGAGCGTGACCCGCAACGTGCCGCCAGAGCTAGACGTAATGTTGCCCGCCTAGCCCCTGGTCGCGTCGAAATTGTCGAAGGTGACGCACTGAGTCTGCTGGATTCCCTGCCTGACCCGGACGCGATTTTCATCGGCGGGGGAGCTAGCCGAGAGGTGATAGCGAAATGTTGGGCGCGTCTTAGTGCGGGTGGACGGATCGTCGTCCACGCGGTAACTGTCGAAACTGAGGTCGTCCTGGCTGAGGCGTTCAAAAAATGTGGTGGCCAACTATCAAGAATATCGGTGGAAGTTTCTGCGCCCATTGGACGGTTAACTGGCATGAGCCCGTATCGGACAGTCACGCAGTGGGCGGGTGAAAAATAGTTGCTGCTCATCGCCAGGCTTCAATTTGGTCTACAACTTCAGTCATCGTTGTTGGTGAACCAGGCAAGCCTAGCCGAGTTGCTAGCTCCAACTGCCAGGGACGCAGCAAGTGAGCTTGCGTAACTAGGTCGGCGTCTTTTAGCAGTTCTACTATCGGTCCTTGTGTTGTTTGCCCCTCGCACACAATCACTGCTTCATCCGCCCACGAAAGGGCGAAATCGACTTCGTGGGTAGCTAATACGATGGTTGTGCCAGCCTCGGTTAGGCGCTGCAACGTGGCTCGGATTTCTTCAACCCCTAGCGGGTCAAGTCCGGCGGTTGGCTCGTCCAATAGCAGCACTTGGGGACTCATCGCTACTGCCCCAGCTATAGTGACGCGCTTACGTTCACCATAACTAAGCTGGTGGGTTGGCCGGTTAGCTAGGTGCGTTATGCCGATCATTTCTAGCACCTCGTTTACCCTAGTGACGGCCTCGTCCTCGTTCATCCCTAGATTCAGTGGGCCAAAAGCAACATCTTGGGTAACATCGGCGGAAAATAGTTGGTCATCCGGGTCTTGTAGCACTAGCTGCACCTTTTGACGGTGGGCGCGCAACCCGGCCCGGTCGTAGCTGACCGCTTGACCATCCAAATAAACCTGCCCTGATTTGGGCTTATGTGCCCCCGATAAACATCTGAGCAAGGTTGTTTTGCCTGATCCGTTAGCCCCTAGCAGAGCTACCCGCGACCCTTTAGCAATTTTGATGTTCACCCCGGTTAGCACCGGTCGATCGTAGGCGGCTGACAGGTTGCGTGTCTCAAGCAAGGCGTGCTCCAATCAAAACCCATAGGCCGCTAGCTGCCCAGATTCCGGCAATTAAACCTATTGTTGAGTACAGCCAGCGGGTGGAAAACTGTGGTTGACGAGTAAGAATTACTAGATCGCCGGTTATTCCTCTAGCGTCCAAGCCGTCAGTTAAGCGTTGGGCGCGCGTCCAAGAGCGCAGCGCTAACGTGCCGACAGCCTTGCCGGTGTTATCAAACTTTCGGCGTAAACGGTTTTGACCTAGTGGCGCATCGCCTAGCCTGGCAACTTGCGCTTGGTGGATTGCGATAGCTGAATCTAACAGAACGAAAAGCATCCGATACATCAGTGAAGCAATCTCGATTAATGTTCCTGGTACTCCTAGACGGCGTAGCCAAGACAGCAAATCAGCCATCGGGGTGGTGGTCGCTAATAACAACACTGACAAGGTGGCGGAGCAGGAGCGGGCGAACACTGTTATGGCGTTTGTCAAGGATTGCTGGCTGATAGATAACGGGCCGAGTTTATATAAGTAGGAGGGGGGTGAATAGCCCAGCTGAATTGATACCGATATGGCGCCAATAATGATAAACGCTGCCGGGGCTGCGAAAGCCAACGCTAGGGTTCGGGGAGGAATTTTAGCGAACCCTAGCGTCAGCGTTACCGCAGCGATCACTACTAGAACAGTGGTTGGCCAAGGTGGGGCAATCAGTGCGGTCGCCATTAACCCCAAGCTGAGCATAACTTTTTGGCCGACTCTCACGTGCCGCCAGGGGGCAGCCCAGGCGGCATCGTCTAGTGCGATCATGGTGTATTTCTCGCAGATTATTCTCGGCTTGGTGATGATGCGCCGGTGAATGAGCTGGCGTCGAAAGTTCCCGCAGCAATCTCTTCGGCAGACTTTCTACGTCCACGCAGATTGCCTAATACGAAGAAGAGTATTCCAGAGCCAATAGCGGCTTGTAGCGCGAATAGGCCGGATTCGATTTCGCCGGAACCAAGGTCGAGTAGCGGGTTCATCCACGGCTCGTATCCTTCTTCTTCAATAATTTCGGTGACAGCAGAGTCCGTGCCGCCAAAAGCCTCACCCTCGTCGGCGCCCTCTTTGGGGGCTAGCGCGAAACAGATGGCGAATATCACCACTACTACCGCGATTAGTGCGGCAGAAATCCAAGCTGATGTTGACTTCTTTTCGTTAGG
This sequence comes from Vaginimicrobium propionicum, assembly GCF_900155645.1. GTDB lineage: Bacteria > Actinomycetota > Actinomycetes > Propionibacteriales > Propionibacteriaceae > Vaginimicrobium > Vaginimicrobium propionicum. Next base: position 1,596,223 of record NZ_LT706985.1, read on the forward strand.
CATGGACGGCCTCCTTAGCAGCTAACACTCCGCGCGCCTCCAACTCGGGGCCTACTACTTGAGCCAAGAAGCGGAATAGCAGGATACCGATGAAGCCTTCAGCAATGGCCAACGGAATTTGGGTGAGCGCGAAAACCCCGAGGAATTTTCCGAGCGCCCCGACGAAACCACTTGCTGGGTCTGGGTGAGCTAGTGCCAATTGCACAGAAGTTACGCAATAAGTTGACAGGTCAGCTAATGCCAGAGCCAAGAAAACGCCTAGATATGGGCTAATTTTGCGGGTCAATAAATAGAATCCGTAGCCTACCCAAGGGCCGACGATCGCCATCGAAAACACATTCGCACCTAATGTGGAGATGCCGCCGTGAGCCAACAGTAACGCCTGAAAAAGCAGCACTACCGCACCCAAGAATGCCATAACTGGCGGTTTGAATAGCACTGCGCCGGCGCCCGTCCCAGTTGGGTGAGAACTGGAACCTGTTACGGAGGGCAGTTTAATCGCCGACAATACGAATGTGAAAGCTCCGGCGGCAGCCAGCAGCAGGCGGTTAGTGGTCGACTTCTTGGCTTCGCGGATACAAGCGCGAGCCCCTACAACAACAAACGGGGCGGCTGCCACGTACCAAGCCACGCAGTGGGCGACAGGCAGAAACCCTTCAGCGATATGCATAAATCTCTCCTTCTTGAGATTTCGCGTCCCAATACAGACGTTGCCGGGCGAGTGTCTGACTTTCATCTTTTAAGATGTTCACAGTGGCGCGACCGTGCCGGATTTTCTCGGCTTCCTCGCTACCTGCAACTTCAAACAGTGTAGACCATAAAATCTTCGTCAGAAAGACGCGTATATAGTGTGAGAGACTTGAGCCATGAGCCAGATTGACTATCGCTATGAGGTAGACGCCGCGAAAATCTATACTGAGTCATTCGCTATCATCCGTGCCGAATCCGATTTGTCTGGGTTCCCGCAAGATGTTGCCAACGTTGTGGTCAGGATGATTCACGCCGCCGCCCAAACTGATTTACCGAAAGATATTCGTTTCACACCCGGTGTGGTTACGGCTTGCCGTAGTGCACTTTTAGCTGGCGCCCCAATTCTGTGCGATTCGTCGATGGTTGCTACCGGCATTATCCGCTCTAGGTTGCCTGGTGAAAACGGTGTGGTCTGTCACATTAAAGACCCGAAATTGGCTGAGGTCGCTAAGCGCAAGGGGGTCACTAAAACGATGGCCGCTGTCGATGAGTGGACGCCGCAATTAGAGGGTGCTGTGGTGGCTATCGGCAACGCCCCAACCGCTCTTTTCAGACTGCTCGAAGTGGTGCGGGATACGGGCATCAAGCCTGCTGGGGTGATTGGTTGTCCAGTTGGTTTCGTCGGTGCCGCAGAGTCCAAACAAGCGCTAGTAGCTAATCCCTTTGGTTTAGAGTTTTTGTCGCTAACTGGACGCCGTGGCGGCTCGGCAGTTACCGTTGCAGCTATCAACGCTGTCGCCTCCACCGATGAGCGAACCAACAAGTCTTTGCGTTAGTGATGGCTGGCTAGGCGTTTCGTTCGTCTTCACCAAAGGTGGATATTTAGTTGATAGTTCAGTTACTGCTCGTCGGAAAGTCGTCTAGTTTTTAAGCTGTGGATCGGCATACGCGGGTGTGTTAATCCTTTAGATTGGTGGCTCTTTTAAGCACAATGCATTGCGATTATTTCGATTATTAATTAAAATAGCCTCATGCATTCTCCAGCAAAACCTCTAAAAGACGCCGGTGTGACCCTGCCTCCCGGTCAGCTGGAAGAGCTGCTTGACGCATCCCGTTTCCTGGAGCAGTCGGATGCGCCAGCACTACTTCTCGGCCCAGATGGCCAGCAAGTGAAATTGCCTGAGCAGGTGTATGCAGTGCTCCTCAACGTGGTGCGCGCTATGTCTCGTCGTCAAGCAATACAGGTTGTTCCTATCGACCAGAAACTCACTACCCAAGGTGCTGCTGACTTTTTGGGTATCAGTAGGCCAACTCTGATTAAACAGTTGGAGGCTGGTGTCATCCCATACGAGAAATTGCCTGGCAGTAGGCATCGCCGGATTCTGCTTACTGATTTGCTGGCGTACCGCACCAACCAGAAAGCCAAGCGACACCAAATTTTTCAACAGATGGTTGACTACGCTGAAGAAGACGGCCTTTACACCCAGTCAGACGGGCGGAGCTAAGTCGTGCCCGAGGTGGGTCGCTCATTATCGGGATGTTGACAATGGCATGCCCATGAGCCTTTAGGGTTATATGCCGTTGGGTTCACTCAAGCTGCTGCCGATGTGCAAGGCGCGGTTATTTAGCGGGTTATCTTCGTTCAGTAAAAGGTTTCTTAGGAACAACTCCAGAAACTCTGTGGTTGCGTGAATACCGTTTTTAAGGTCGTTGTAATTTGCTCTGACCAGGCAATTACGGAAATACCACGCATTTTGCGCAAAAATATCGTTGGTCACATCGAAGCCGAGGCTCCGCAAGTATTTGATGAAAAATACCGCTGTTGTTCTGGTGTTGCCCTCAGAGAAAACGTGTATCTGCCACAAACGTGAAATGAAAATCGCAAGATGATGAATAATTTCATCCATCGAAAGATTTCGGTAAGAAAATTGTTTCTCTTGCGATAAATCGTATTCCAGCGTTGCCTTCAGTTCCGTCGCACTGCCGTAGAGCACACTAGCCCCGTCGAGAACCCATTCCTTTTTCGTGACGTTGTAATCGCGAGTTTCACCGGCGTCAGAATAAATACCAGAAAACAGTTTTCTGTGAATCGAAAGATATTCATTTGGGGTGAAACTAAAAGCACGCTCGGATAACAAAGCCGCTATTCGAGCAGAAACTTTATCGGCCTCCTCGGTGCGGTCAGCCAAATCTTTAGCCGAGCGTTCCTCGTAGTAGGACTGTAGAAGAGCATTGGCCTCATCGAAAGATATTTCCCCGTTAATGTTGCGCAGAGCCGTTTGTGCAAGATAGTCAGAGGTCTTTAGCCCATCAACTGCTTGCAAACCTATAGCGGTATACCACGCATATCCCTTTTCTCGTTTATCGGGTTCAGATTCGCGGATATATTCTTTGAAAGGATCCTCGTTCACGATATTTCACCTGCCTTTAGGGCTTTGTAAATAAAGACCGTTGCTACAGACGAAGTCTAAATCACGTAATTCAATAAACAGACAGCAAAAACAATACTTTCTTAAACTGCTGAGTAGTGTACGCTACTAGTACCAGTACCGGCTCGCCCTCCTGCTCTTGTGGGATGTGGTCAGAGCCGGTCTTCCTTTATTTAGACTACCGTCGGCGCAGCAGGTAGGTATCGAATACCCAGCCGTGACGTTTCGCAGCCTCAGCGCGCACTCGGCAGATTTCGTCGCGAACGGCGGCTAAATCACCAGAAATTAAGATCTGGTTTTCAGTGCCGAGGTAGGCGGCCCAATAAATATCCAAACCAGTGGGGTCAATTTTGGCGAAGGTTTGGTGGCCGTCCAACATCACCACAACATCATCAGACTGCTCAGGAAACCCATCCTGAATTAGACGTGCGGGGCTTATTGAAACCGCCTTGCCTTGACGATTCAACGGAATCTGAAACGCGGCAGCTAGCGCCAAAACAGAGCTTATCCCCGGTAGCACGCGCAACGATATCGGCACCTGACTAGCGGCAATCAGCTTCTTGACGATAGCCAGCGTTGATTCGTAGAGGCTGGGGTCCCCCCAAACGAGGAACCCCCCGTGCTCGCCGGCGCCAAGATTTTGGCTGACCGCTTCACCCCAGAGCGCCAAGCGCTGAGCGCGCCAAGTAGCCACCGCTTTCGGATAATCGGGGGTGGTTTGCCACGGTCTCGGCGGGTCACGCAATTCGACAATACGCACCGGCTCTACGCGGTGAGCGGCGACAACTCGACGTCTAACCTCGACGAGGTCATCCAAATCGCCCTCTTTTAACACCACAAAAAGCACGTCAAGGCTCTGGATAGCCTCCACAGCCTCCAAGGTCAACCATTTCGGGTTACCGGCGCCTATCCCAATCAGCGATAATGTTCGCATTCTCTTAGCCTCGTCGCTGATTTATCGGTTAGTTAGGGAAGATACTGCATGAGTGCGGGCGTGGGCGGTCTCGTGAGGCCCTCGTCCAGACACCACGCCAACCAAGAAACCATCGCTAGTTCCCGTGGCGGGCGTCCACGCGCTGCCACCCGAGGCGTCATCCCCGCGCACGCAAAACACTCGCCGCGCCTTTGCCCAATCAGCAAATTGCGCATTCACTGCGGGGTTATTCGTCAACGCAAGGCAATACCAAGCCTCGTCAAGGTCGGCCTCAGCGACTTCGCGGCGCGTCCACACCACTTCGCCGGCCTCGGCTAACTCGACGATACGCGGGTCGGCTTTCGGGGCGATGACGTGAACTTGCGCGCCAGCAGCAACCAGTTTTGGCACCCGCCTGGCTGCAATCCGTCCCGCGCCAGCAATGACAACACGCTTGCCCGCCAAAACCAACCCAGCCAAGTAAACCTCAGGCGTGGCAGCGCTAGCCCGTTCGAAACGCTCAATCACGACGCTCGCCACTTCGTCGCAATCACCTAGTACGTCAGCAACGCGAACCTCAGCATCCGGATGAGATTTCTGCCATTTAGCGGCCTGTTCGTGTGCCCAATTCTCTAGACGGCCGTGGAATAAATAGTGGGGCATGACCACAATTTTTCGCCCACCGTTGTGGTAAGCGCGGTCAAGCCCAGCCGTCAAATCAGGCTGTGCTACCTGGATAAAAGCCGAAGTCAGATCGGTGAAGTTGCCTTCTTCGAATAAAACTCTGCCAAGCCGAACGTGGTCGGCGTTAGTGGTGGTCAATGAAGTGCCGCGGCCCAAAAAAACCACGCTAGTTTCTGCTGGTGTCCAACCTTTAGCAGCCGATGAAATTCGATCCAGCGCGGCTTGCCGCAGTAGCGGGTGCGGGCCGAGGTGCGGGGTGTAGTTAACCGTCCCGCCCACTTTTTCTTTCGCTTGAGCGATAGCCTGAGGGATGTCTTCTTGAGCGTGGCCACCAGTGCCAATCATCAACGGCACCACTACTGCGCAGCGATCTTCGTCATTGGCGAGTGCATCGGCAACCGCGTCTGCCACGCTCGGTTCGTCAAGCTCGACGTAGCAGTCCAGCACGCGGGTGTCGGGCAGCATTCTACGCACCCGATCAATCAGTGCGCGGCATTGCTGCTGCCCATCAGTAATTCGGGTGCCATGCGCGGCAATAACTAGGCTCGTCACTTGTTTTCCTCCATCCATTTGTAGTCGCGCGGGGTGACCATTGCTTGTGCGTTTACTCCGGTCTTGACCATCGTTGTCGTCGATGACCCGACGATGACGATGGAATGCATATCCACCCATTCGGGGTCGAAATCAGCCAACGTGGCGACCCGATGATTTTCGCCCTGTCTGCTGGCGTCCTGGACGAGAGCAACCGGCGTAGTTGGCGGCCGGTGCGCACCCAAAATCTCTAGCGCGCGCGGCAGGTGCATAACCCGCTTGCGGCTACGCGGGTTGTATAACGCAACCACGAAATCGCCTTCGGCTGCCGCCTGCAATCGCTTTTCAATAACTTGCCAATCAGTGTGCAAATCAGACAACGAAATTGTGACGTGATCATGACCTAGCGGCGCGCCCAGCAGAGCCGACGCCGCCAACTCCGCCGTCACCCCTGGAACGGCCTCAAATCTGATGCCCTCGGTACCCATCTCAAGGGTGGGTGACGACATGGCATAAATCGACGGGTCACCAGAGCAGACGATAGCTACGTTGCGTCCCTCACGCGCCTTATCAATCGCCAATTTCACGCGGGTTTCTTCTGTGCCCATCCCCATGCCAATAACCTCGGTGCCAGCTCGCAAAACCGAACGTATTTGGGCGACATAAGGACGGTAGCCGACAACCACCGAGCAGGCCGTTAACGTTTTCCTAGCACGCGGGGTGAGTAAATCGTCAGCGCCCGGCCCCAACCCCACAACAAAAAGATTGCCCAGCGGGTGAAGCCGTCCGATGGCGATGGTGGCGTCTCCAGTTTTTTCTTTCTCGACAATCAATTCAGCACCGTGAGCCATCACTGCCGCCTCCGCGACTGACGGGGTGCCAACCGCGCGATTAGGGTGATTAGACGGGTTAGGGACGCTCTGACTAGCCAAAACGTCAGCAGAATAAGTGACTAACCCACCAAATTCGCCACCCAGCTCAAGCAGACCCACTTCGTCAGCTTTGGCGTCAACCGTTACCAGGGCAGCAACTGAGTCCTTGGCTAGCCCATGTTTGGCCAGCGTCTTATCAAGCAGTTTCGCTAAATCCGCTTTTGACGTGCCACGGTTACATCCCATGCCAACCACTAGCGACTTAGGGTGTAACACCACTGTCGGCATGTCGGTGGGCACTTGGATGCCATCAGACACGAGAATCCGAAACTGAGGTTTACCAGGGTCAGGCAACTCTTTTACGTGAGTGCCACGCCACTCGTAACGAGCCTCCCCCGGCTCTCGGACGTTGACGGGCAGCGCCGGCAGTGGCCACGGTTGCTCGCGGATGAGCTCTATCGAATCGCCGTCTAGCATGCCCCGCGTCACCCCTGCCAAATCGCCCGAGGTGGCCCAGCCCAAAGTATCCAAACCCACAGACCCCAATCGATCAGTGGCGGTGGTTACCACCGGTGTTGCCCCGATAGCTTCTGCCAGTGTGCGCGCAAATTCGTTAGCCCCGCCAACATGCCCCCCGACTAGGGGAATCACAAACTTTCCAGCCTCGTCAACAACCACCACGCCAGGGTCAGTGTGTTTATCTTTCAGCAACCCAGCGATTAGCCGGCAGGTAGCCCCGGTAGCTAGATGGCTGATTATTAAATCGCATTCGTCCCAAGCCTGACTCAAACCAGCTGCCGAAGAGCCGAAATAATGTTTAGTCTGGCCTAAGACTTGATCAATCTGGGCAGCTAACCGTTGGGCGCTAACGGAGTTAGCGACCTGGCCAATCACCTTTGTTTTCATGAATCTCCTAATGACGGCCACTAACGGCAGATTGTTCGCCAAGGGCGGCTATCGAATCGGGGTGGTAGTCAAGTACCAAAACCACATTCGGTTGCTTAATTTCACCAACAGTGCGGGCTTGGCTCTCATCAAAAATGCGCACCCGCTCATCGTCGGTGCCTAGCTGTTCGGCGAGGACGAAATACTTTCCTAACCCCGCACAAGCCTCAACAATTTGCTTAAAGCCGTTCGTTGGGTCAGTCAGTAACCCAACTTTCGGGTGAGTGCGCGCCGCCTCGAAACCAGGCTCAGGGTCATTGCCATGCAAAGAGACCAGCAGTGCGTCGTCCCACGGCAGGGCGACGGCAGCGAAAGCCAACTGCAAACTCGTCAAAGCCGGAATAACCCGCACCCGCAAACCTGCGGCTCTAATGCGGCGCACCACTCCATAAAACAGTGGGTCGCCTGAGGCTATGACAACGATATTCGCTTCAGGCTTGGCTTGCATCTGCGTTATCGCCGGGCCGATGCGTCCCAAAATGATGCGGCGATCCTCATCCACTTTTAGGGCATCTAGGTGGCGGCGGCCACCAACCACTAGATCAGCCTCAGCTACAGCTTCTATTAGCTCATGAGAGGGTTGACCTATGAAACCATAAACCGTAATCACAGTGCTTTTGCCCCCTCTTCGCGTAAATTTTCGGCAGCATTGGGGTCGGCCTTGCGGTATTCGTGACGGAACCCAGGGTGATACAGGTGAGAACGCTTCACCATTGGGCGTTCAGACAACGCTGGTCCCACCAGAATCACCGTATGCTTCCAGAACTTGTGCTCTTTCATGGTCGCAGCCAAGTTTTTTAGCTCGCAACGCAACAGCTGCTGATCTGGCCAAGTCACCTGATAGCCGATAATCACCGGTGTATCTGGCGCGTAACCGCCAGCCAATAATTCCTCCTGCAACGACTTAGAACGCGCCGCCGACAAATACAGTGCCATCGTTGTCCCATGAGCTGCGAAATCCCGCACCTTCTCTTTGGGTGGCATCGGGGTGCGGCCACCCTCAAGCCTGGTCAAAATTAGTGACTGCGCAACCTCTGGCAAGGTTATTTCGACCTCAGCAGCAGCCGCAGCAGCCGAAAAAGCTGACACCCCCGGGATAGTTTCATATGGAACGTGTAGCTTATCTAGCACCTGCCGCTGTTCAGCGCTAGCTCCGTAAATCGCCGGGTCACCGGTGTGGACGCGAGCCACCAGTAAGCCCTCATCGCGCGCCCGCTCATAGAGCGGAATAATGTCCTCTAACGAGGCTTTAGCTGAATCCACCAGCAATGCACCAGGTTTGTGGTTAGCGACAACCTCCGGGTTTACTAGGGATGATGCCCAAATAATGATGTCAGCCTCGGCGATGGTTTTAGCGCCTCTAATAGTGATTAAATCGGGCGCGCCAGGGCCAGCCCCGACGAAAACAACTTTGCCGCTCATATTCTTTCCCCTGCCCGTCCGCGCTTTGGCGGCCACAACACGCTAGTGAAATACGGTGCCTCGGATAGCTGGCTGACTTTAGTGACCGTCTCGTTCTCTAGGCCGACGTTGACGCCGGCGATAGCGTCCTCACCCAACGCCGCCAAGTGTTCTTTCAATTCGCCAAGGTGGCGTCCGGCCTTATAAACAACACAAGTGTCGGTGACCTCATGCACCTCAACCAGCCGATTTATGCCGCGTTTCAACGGAACTAGCGCCAAAATTTCGTCACCCTCAACCAGTGGGGTAGCAGATTTCGCTGCCAACGCCTGCATAGCTGTTATGCCCGGCACGACCTCGACGTCGAGGGTCTCAATTTGATCTCTTACGCCCGCCACCAAATAACTGAAAGTGGAGTAAACCGATGGATCCCCAATAGTTGCGAAAGCTATATTCTTGGCGCCATCGCGATAATGACGCACGGCAGCCTCGGCCGCAACTTGCCAGCTGGCTAGGCGTTTTTCTGTCAAACCTGAACGATCAGCCATCGAGAAAGGGATCCGGTCGATGCGGTCAGCCACCTCAGGGCAAGCAGATAAGACGATTTGTTCCGCGCGCCCAGGCCCAGAACCGCTAGCCTCAGTGGTTGGCACCAAGATAACATCGCAGCCTCGTAACACGTTTAGGGCTTTTAGCGTTATTAACTCGGGATCCCCAGGCCCAACACCTACGCCAACAAGTTTTAGCGAACCCACATCTTCTCCTAGCTACCCTTAACCGCGAGGGTCAATTGCTTGAGGCCAGCAGATTGGCGACCGGGCTCGTTGCATAGCGAAGCAAACCACCGTTGCGGGACAGCGCCGGATTCTCACCGGCTTCGCAATCTGTCTGGCTGCCGACCGATGTCGACCTCTTTGATTTTAGCCTGTTGACGCCAAGCACTGCCACCGCGCAGGGTCAGGGTGAGGAAAGTCGGCGCGCTCTCAGATGTGACGATGCCCTACCGTCGCAAAAGATGGTCAGCCGGCAACTCTTGGGGTGTAGTTCTGCCCCGCCACCTAGCGAAGCAGAACCTTAAGCGTCACCCTATTTCACGGCACCAGCCGTCAGCCCGCGCACGAAGTAGCGCTGCAGTAGCAGGAATACCGCCACCGGAATAACCATCGAGATGAAGGCACCAGCGCTAAGCAAATACCAGGCTGAACCTCTCGACCCGGATAACTGCGAGATGTAGACGGTCAGCGGCGCCACCTCGGCGTTGCCGCCCAAGAACACCATGCCAACCAGCAAGTCATTCCACGTCCACAAGAATTGGAAAATCCCATACGACGCGATTGCCGGCGTGGCTAGGGGCAACACTATGCGCAGAAAGACCTGCACCGGATTAGCGCCATCAATCGTCGCGGCCTCCACTAAGGCGGGCGGTAAATCCCGAATCGAGTTGAACATCATGTAAACCGCTAGGGGCAAACCGAAAATCGTGTGTGAAATCCACACTGTCCAGTAGGTGCCGTCCAAACTGAGCTTGCCGTACATCTGCATTAGTGGCACCAACGCGATTTGCAGTGGCACCACTTGAAGCGCGAAAACGGCAATAAATAGCCAGTTTCGGCCAGGGAAACGCAGCCACGAGAAACCGTAGGCAGCCAAGGCGGCCAAGGTCAGCGGAAATAGCGTTGACGGAATGGTGATAACAAAGGAGTTCACCAGATAGTCCAGCATGGACGCCGAACCAGAACCTGACAAGGCGTGAGCGTAATTGCTCAGCGTGAAACTCGGATTTTGGAAAATTGTCCACCAACCAGAACGGGTGATGTCTAATTGCGGACGGAAGCTAGTAATCAGCAACCCGATGGTTGGCACCGTCCAAATGGTGGCAATAAGGATCGCTACCGCCGTCATTATCGGCGAAGTGACCGCCTTAGTGGCTTGGTTTGATTTGCGCTTAGCCATCATGCCACCTGCCTAAGCTGACGAATGTTGTAGATGATGATCGGCAGCACTAGCACGAATAACAAAACCGCGAGCGCTGAACCTAGCCCAGGTTGTCCGCGTGTAAATGAATAGGAATAGAAATCGTTAGCCACCACCGAAGTGCCGTAATTTCCGCCGGTCATTGTGCGGACAATATCGAAGACTTTCAGGGCGGCGATTGCAATCGTCGTCAAAACCATAATCATTGTTGGGCGAATCGACGGCAAAGTGATGTGCTTGAATAACGCCCACCCGGTAGCCCCATCTATTTTTGCGGCCTCAACAATATCGTCTGGAATAGCTTTTATTGCGGCTGACAATAACGTCATCGCAAAGCCAGCTTGAATCCAAATCATTACCACAACTAGAAATAACGTATTCCACGGTTGGGCGGTTAAGAATTGTTTTGTTTCTAGGCCAAGACTTTTCAGAAATTGGTTTAGTAAACCGACTTGGTTGGCGGCGGTTGGTCGATATTCGTAAACGAATTTCCAGATGACCGACGCACCCACCATAGAGATTGCCATTGGCATGAAGATAAGGGCTTTTGCGAAAGATTCCACTGCTGTGCGATCAACAATAATTGCGTAAAGTAGGCCGATAGCAATAGCCAGCAGCGGCACCAGCAACACCCAGATTGCGGTGTTAAGTATGGAATTGCGCAAACTTTCATCCGTGAAAATTTGAGCATAGTTCGCGAACGAGAAAGATTGTTTACCATTCGCCCCATGCACAGACGTATTGATGGTAAGAATTGTTGGCCAAACCAAACCTATTGTCACTAAAGCGACGGTTGGGCCAACAAAAAATATCGCGCGAACACGGTCGCCGTGTTTACCTTTGGCTAACGACGCTAAGAATAGTATCGCAGCAACAAATAACGCCAGTATTGCTAGCGCCAAGAACATTTGCCCGAATTTTTCTGCCATGTCGCCTCCCGATTTTTAGCGGAATAAGGACGGTAAGTGCGTTGAGCGCCGTGACGGGGTATGAACCGCCGCCACGACGCTCAACAATATTTGCTTAGCCCTCGGCTGGCCAGCTCGCCTCGACTTGGTCAAGGACTTTCTGGGTGTCGCTGCCCTGGGTCCAATCGACCATCGCTGTCCAGAAGGTGCCGCCACCAACAGCGCTAGGCATCAAGTCAGAACCGTCGAAACGGAATACTGTCTTGTCGTCCTGAAGCATTTCGGTGGACAGCTTGTCCATCTGGTTTGTTAGCAGTGAGATGTCCAAACCGGAGTTAGCGGATACCGCGCCACCGTTCGTGGTGGCCTTGGCGCGGGCATTCGCCCAATCCGCACTGGACAGGTAGGTCTGGAATGCCTTCACTTCTTCACGGTCAGAGAACGCCAACGCGAAGTCGCCGCCGCCAATAACTGGCTTAGCCTTGGCGGGGTCAGTGGCAGGCAGGTAGAACGCCCAAACGTCACCCTCGGGGCTAACGTCAGTGCCTTCCGGCCAAGAGTTCGCGTAGAACGAAGCTTGACGGTGCATGAAGCACTGACCTTGCAGAATCGGCAACCCGCCATCAACGAAAGCCGTAGTCGAGATGGTCTTGGAATCACCCAAACCACCATTTACGTATTCGTTATTCTTCAAGATCTTGCCTGCTGTATCGAAAGCCTTAGCCACTGCCGGATCGTTGAACGGAATCTCGTGATTGACCCACTTGTCGTAGGTCTCACCGCCAGCGGTACGCAACATGACGTCCTCAATCCAGTCAGTGCCGACCCAGCCGGTAGCTGCACCGTCACCAAAACCGACGCACCACGGACGAGTCAAATCATCGTTGTGGTCGGCGGCAATCTTGGCTGTCAAATCCATCAACTCATCCCAAGTTTCTGGAACCTTATAGCCGTTGTCAGCGAAAGCCTTGGGGGAGTACCAGACCAGCGATTTCACCGAAGCACCTAGTGGGGCAGCGTAGAAGTCGCCATTAACAGTGCCATAGGCTTTCCAATCCTCGCCGAAGTATTTATCGACATTCTTTACCGTCTCTTCGGGAGCTTTAACGGCTTTACCCGTCTCGACTAGGGTCTTAATCATGCCTGGTTGCGGCACGAAAGCGATGTCAGGGGCGTTACCGCCGTCCACGCGAATGGAAATCTGCTCGGTGAACGCCTTGTCACCCTCATACTTAATCTTCGCGCCGGTGCATTCCTCGAATTTCTTGAAAGACTCCACATACGGGTCAGATTCTGGGGCAACAATGGCGGTATAGACCGAAACTTCCTTGCCGCTCAAGTCCCCATAGGCCTTGAAAGCGCTGCAATCACCGGACTTGCCCCCCTCGGAAGTGCTGGAACCGCCGCCACCACTACAAGCAGCCATTCCCAGCGCCAATGCCGCTGCCGCAAAAACGGTAGCGATCTTTGTGAACTTCTTGGACATATAAACATCAACTCCTCATCTCGACTAAGCCGTCACCTTTGACGACCTGCGGGTTGACAAACCCTCTCTTTCTAGGATCATGCCCAATTGTCCATTTTTCAGGCTCAAAGCCCAGACGTGCTCCAATCGTTATGAACTGTCAGGCGTCTCGGCTAGCTTTCCGCCTCAGCGGTGACGTCCGCATCCACCCAATCGAAAGTGCGTGTTACGGCTTTTTTCCAAAGACGCAATTTGCGCGAGCGAGTCTCTTCGTCCATTTGCGGGTGGAAGCGTTTTCCTTCGCGCCAATTTGCGGCCAACTCGTCCGTTCCTGACCAGAAGCCGACTGCTAATCCGGCAGCATAGGCGGCACCTAGAGCAGAGGTTTCAACAACATCTGGGACGACCACGTCAACCCCCAAAATGTCGGCTTGAAATTGCATTAATAACTCGTCCGCGGTCATGCCGCCGTCAACCCGCAATTCACTGAGGCTAATGCCAGAATCTTTGTTCATCGCCTCTAGCACTTCGCCAGTTTGAAAAGCTGTCGCCTCCAGCACCGCCCGAGCCAAGTGCGCCTTGTTATTAAACCTTGTCAAACCGACAATTGCGCCGCGCGCGTCCGGACGCCAATAGGGGGCAAATAACCCTGAAAATGCCGGCACGAAATAAACCCCGCCGCTATCTGGCACCTGACGAGCTAATTCTTCGACCTCAGTAGAATTGGCGATTATCCCAAGGTTGTCACGCAGCCATTGCACTAGCGAGCCAGTGACCGCCATCGACCCCTCCAGAGCGTAGACGGCTGGTTGGTCGCCCAATTTGTAGCAAACCGTCGTCAATAATCCATTTTTAGAGGTCACAGCCGTATTGCCAGTATTGATGAGCATGAAACAGCCGGTGCCGTAGGTGTTCTTAGCCATGCCCTGGTTGAAACACACTTGCCCGAAAGTTGCGGCCTGCTGGTCACCCAAAATGCCAGTTATCGGCGTGTCGATGATAAGCGTGTTCTTGGCGCCCACTCCATATTCTTCCGAGGATGAACAAATTTTGGGCAGCATTGACATCGGGATTGTCATGTCGCGGCAAATGCCCTCGTCCCAGCACAATTTGCGCACATCCATGAGCATCGTCCGGGACGCATTAGTGACGTCCGTGACGTGACGGCCACCGTCAGGGCCGCCGGTTAGATTCCATAACACCCAAGTGTCGATAGTGCCGAAGAGTAAATCCCCAGCCTCGGCACGCTCGCGGGCACCGGCAACATTATCGAGAATCCATTTCACTTTCGGGCCAGCAAAATAAGTCGATAATCCTAACCCGCAAATCGGCTTATATTTATCTTCACCAGCCTCGCCAGCTAATTCCTTAATAATTGGGGCGGTGCGAGTATCTTGCCAAACAATCGCGTTATAAATGGGTTCGCCGGTGTGCTTATCCCACACGACGGCAGTCTCCCGCTGATTCGTAATCCCGATGGCCGCCACTTCATGACGATTGATATTGGCCTTTGACAAGGCAATACCGATAACTTCCCGGATATTGCGCCGAATCTCAACCGGGTCGTGTTCCACCCAACCAGGGCGCGGCAGAATCTGCTCGTGCTCTTTCTGGCCGAGCGCAACCAGGCGTCCAGCGTGGTCAAAGACGATAGCGCGCGAAGATGTTGTGCCTTGGTCGATCGCTAGCACATATTTCTTTTCGTCCATCGGTGATCCTTATTAAAACTCGCGCTAGATCTTGCGGTCTTTGCCCACAATCATCACTAATTCGTCAGCCAGTGGTGAGGTCATAATGTCTTCTACCGGACGCGGCATAGCTATCCGCCAGTTCGGGTATTGATCAATTGTACCCGGCATATTTGGACGTTCCTTGACCATGGCGGCATCGTCCAGACTAATCAGCACCACCAGGCTTGGGGCAGTGCGCATCATCCGATAGCGCTCAATGATCATGTCATGAATGTCAGTGTCGGTAATCTGAAACTCTGGTTTATATGGGTCGACATGAGCCATTTCACAAAGCGCCCGCCGGGTCAGCTCAACCTGATCCCAATCAGCGCTTTTGCCTATGCGCTTCAACTCGCTGACGTCATAACCCGTAGCCAAGCCAGCAACTGTCACTTGATCGTGAGTGGATGATGTGCCCACCCCGATGTGAGGAAAATCTTTAACCGGGGTGCGCATGGCTGAACGGTTACCAAGCATGCCAATGGCAGCCATAGTTTCCCGCACACCACCAGCCACAGTGCCCATATCCTCGCCGACCACCCAAGCGTTTGAGCGCATAGCCTCCAGCCGGATAATTGCCAGCATTGCGTCCACCGGATATTCAACGTAAACGCCATCCCCAGCGGTGCCGCTGACTGGTACCCAGTAAAGTCGCCACAACTGCATAACGTGGTCAATCCGCATCGCGCCAGCGTCGCGTAGTGTTGCCTGCACCATCTCGATAAATGGCCGGAAATCTTGTTTTTGCAGCGACTTCGGATTGAATGGTGGTAGCCCCCAACGTTGACCCTCAATGTTGTGGGAATCGGGTGGGGCGCCGATCTCGAAATCAAACTCTAGGATGTCTTGGTTAATCCAGGCGTCCTGAGAGGCGGAATCTGACCCGACCGCCAAATCTGCGATGACGTCGACACCTTCGCGGCAAGCCGCTGCATATTGGTCGTGAGCCACCCACTGTGCCCAGGAGTGGAAATTCACGCGGTCGCAGTGTTGTTTGGCGTAGTCTTCAACCGCTTGGCAACCTGGTTGGCGGTATTCGGCCGGCCACTGCCGCCAGTCGGTACCAAACTTTTCAGCCAACACTGACCAAACAGCGAAGTCATGTAGCTGTTTCCCCCACTTGTTTAGCCAGGCGTCCAGCTCAATATTGGGTTCTTCTTTAACCTTTGCCCAAATGCGCTCTAAGGCTTCACGTTTTATCTTCCATACCTTGTCGCGGTCGATTATGCGTTTTGCGTTGAGGGCGCGTCCTTTGGCAGCTAAATCCGAGAGATCCACTCGCTCAGCGCCGGGCACATCGCCTGGAGCCACATGCAGCAAGTTCAAGAAAACCCTTGACGCCGGCGAATATGGCGAAGGCTGTGGGTGGTCAGTGGGTCCGATCGCGTGGACGGGGGATACTTGCACGCAGCTTGCCCCCTGAGAAGCTGCGATACGGCAAATTAAAGCTAAGTCGCGGAAATCGCCGATGCCCCAAGATGAGCGTGATCTGGCCGCGTAAAGCTGAATCTGCCAACCCCAACTGTGTTTTGGCACTTTCATATATTCGGGCGCGCAGATAACGAATCGGCGCTGACCGAAATCATCGTAAAGAATGTGGTATCCCGGCATATCAACGATGCCTTGAGCGCGGTAGTGGTGGCCGGATTCTAAAATCAGCGTGCCATGCAATTCGGGATGGTAACGTCCCGGCGTGCACACTAAGGGATGTGCATCCCCCGGGTGCGTCGGGTCATCAAATCTGTCAGAAATACGTTCTAATGTGGCGGTTGGGGTATCTATCCAAACACCCCTCGTGTTTATATATCCGCCTGTCACACCATATTGGCTCAGCCGTGAAATTAGTTCTTTACGGCGTTCGATTGCATCGGGATTGTTGGCAAGCGTTTCATTTAGTTCTTCACTCACCCGCTGATCGTATCCAACAGTTGTTAGAAAAGCCCTTTCATGGCAATGAGTTGTCGCATTCGTTCGGAAATTTTATTCACAACAATTGGCAATTTGGGTGTTAAAGATGACGTTAATATGTAGTACCTTAGTCATAATCGGATGTAACCCAGGTGGCACTAGGGTTGCTGAAAAACGAATAGGTGGTTACAAAGGTGTTTCAACCAGAGCTTTATCCCCTAGGCGCCCAGTGGCTTTCTGCGGTAGTAGCAATGTTGCCGTTGCTGACAGTGTTCTTCCTGCTAGGTGTTTTACGGATGAAAGCCCATTGGTCGGGCTTAATCGGCGTAGTAGTAGCGCTAATAGTGGCGATTTTCGCCTATCACATGCCGGCTGGTATGGCGATTTCAGCCGGGTTGGAGGGCGGCATTTTCGGTGTCTTCCCGATTACCTGGATTGTGCTATGCGCCATTTTCTTATTCGAATTGACGGTGGCGTCCGGTCACCACGATGACTTAATGAAGACATTTAACGTGATCTCAGCCGACCCGCGCGTGCTCGGCATATTGATTGCGTTCAGCTTCTGCGCCTTGCTAGAGGCCTTAGCCGGGTTTGGTGCTCCAGTAGCGATTTGCGGCGTCATGTTGGTTGCTGTCGGGTTCAAACCGTGGAAAGCAGCGCTGACGGTGCTTGTCGGTAATACCTTCGCCGTGCCTTTCGGGGCAATGGCAACACCGATTCTTACTGGCGCAAATTTGACGAATATTCCGGCAGAAAACCTCTCAATTGTTATCAGCCGCCAAACTTGCACGATGGTTTGGGTGGTGCCGTTGCTGTTGCTGATCATCATGGACGGATTCCAAGGCTTAAAGCAGGTTTGGCCACTAGCTTTAGTGGTGGGGTTAAGCTACTCAGCCGCGACTGTTGGGGCTGCCATGGTGTTCTCACCTGGCCTTGTGAATATGGTTGCTGCCCTAGTCAGCTTAGCTTTCGGGGTGGTTATGTTGAGGTTGTGGCATCCGGCTGGCACGGATGAGGCCGCCGTTCGGTTGACAGGCAAAGAGCCAGAACGAAGCGCCGAGAAAATAACCGGAAAGCAGGTTAGCTGGGCACTGTTCCCGTACCTACTCATAATCGTGGTTTTCGTCATTACGCAGATGGTGCCAGTCGTAAAGAAGGCCTTGACTTCAACAGACCTTAAAATCCATTGGCCACTGCTGTGGGATGGTGACACCAACCAGGTGCTGAATGCGGCGGGAGATCCCTCAACATCTACAACCTATAACTTCAGCTGGCTAAGCTCTCCGGGCACGCTCTTATTACTGACCGCAATCGTTATCGGTCTGGTTTACCGGATGAAAGTTTCCGAGATCGCGAAAGTATTCACCACCCAGGTCTATAAATTACGCTGGACATTCTTGACCATCGGCTCAGTGCTGGCTTTGGCCTATGTTATGAATCTTTCCGGTCAAACCATCACTATCGGTTCGTGGATTGCTGGTGCTGGTGCGATATTTGCCTTCTTGTCGCCAGTTCTCGGCTGGATAGGCACAGCCGTTACTGGCTCAGGCACTTCAGCGACCGCACTATTTGCGAATTTGCAGCACACTGCGGCGTCCCAGATTGGAGTTGACCCGAATCTGCTGGTCGGAGCCAATACCGCAGGTGGTGCCATCGGGAAAATGATTTCACCACAAACCTTGGCTATCGCCACCGGTGGGGTTGACATGGTTGGTGAAGAATCTGTTCTACTACGCAAGGCGCTGCCGTGGTCAGTGGTTTTGCTGGTGATTTTCTGCGTCATTATCGGGCTGGCGTCGTTGCCGGTGCTGAGCTGGATAATTCCAACATTTAGTTAAGAAAAATTAGGAGGATGAGTCATGGCTAGCGTTGCCGCCGATACAGCGCCAAAGACAGTTGCGTTATTCGGCACCTGCATCAACGACATGATGTTCCCTAGGACATTAGAAGCAACTGCCACTTTGCTGGAACGCTTAGGGTGCAAGGTTGACTACCCGAAGGAGCAAACATGTTGCGGGCAGTTATTTACGAATACCGGCTATTTCGACCGTGCTATGCCAACTGTGAGGTCTTTCCTCAAAGCATTTGAGGATTATGACTACATTGTTGGTCCATCCGGTTCGTGCGTGGGTGCCGTCCGTCACCAGCACGAAATGTTGGCTAAGGACGCCGGCGATTTTCCGTTGGCTGAGCGGGTAGCCCAAGTTGTACCACGGGTTTACGACATCTCTGAGTTCATCGTGGACGTCATGGGCACCACTGATGTGGGTGCTTATTTCCCACATAAGGTTACTTACCACCCGAGCTGCCACTCGATGCGGGTGGCTCACGTTGGTGATAAACCGTTGCAGCTATTGAAGGCAGTGCGCGGTATCGAATACGTCGAGTTAGTTGACGCTAAACAATGCTGCGGTTTCGGTGGAACTTTCTCATTGAAAAATCCAGACGTATCCATTGCTATGGCCAAAGACAAGGCACAACACATTGCTGACACCGGGGCGGAATATGTGGTTGCCGGAGACAATATGTGTTTGCTCAATTTTGGTGGTGTTTTGCGTCGGCAAAAGCAAAAGACGAAAGCAATTCACTTGGTCGAAGTACTCGCCACTCAAGACGACGAATCAAGGAGGACGGCATGACAAGCACTGAGTTAGAGCGGCTGACCCCGGCTCCGCCGGAAGGTGATTTGATTGACGAGCCGGCGTTCCCTACTGCTGCCAAGCGTGAGCTAGGCAACAAGATTCAGGCGAAAAACCTTCATCACGCCACGCACACTATTCGCGATAAGCGAGCCAGGGTGACTGCCGAGCTAGACAACTGGCAAGATTTGCGAGCTGCAGGGCGCGACATTAAGAACCGTGCTGCTAGGCACCTAGATTCTTATCTTGAAGAGTTTGAGCGTAATGCGACGGCTGCCGGTGCCACTGTTCACTGGGCAAGGGACGCGGAGGAAGCCAACCGCATCGTTATTGAATTGGTTAAGGCCACCGGCGAACATGAGGTGACGAAAGTCAAGTCGATGGTCACCCAAGAGATTGACTTGAATGAGGAGCTGGAGAAAGAGCGGATTGCCGCTTGGGAAACTGACTTAGCTGAGCTTATCGTCCAGCTTGGTCACGATCGTCCCTCGCACGTTTTAGTGCCAGCAATTCACCGTAACCGTTCTGAGGTGCGCGAGATTTTCTTGCGTGAAATGGGTCTTTACGGCACGCCGTGCCCGCCAGACGTCACTGACAATCCGGTTGAGTTAGCGAATGCGGCACGTGTCCACTTGCGAGAAAAATTCATGCGTACCAAGGTGGGTATTTCGGGGGCTAACTTCGCTATTGCTGAAACTGGCTCGCTTGTTGTCGTCGAATCTGAGGGCAACGGACGGATGAACTTGACCTTGCCAGAAACCCTGATTTCGGTTGTTGGTATCGAAAAAGTTTTGCCAACTTTCCAAGATCTTGAGGTGTTTTTGCAGTTGCTGCCGCGCTCGTCCACTGGTGAAAGAATGGCGCCTTACGGCACTGTTTGGACGGGCACTAAACAAGGTGACGGCCCGAAAGATGTTCACATCGTTTTGTTGGATAATGGCCGCACCAATGTATTGAAAGATCCAATTGGGCGTCCAGCATTGCGTTGCATTCGTTGCTCGGCTTGTCTAAATATTTGCCCGGTATATGAAAAAGTGGGCGGTCACGCCTACGGCTCGGTTTATCCTGGCCCGATTGGAGCCATCTTGAACCCGCAATTGCGCGGCATGACCTCCACGGTTGACCGTTCGCTGCCGTTCGCGTCCACTTTGTGTGGGGCGTGCAACGAAGTATGCCCGGTGATGATCCCGATCTCTGATATTTTGGTGCATTTGCGTAAGAAAGTTGTGGACGTCAAGCGTAGTGAGCCTGGATATGGCACCCACCTAGAGCCAACACTGATGCGTATGGGTAGTTGGGCTTTTGCTAAGGGCGGGCGGCTAGGTTTCGTCTCTAAGATGGCGGCTTTGGGTGGCAATGTTCTCGGCCTATTTACCAAGAAGATTGGCAACTGGCCAGTGCCAGGGCTAAACCGTTGGCTGCGTGCCCGCGATGTGCCGATGATGCCTAAGAAATCCTGGCGTACCTTTTTCAAGCAGTACAAGAAGGGTGACTAGAAGTGAGCACAGCTAAGGAAGAGATTTTTTCTCGTATCCGCAAAGCGTTAGTTGATGTCAAAGATTCTGACCCTGCCGAAGCTGAAATTGGTTGGCAATATAAGCAGCCAACCAAGCTGGACGGCGACATCGTCGACATCTTCTTAGAGCTAGTTGCCGACTATAAGGCAGAGGTTGAGCGGGTTAAGGCCGCCGATTTGCCGGGAGCAATCGTTGCTCATCTAAAGCAAATTGGGGCTGGCTCGGTGCTTTTGCCTGATGGTGTGGACGAATCGTGGCGTCAAGCTATCGAGCAGGCTGGTTTTGATATTCGCAAGGACGATAACCTGACTGCCCGCCAGCTAAACGAGATTGACGCTGTGGTTACTGCCGCCGCCGTCGGGGTGGCTAATACCGGTACTTTCGCTCTGGATCACCGTCCTGACCAGGGTCGCAGAGCGTTGACACTGGTGCCAGACGCCCACATTTGCGTTTTGCGTGCAGACCAAGTTGTCTCTAATACCCCAGAGGCAATTGCTAGGTTACGTGCGTCCATCACGGATGGTCAGCCATTAACATTTGTTGCCGGTCCTTCGGCCACGTCCGACATTGAATTGAGTCGTGTCGAGGGTGTCCACGGGCCGCGTACCTTGCATGTGATTGTTGCTGACTAGCCCCCAGCTATGGCATTAGCCATCGGCGGGTAGCATGGAACCATGTCCGAAACGCTGGTTGAAGGCGACGCTGTTCAGCGCGCACTCATTCCTGGTTTCGTGGTGAATTACACGCCGGTGGCGATGGCTCAGCGAGCTGCCAATTTTCGCGCCAAGGGACGTGCCAGGCTGGTCGGCCTGGCTATCCAAATTCTCATCACTGTGGGTTTGTATTTTTGGTTCAAGCCTGCCACGAGTGATTGGTTTTTCTGGTTGTTGGCGGCTGGTGTGGTTTATTCGCTGGTGTTAGTTGTTGTCCCTTTCGTGAAGATGCGTAGGGCGCGCACTGCCACTAGTCGAGTAGAGAACCAGCCGGCGCTGAAAGTTAGTCCTGCTGGCTTACTGTTAGCGACCAGACCTGAGGGTGAAATGGTTTCTTGGGAGGAGCTGACGTCCTTAAAAGGTGTCAACAAATTTTTCTGCCCAGGGCCGCAGCTAGCTTTCTGTTGGGGCGATGGACGCAGATGGAGTGTGCCAATTATTTTATTGGACGCGCTGCCGGGTACCATTGATCAAGCGATACGGGCATATTCGCGTGGCAGGTTTGGCCTAGACCTGAGCGCGGTTGACGAACTTTGGTGAACCAATGCACTGAAGTCTGAAAGAATTAAATAACCAAGACCCGAAAATCGAGTCGAAGAAGGAAGAAGAGCAATGGCTATTGCAACCCCAGAGGTATACGAGGAAATGCTGGCTAAGGCCAAGGAGAACTCCTTTGCTTATCCGGCCATCAACGTAACCTCATCACAGACATTGAACGCAGCTATCCGCGGTTTTGCTGAAGCTGAGTCTGATGGCATTATCCAGTTCTCCACTGGTGGCGCCGAGTACGCCTCGGGTTCCACCGTCAAGGACATGGTTACTGGCGCTGTCGCCTTGGCTGAGTTCGCCCGCGTAGTGGCCAAGAAATACAACGTTAATATCGCGTTGCACACCGACCACTGCCAGAAAGAGAAGCTGGACAAGTACGTTAACCCGCTGATCGCTATTTCTCAGGAGCGTGTTGATCGCGGCGAGGATCCGCTATTCAACTCCCACATGTGGGATGGTTCGGCTGTTCCCGTCAAAGAGAATCTGCAGATTGCTGAAGAACTACTTTCTCGCACGTCAAAAGCCAAGCTTGTCCTAGAGATCGAGGTTGGTGCTGTTGGTGGCGAAGAGGACGGCGTTGTCGGCGAGATTAACGACAAGCTTTATTCCACCGTTCAGGACGGTATGGACACTCTTGCAGCGCTCGGTTTGGGTGAAAAAGGCAAGTACATCACCGCTTTGACTTTCGGTAACGTACACGGTGTTTACAAGCCAGGTAACGTCAAGTTGCGCCCGGAAATTCTGAAGGAAATCCAGGACGCCTGCGGCAAGAAGTATGGCGTTGACAAGCCGTTCGATCTCGTGTTCCACGGTGGTTCCGGGTCGAGCGCTCAAGAGATTGCTGACGCGGTGTCTTATGGTGTTATCAAGATGAACATTGACACCGATACTCAGTATGCGTTCACTCGTCCGGTGGCGGCACACATGTTCCAGAATTATGACGGTGTGCTCAAGATTGACGGCGAGGTTGGCAACAAGAAGATGTATGACCCACGTTCGTGGGGTCGTTCCGCTGAGGCCAGCATGGCTGCCCGCGTGGTTGAGGCCTGCGAGCGTCTCGGCTCGGTAGGCACTTCGCTACTGAAGTAACAATCAGCTAGTAGATTCAGTGGGTGGGGTAAACCCCACCCACTGTTATTTTTTTGGGCTTGCCTAAAGAAGAACTGCCTCATGTGGAACGTCTAGTGATGGTCTGATAGAGATGCGTACGCGGAAAGCAATCGTGCTGGCAATAGTTGCTGCGCTGGCTTACTCCTTGTCAATCCCGAGTTCTAAAATTCTGCTCAACCACATGGAACCAACGATGTTGGCAGCGCTTCTGTACCTTGGTGCGGGTCTAGGTATGAGTTTGTGGCAGCTAAAATATGTGAGAAAAAAGAAGTTAGCTAAAAGGCAACTGCTCGAACGATCCGATGCTTTCTATACCGTCGGCATGGTTGTGCTTGATATTGCCGCCCCGATTCTGCTGCTTTTGGGGGTTGCTCGAACCAGTGCGGCAAGTGCGTCGCTACTAAATAATTTTGAAATTGTGGCTACCAGCATGATCGCATTGATCCTCTTTAGGGAAACGATATCGCGACGCCTATGGATCGGTATTGGGATGAGTGTGGCAGCTAGCGTTCTGTTATCGGTGAATCTGACAGGCGAGTCTGACCTAGTGGGTGTTGATCTTGGTGCGCTGTTTGTGCTGGCTGCTTGCGTTTTCTGGGGTATGGAGAACAATTTCACGCGCTGTATCTCAAATAAGAATTCTGAACAAATTGTGATCATAAAAGGGTTCGGTTCAGGGCTTGGCAGTCTCTGCGTGGCGTTGATTTTAGGAAATAATTTCCCGAATATTGGTTGGGCCGTGGCGGCGATGCTGCTCGGGTTCGTGGCTTACGGACTTAGCATTAGCTGTTATATCCGTGCACAAAGCGCCCTCGGAGCAGCAAAGACTTCCGCCTACTATTCGGTTGCCCCTTTTATGGGCGCGCTACTTTCGCTAGTTTTTCTGGGAGAACGCCCGTCCGCATCATTTTACGTAGCTTTGTTGATCATGATTGTCGCCACCATAGTGATGGCGCACGACACGATAAGCGTCCAGCATACTCATGAGCACGCCCATATACACACCCATGAGCACTCTCACGGGGATTTGGTTCATACTCATCCGCATGCGCATTCCCACTCGCACTATCACGCTCATGCGGCAGACGAAGAGTCAATCCACGCTCACACTCACCCTGATCATGTTGGCCACAATAAAGATTCATTCGGTCACCAACACCTCAGCTAACAACCGTTATCGGTTGCGCATGGATGTACGAGGTTTAGCCGAGTATTTCTTTCATTGAAGCGACGAAATAGATGATTTGGATAGTTGGATCTTGTCGAACGTTGCGTAGACCTCCACAATTCTTGTGGGATCAATCTGTTATAGTTTCACTCGTCTAAATAACGGATTTAATTGTCAGCGCATCGTTGCGATGAGTTGCTAAGGGGAACGACATGAGCCAAGAAAATGGATATCAAGCTAATGGCAATAATTTCGGTGGCAGCAACGGGGGTCAGCCACCTGTAGTTGGGCAATCACAACCGCTGAATCAGGCGGGCTACGCTCAACAACCGAATCAATTCGCCGCATCTGGTCAGAACAACTCCTTCAACCAGCCCGCGTATGCGTATCAGTCCAATAATCAAATGGCGCCCATGAACGCTTATCAAGGTGGATACCCTGCGCAGGTTGCTGCACGCTCAAAGTCAAAGGTTGTTGCTGCCGTGCTGGCCTTTTTCTTGGGTGGGACAGGTATCCATAACTTCTATCTTGGCAATGTGGGTCGCGGCATCATTCAACTGCTCATGCTTGTGGTGGGCTCACTGTTGTCTATCTTCGGTATTGGCTTTTTGCTTTTAGCGCCGCTTGGTATTTGGGTGATTATCGAGTTCATAATGATTCTCGTCGGGTCGGGTAACTACGGCAGAGATTCTCGCGGGGTTCCTCTGGCCTGACCGGATATGAATATAGGTTTTTAGGTTTTGGCAGGCCGTGGCCGCCTAAAGCACTTAAACAATCGAATAAGTTAATGCCGTCTGAACGTTCAACGTTGAGACGGCATTAACTTTTATGACTGCTGGCTGTTTTGCCTTAGGCCTTGCGTCGGGCTCTAGCAGCAGCGCCGGCTGCCATCAGTGCGAGCGGCACCACAACCCAAGCGTCACCAGCTAATTCGCCGAAGGCGCCGGTTGGTGGCAAACCTGAGACCGTCCGTTTCGATTTGTTAGGAGCAGTTACTGTAGCTACTCGTTTCATCAGATCCACTGAAGTCGACAGCGTCAGCCCAGAGGTCTGCCCAGTGGCAACAATCATGTGATCGCCGACGGTTGCCTCAAGCGGGATAGTCACCTCTTGCCTGATTGTGCCAGTGTGGTCTGCCTTAGTTTGGCTCAACTGGAAGACGTTGGAGTGTAGTTCTAGGGTGACCATCTCGTCAGGCAGGAAACCATAGCCCGAGACAATCATGGTTTCTCCGAGCCATTCGCTAGCCGTATCAGTGGCAAGGTGAGCAACTTCCAACCAGGCTGCGCGCTTAGCTCTCTGGTTTGTAAGTGCCGTTTGATAAGCAGCTTCGGCGTTAGTAGCGGTGGTTTGTGCGGCGTTCTTGGTCTCGGTCTTATCGGCCAAGTCTTTACCGGCGGCCACTGCTGCCGCGAACTTATCGCTCAACCCAAGCTGACGGAAGTCCGCGTCGCCGGCTGGTAGGCCATCTTGCAGAGCCTGGGCAGCGTCTACGCCAGCTAGTTTGTCCGACAACGCTTTCTTGGCTGCCACTGTCGCATTGGCTTTATCAAGTTTATCGGCGGCGGCAGTGACCGCTTCGTCGGCTGTCTGTTTAGCCGCTCCTGCATCAGTAACCGCCTGGGCAGCTGCATCCGCAGCTTTTTGAGCAGTATCGTGGGCTGCCTGAGCGTCAACCAACGGCTCCAGTGCGTTCTGAGCGGCGGTAAGCTCATCCTTCTTTTCGGCGACAGTGCTTGCGTCACCTTCTTGAATCCTTACCGCAGCATCCTTGTTTGCCTGAGCCGAGGCTAGAGCCGCGTCCTTAGCTGCCACATCGGATTCCGCATCGTTAACAGCCTGGTCAGCGGTAGCTTTGGCTTCCTGCTTTGCAGTCAAGTCCGCATTTGCGGCGTCAAGTTTTGCCTTTGCCTGCTTCAAGGCGTCTGAGGCTAAAGCTTCATCATAGGCTTTCTGCTTTTCAGCTACTACGGCTTCAGCATCCTTGACGGCCTGGGCGGCGTCAGCGGCCTCGGACTGCTTAGTCGCCAGGGTTTGCTTGGTGGTAGCTAAGGCGGTCTCCTTGGCGTTGAGCGTATTTTTCGCGTTGGCGACAGCGCTCTCCTTGGCGGTCTGTTCGGCCTCAGCAGCCTCAAGGGCGCTTTGCGCGTCGGTCACGGCCTGAGTCTTGTCATTCACGGTGCTTTGTGCGGCATCAACAGCTTGCTGTTTGTCACTTTGCTCTTCGACGGCTTGTGCCTTGGTGGCTTCAGCAGCCGCTACGGCCTGTTGCGCGTTGGTCAAGTCTGTGGCCGCCTTCTGGGCAGCAGTCTGCGCGTTAGCCAGTTCGGTAGCGGCGGCATCTGCTTCAGCCTGGGCCGCGTTCAGAGCTTGTTGTGCAGCAGTGACTGCGGCGTGAGCCTCAGCTGAGCCATTGGCAATGGCGTCCTTGAGACCGTTGTAGTAGGCCATAAAGCGGTTTCTGTAATCCTCAATGGAATACGCGGTGCCAGTATCTCGCGGGCTTAAGACGAGAGATTGCACGTTGCCGTACATGCCTGGTCGCACTGCATAACCGGCAACCTTGGAATCGCCTGTGGAGAATTGCCCCCACATTAAATCGTCCACCAGGTTGGTGTAGTGTCCGACTGATTTGTTATAAGGGGCTAGGGCTCGATCCATTTCGCTGCGAGTCGTTTTGCCCTCTGCCCTTAGCCGGTCGAAATCTTCTTTTTCTCTATCCCACCATCCTGTTAGGGCCGCTGCGGCGCTTGTTGATGATCGCCAAGAGAGATTTTCGAAGGGTGGGTTGTAAGCTGTGGCGTGCTTAATTTGATAAGCAGACCAGTTAGCGTTCGCCTGTGCAACAGCCATCGCGAAGTCGTTAATCTTCAATACCGATAGTTTTCGCCCATCGATCCCACCGTCGGTCTGTCGTTTATTATTAACTATCTCAATGTTGTCAATAGCAATTTTCATGCGATCTAAATCGCGGGAGTCTTTGTCTCCGGCGTTTCTAGTCGGTTCAAGATAGGACGTTCCGTCGCTCGCATTCTTCTCGGTGGTGAAAACTGCGAGTGCTTCAGTCGAATTATTCTTTTCAAAGAACCCAACCGACCCCTTATTCCACTGTTCCTTGGCCTCTTGTTTCGAGGTTTCCACTGCAGCCTGAGCCGCTTCGAGTTTTTGTTTGGCGGTTCTTAGGGCAGCGTCCTTGGAGTCCTTATTCTGCTGGGCTGCGGCGACGGCATCCTCGGCGCCGCTCTTTGCGGTTTGCGCGGCGGCGACAGCATTTTGCGCATTAGTTAGGGCAGTATCAGCAGCAGCAACTGCCTGGTCAGCAGCAGCTTTCGCGTCCTTAGCGGCCTGGAAAGCGTCATTCGCGGCTGTCAGCTCGCTGTTAGCCGTATCGAGGGCACCTTGTTTTTGAGCCACGACTTCATCTGCGGCTTTCTTCTGCTCTGCTGCGGTATTCAGCGCATCCTGGGCATTGCTGACTTCGCTCTGCGCAGCCTCTACAGCTGTCTGCGCGTCTTTCACTGCCTGGTCAGCCTGGGTTTGATTTTCCTTGGCTGTCGTCAAATCGCCTTTAGCCTTATCAAGCGCCTCTTTGGCATTTTGCGCGGCAGTGCCAGCAGCCAGCGCGTCAACTTGTGCTTGAGCCTCATCAACAGCTTTTTGGGCGTCAGTAACGGCCTGAGCAGCATTTGTCTGGACGGTCTTGGCTTTCGCCAGCTTCTGATCGGCAGCTGCCTTATTGGTAGTCGCTGTTTCTAGGGCTTTCGTGGCGTCAGCGACGTCTTTGTCGGCTTTAGCCTTTTCGGCAACAGCCTGGTCGTAGGCTTCTTGGGCAGTCTTGACGTTAGCCTTGGCGTCGGCCACCTGCTGAGCGTCGGGGGCTGGGGTCGCGGCTAGCGCGGCGTCGGCATCCTGCTTGTCTTTGGTTGCCTGATCGAGTCTGGCTTGAGCCTGCGCGGCAGCCTTGTCGGCTGCTGTCTTAATATCTTGTGCCTGACTAGCAGCTTGCTCCGCTCCGGTTACGTCGTTAGCAGCCTGATTCTGTGCTGACGTTAGGGCATTCGTGGCGGCAGCGTCGGCGTCTGTTTTGGCTTTAGCGGCTTGTGATTCTGCGGTGGCCGCCTCAGCCAGCTGGGTGTCGGCGGCATCCTTGGCGTCCTTGGTATCGACTACTTGCTTGTTGGCGTCGACCAGTTCTTTTGCTTCGTCCCCGCGTTGGGCTGGCTGTGTCTGCGTCTCGGTGTTGGGTATAGTCTCATCGGCTGGGGTAGCCAGGGCTGTTGCCCCACTCATAGCGCAACTTGCGGCCACGCCAGTGGCAAGCGCTGCTATTGAAAACCGCAGGCTGAGCTTAGGTGCTGATTTGTGGTTGAAACTCGCGTTCACGAAATCCCCCTCTGTTTATTGGCTGTAGTGGAGCTCGCTACACCCTAAGCGATTAATTACCCCACATTTGGTTACTGTATTTATATAAATGGTTTTGTCGCTAGTGTTTCGTCATCATTTGCCAGCTATGGCCGTGCTTTGACCGAACCGACCAACCTGGAATGCTCGCCAAATACGCGACGCTGATCAGATTATCAGAGCCATTCCTGCAAGATAGAGGGGGTTAGGGAAAGGCCGAAACTTTGAGAACAGTGTGTTGTTCGGTTCGTGAGTCGTGAGCCAAGTTGCCTGGCAAAACGCTGTTTATTAAGTGATTACAACTATTTTGTTTAACTGTTGATTTAATCTTTTCTCACCCGGTAATGTCGTCGCTATTAAGTATTAAGTTTAAGCTTTTACCGCAATGAAGCGGCCACCCAATGCGGGTATCGGATCAGCAGAGAGGCGACGATGAAGTTCACAGACGGATATTGGCTGAATCGTGCAGGATGGGAAGTATTCCATCCACGCCAAATCGTCGACCTCACAGTTCGCGAGAAGACGGTGAAAGCTGTATCTTCCACGAAGATCCTACGAAAACGTGGGGATGAACTTGACTCTGTACAACTGACCACGAGCTTGACGCCGGTTGCTGATGGCATAATCAAAGTCCGCATCGAACACTATCGCGGCTATCTGCCGCCGTCGCCGAACTTTGAGCTGTTCACCTCGAACGAGCCGTTTGATGACGACATCGAAGTGGACGCAGAAAACCTAACCGCCACAGTTCAGGCAGGCGAGCTGACCGCCCAAATTTCTGGGGTTGATGATTTTCAGCTTGTTTTCCGCGACTCACAACGTGAACTGACTCGTTCTAAATACCGTTGCCAGGGGGTCGCTATCTCTCCGCAACAAGAAAAGTTCATACACGAGCAGTTGGTGATCCAGCCCGGCGAATCGGTTTACGGGTTAGGTGAGCGTTTCGGTCCGGTTGTTAAAAATGGCCAAGCTGTAGATATGTGGAACGCGGACGCGGGCACAGCTTCCGAACAAACCTATATAAACGTGCCATTCTACCTAACCAATCGCGGGTACGGGGTTTTCGTCAATCACCCTGAAAAAGCGTCTTTTGAGGTGGGCTCTGAGGTCAATACGCGCGTGCAGTTCTCAGTGCCCGGCGAGTTCCTTGAGTACTACATCATTTATGGGCCAAGCCCTAAAGATATTCTCAGACGCTACACCAAGCTGACGGGACGCGCGCCGCAGGTTCCTGCTTGGTCTTACGGTTTGTGGCTATCCACATCCTTTACGACTGACTACTCCGAAGAAACCGTCAACAATTTCATAAGCCAGATGGAAGAACTAGGCGTCCCCGTGTCTGTTATGCATTTTGATTGCTACTGGATGCGCGCTTCGCACTGGTGCGATTTCACTTGGGATCCCAAGAAGTTCAAAGATCCTGCCGGAATGCTTGAACGTCTGCACGAGCGCGGCATAAAAGTTTGCGTGTGGATTAACCCATACGTCGGTCAAATCTCTGATTTTTGGGAAGAAGGCAAAGAAAAAGGCTATTTCCTCAAGAGTCCGGACGGCTCGGTGCGGCAATGGGATCACTGGCAATCCGGCATGGCGTGGGTGGATTTCACCAATCCCGAGGCTTGTCAGTGGTACAAAGACCAGCTCAAAGCGTTGCTGCGTCAAGGGGTGGATTGCTTCAAGACAGACTTTGGTGAGCGGGTGCCAACAGATGTCGTTTGGCACAATGGTGCAGATCCTGAGCGGATGCACAACTACTATACTTTCCTCTATAACCAAGCCGTATTTGAAGCTATTAAAGAGGAACGCGGTGAGGGGGAAGCTCTAGTATTTGCCCGCTCTGGGACGACAGGCAGCCAACAATTCCCCGTTCACTGGGGTGGGGACAGTGAGCCCACTTTCGAATCGATGGGGGAGACTCTGCGAGGCGGGTTATCTCTCGGCTTGAGCGGATATGGCTATTGGAGTCACGATATGGGGGGCTTCGAAGGCCAGCCAAACCCGCAAGTGTTTATTCGGTGGTATCCGTTCGGAATGTTGTCCTCGCACTCTCGGTTGCACGGCTCGTCATCGTATCGCGTTCCATGGATGTACGGGGACGAGGCTGTGGCTGTCGCCCGTCGGTTTACCGCTCTAAAAGATAGGTTAATGCCATATCTCATGATGGCAGCCAGAGAGGTGACGTCAGACGGCACGCCTATTTTGCGTCACATGATTTTTGAGCATCCGCAAGATCTCGGAGCTGCTCATGTAGACACTCAGTATTACTTAGGGAGCAACATCCTGGTGGCGCCAGTGTTCAGTGAAAGCGGCGAGGTTGATTTCTATCTGCCCACCGATGGTTGGACGAATCTGCTTGACGGTACCCGGCTAGATAGGCACGGGTGGTATCACGAGCTTCATGCCCTGGATTCGCTGCCTGTTCTCATTCCAGACGGAACCGTGCTTCCGCTCGGGGCTAACCCCACATCGCCCGAATATGACTGGAGCGACGATGTGTGCCTTTATGCGTTTAACCCGCGTCAGGGTGAAACGACGGTGACTGTGCCTAGTGATGTAGAGGGGAAAGCTGCCGTGTTCCACGTCCGGCGTCAAGGGCAACGAGTCGAGATTCAAGCAGACTCCACTAAATCTTGGTCAGTTTGTGTTGTAGGCGTAGACGATGTGGACATTATTAGCGGCCAAGGGAGCGTAGATTCTTTCTGCTCGGAAGTTGTATCTGGAAAACGCATACTTCCACCCAAGGGATTTGGAAACCCAAACAACTACCCAATCGTATTCAAATACGTACCGACAAATAAGTAACTCAAGCAAAGGAGCATGGGATGCCGGTAAACCACAAGAAACGTGCCTTAGCCCTAGTGGCTGCGGCAGCGGTTGCGTTGAGCGGAGCCTTGACAGGCTGCAGCTCGGCGGGAAATGATTCAGCCAGTTCCAATGTAGTCGAGGTTTGGGACTACGAAGGACAAGGTGTTTCTAATGAGGCAATGGAAGCAGCGGTGAAATCCTTCGAAGAGGAGAATCCCGATTTGAAAATTAAGCGCACATCTTTTGCTTTCGGAGACTTGTCGAAGTCAATCATCCAAGGCGGAGTTGGCGGTCAAATTCCTGACGTTGCAATCATCGACAACGTGGACAACCAGAACTTCGCTTCTCTGGGTCTGCTAAAGGACATCACTTCTGAAGTCTCGTCTATGCAAGACGAATACTATGAAGGTCCGTGGTCGTCTACCCAGCTCAACGGGAAAACTTACGGTCTTCCCATGAACTCAAACAACCTAGCTTTGTTCTACAACAAGACGCTATTTGAGCAGGCCGGCGTCGCTACCCCGCCTAGCACTTGGGACGAGCTTGCGGCTACTGCCAAGAAACTAGCCACCGACGGGAAAATGGGGCTGGCGATTTCAGGCGTGAAGAACGAGCAGGGAACATTCCAAGTTCTGCCTTTCGTTTGGCAAGCCGGTGGCGACATTGACGAATACGCAAAGTACGGTGGTGAAGCCCTAACGTTTTTGAAGAACATGATTGACGATGGCTCAATGTCGTCTGCAGTCGCCAACTACTCGCAGGAGGATGTCCGTACTCAGTTCACCACTGGGCAAACTGCAATGATGGTGAACGGACCTTGGGAAATCTCCAACCTCAGTGACGTTGATTTCGAGTGGGGTGTTGCCCCACTGCCAAAGGCGCAGCGAGCTGCAACTGGTCTTGGAGGCGAGAATATCGTGGCCTTCGAGGGGGCTAAGAACCCTGAAGGTGCTTTGAAGTTCGTCAAGTGGATGGCCTCTAACAAGGGCGTTCAGACCTTCTGCGATATTTCTGGTCAGCTGTCCCCACGTCCTGACCTAGACGGGAAGCTGAAGCTGTCTTCTGACCCGAATATGCAGGTCTTTGAGAAGCAGATGGAATTCACGCACGCACGTTCCTACGGAGAGAACTACAACAAGATCTCTGAGGCAGTGCAGTTGTCCATCCAAGAGGCTTTGACCGGCGCTAAATCGCCAACCCAAGCTGCACAGGATGCCCAAGCCACGATATCCGGGTTGCTTCCCGAAAAGTAAATGTAGGTAATCATGTCAGCGGAAGTATCCACCCGACCTAAGAAAAAAAAGACGAGGCAAAGCTCTCAGCATACCTTGGGACTTCTTTTAGCGGCGCCTGCCATAATTTACATTCTCGTATTTATGGCGTTTCCGTTACTATTCAACGTTTTCCTGAGTTTGACTGAAGCTAACGGAGCAAACCTAATTTCTAGGACGTTTAAGTTCAATAACTTTGCGAACTACTCAACTGTTCTAGGTGATAGCAAGTTTTGGAATGGTTTAGTCCTTTCCTTGATTTTCACCCTCGCGTGTTTAGTTACGCAGTACATTTTAGGTTTTGCTTTAGCACTGTTTTTCCGCAAGCCATTTCCTGGAAATGGAATTATGCGAGCACTGTTGCTAGTCGGCTGGATACTTCCGCCCGTGGTAACTGGAACCATTTTTAAGTGGATTTTCGACTCTGATTACGGAATCCTTAACTACATATTGGTCAATTTAGGGTTGATTGATCAGGGTGTGAAATGGCTCACTGTTGGCTCGACAGCTTTATTGGCTGTTATCATCGCTAATTTGTGGGTAGGGATACCTTTCAACCTTTTGTTATTGCTCTCTGGTTTGCACACTATTGATGACAGCCTTTATGAAGCTGCCGTTGTGGATGGGGCAACTAAATGGAAGCAATTCTGGAAGATTACTTTCCCCTTGATGAAGCCGGTATCTATTTCTGTACTATTACTCGGCATTATCAACACCTATAAAGTCTTTGACCTGATTTATACGATGACAAAAGGCGGCCCTGTGGACGCTACATCCACCTTGCCGATTTACACATATTTGGAAACCTATAAGCTATTCCAGTTCGGTAATGGTGCAGCCGCTTCAGTGCTGACCTTAATTCTTCCGCTGGCGCTTTCATGGTTCTATGTTCGTTCTCTCAATGAGGAGGAGTCCTGATGAATGGGAAGCGCTTCTCTAAAGCACAAAAGATGAAGATCCTTAAGTCGTGTATCGGCTGGCCACTCATTATTATTTATCTATTTCCCGTCTATTGGATGATCAATACGTCCTTTAAGACTGGAAAAGAAATGTTCGCCAACCCGCCGACTTTGGTACCTAAGAATTTCTATCTAGGTTCATACGAGGCGGTATTTACCGGAAATTACGGTACCTGGAATGCGCTACTAAACTCGGCGATTATATCCATATCGGTATTGTTGCTAACTTTGGTGATAGCAATTCCTGCGTCATATGCGGTGGCTCGCTTGCGTTCGGGCACTACAACGATGATGATGGTAATGCTTACGGTGGTGCAGCTATTGCCTGCTATCGCAATATCAATCCCAATGTTCGTTATGTTCCGCAATGCTGGAATGGTCAATACTTATATGTCCGTTATTTTGGCCGATATATCTGTGACGCTGCCATTCGCGGTAATCCTTTTGCGTCCCTACTTCAAGCAATTCCCTTATGAAGTGGAGGAAGCCGCGCAACTTGATGGGCTGAATACGATTAACACCATCATTCGTATCGTTATGCCAACCATTAAGCCAGGAATCATTATGATTGGCTCTTTCGCATTCCTAATGTCTTGGGGCGAATTCACGTTTGCATTGACGCTGACAACGGATCAAACCATTCAGCCGTTAACCGTTGCGTTGAACCGCATTATTGGCCAATACGGCACCAACTGGAATGATTTGATGGCGGTAGCAACCGTTATCGCGTTACCCGTGTTGTTAATCTTTATCTTCTTGCAGCGCTACATTGTTGCGGGTCTGGCAGGGGGCGCGACTAAGGGGTAAGACTGGTCACAGCTCACTGTCTTACAACCCAAATGGCGCATTGGGTTTGGGTTGCATTTAGGTGGTGAGCGTACCTGCCTGGTTAGATTCAGTAAACACGTTGCCGCAGACCTACATAGATCCGAGCTTCGGTTGGCGTGCCCGTAGTGGGCTAGCTTCAGCTAGGACGTAGGTCTGCGGCATTTAGCGTGCGCTGCGGCAGGGTGGCTAGTGTTGTGGGTTTTATGTTTATTCGGGAGGTTATCTCATGACTTCAATAGCCCAACCACAATCCAAAGTCGTTGCCTCGATTCTGGCGTTGTTCCTAGGCTGTCTGGGTATCCATAATTTTTATCTCGGTTACACCAGGCGCGGCATCATTGAAATGGTCAAATTCTTAGCTGGAACTATCCGGATATTATCGTGATAGGTTTCGTGAATTTGTCGGGATTAGGAATTTGGTTTTATCGAGTTCATCATGATTTTGGTTGGATCCGGCAGCTACGCTCACGGCTACCACGGCATTCCGCTCGCATAGCTGTAGTTATGTTTTTGCTCGTGTAATCGAGCCAAAAGTTGAATTTTTTCGAGCGATATCCAATCTTTGTCGTTGCCTTTTGGAGAGTTCCGTTAGCATGCTTTCGATGGGGTGAAATAAATTTCGTTTATCGCTTTTGCGAAGTGGTTGATTGGGTTACGGTGGTGATCACCGTGAAGTCAGTTGCGCTACTCAACCGCCGTCGGGATTTGAGAGTCTGCCGTGTCAGTAAGTTAGTTAGGCCAGTTTCTGGCTCGCATCTGTTCAATTGCCAACGCTTTTTGTTCTGGATAGTCGCTGAACCGTTACGCAACTGGCATGGGGTACATGGGTAGAGGGGACGCGTCATCTAGAAGGTATCGAATTTTCGTTAGTGTGTTGATTTTGGCGCTCGTCAGCTTGTTTATACCCAGCGGTGTGGCTAAGGCGGAAGAGCCTTCGACCACTTGGGATACGTTAACGTAGCAAGTGAGCGAACTAACGTCTGGACAGCACACTTTTAATATTGACGCTGAATTGGCTCTAACTTCGGAGTCTAAACCGCTGACTGTACCTAACGGGGTAGTCATCACCCTCGCGGGTACCGGCTCGATTACGGGGCTGAATCTGCCGGCGATTCAAGTAGAAGCTGGCGGCACGCTCAACCTAGCGGGGCCTTCTTTCACCAAGGTGCAGTTTGATGTTGCTGGCGACCTCAACTTCACTGCCGGATCCATCCATGACTCAGACCCGGCTGGGCCAGTCATCTTCGTCAATGGCGGCAATTTCACCATGGGCGGGACGGCTGACTTCTCTAAGAACACTGTTCGCTATGGCTCAACTCCCACCCCGGAAGGCGTCAGCGAGGGCAAGTATGCGCCAGCTCAACGCCTACAGCGGCACCATCACCATTAGTGGTGGCACCATCAAAGAAAATGATAATGACGGGCTGACTATAGGCGGAGCTGTAGGCGTTTGGGGAAGCAAAGATAATCGCGGCGCCCTAAATATCCAAGGCGGAGAGATTGCCAACAACAAGATTGAAAATCCCCATACGTCTGGTCTTGGTGGCGCCACTTTTGCTGTGTTCACGGACGTGACCATCACGGGTGGAAATGTCCACGACAACTTCACTGAGAACGGCGGCGCTTTCGCTTTCTTCAGTAGCTCTCTAAATATGAGCGGCGGCACTGTACAAAACAACCACAACAACATGGAGTACAGCGGCACCGGCGGCGCGATGTTACTAGAATCCGTTGAAGCCGAAATTTCTGGCGGCACTTTCCAAGGCAATACCGGCAGCGACGATGGTGGCGGAGCCATTAGGGCCAACAATAGTGACCTGCATATTA
Source organism: Vaginimicrobium propionicum (assembly GCF_900155645.1). Classification (GTDB taxonomy): domain Bacteria; phylum Actinomycetota; class Actinomycetes; order Propionibacteriales; family Propionibacteriaceae; genus Vaginimicrobium; species Vaginimicrobium propionicum. The sequence continues at coordinate 1,632,460 of NZ_LT706985.1, forward strand.
CCGGCGGAAATTTCACTGAAAACGAATGCTGGGATTGGGGTGGCGCCATTCATGTCAACGGCGGCACCGTAACAATTGACGGCGGCTCGTTTGTCGGGAACACCGCTAGTGCCTCTGGCGGGGCACTTAGCCTTTCAGGTGGTACGAAGAAATACGACGGCGCGCAGGGTGTCATTAATGCCGGATATTTCGCAAATAATACTGCAAAGGGCTGGTATGGCGGAGGTGCAATTTTTAACGATAACAACTCAAAGCTGACGATCAATGACGCCCTAGTCCGAAACAATTCCATTAAAGACGCCAGGATAATTAGCGCCGGGGGTCATCCCGCCAGCGCCCAAGGCGGCGGGGTGTGGAATTGCCCATTCGGCACCTCCGTCTTAAATATCACTCGGGGCGTAGCCATCTTCGATAATGACGCATATAACGCCGGCAGTGACGGCAGTTTCAAAGGCGCAGGTGACGATTTCCTTGGCGTGACAGAACATCTATTTAACGAGCCAAGTCCAGTCAAGGGGCAACCTGTAAAAATTAGCGAGCGGATGTTGGGTGGCGGCCAGCGGCTCTGGTACCAAGATGGCTCGGTTTATGGCATTCGCTCTAACTGGGATGAGGCCAGGCAGCTGCCTCGCTATCAAGAGGGTGGCGAAAATACTCGTATCCCGTACAACACCGAGATTAAAGACCACATCGCTTTCAAGTCCGTGCCTTCAGATGACTCAAAGAAACTCGCGGAAAAGTTGGCGCGGGTGGTTATAGAGAATAACTCTGCTACCACTAGCGGATTCAGCGGCGGCGGCATTGGCAATAACGGCCTTCTCACCTTTGGCGAGCCCGAAAAGTGGGAAGTCTTCGTCAAGAAAGATTGGCAGGGTGATGACCCGGCTAGCCGTCCTACCAAGGTAACCCTTGACGTCTTGGTTGGCGGATTCAAGGTTGACGAGATAACGCTTAGCGTTGACACCGATTGGGCGGCGAAACTTGAGAACTTCCCGAACCCCGCAACTTTGATTGACGCCCAGACCGGCAAGAAACTGCCAATTACTTTCAAAGAGCATGGTATGGACGGCTACACTCTCGTTATTTCAGATGAAAGTGCTGATGTGGGCACCAAAATATACACAATTTCTTTGGTTAATAAAATGACGACGGAGGTTAGTGTCAATAAGAAATGGTCGGATTCTTTTGGCACATGTGAGCAGCCGAATGCGGTGCAAGTTGAATTGTTAGCTAATGGAAAACCAAGCGGTAGCACTTTGGAATTAAATGCTGACAATTCTTGGACGGCCAGATTCGCTGATTTACCGAAATATGACGACGGTAAAATTGTTGATTATTCGGTTAGTGAAATTGCGGTTAAGAATTATAAATCGGTAGTTTCTGGTGACGCGGAGCACGGTTTTACCGTAACTAATACGTGCACGCGGCCTAAACGTTTACCACGCACCGGCCTCGTGGGTGCGCGGTAGTGTTTAGGTCGTTTGGTGCGTGTTCAAAATACTGGATATCCCTGTTGCGTGCGTCATCATAAGCAAGCGAGATAGCTGCGCCACCAACAATAAATAGTTGACCGGTTTGACCCACGCTAGAAAATTCATCAGATAGCTCTTTTAAGAGCTGCATTAACTGATTGCGGTCAAATTCTTTAATCACTGTTAAGCCCTCGATAAACCACTCAATGTGACGAAGATATTTCTTTCCTCAAATGGTGCCGGCGATTCGAGCAGTGCTTGAGCGTGAAAAATTTTATTGTCATCAGGAAACCATGGGTCTACAAGATAGCGATTTGCCAACCTCACCCAATCTGGCGGCACCCAATCGTCACGATTTGCAAGCCACTCGCATAGGGCAGCAAAGGATGCGTCAATTTCGAGTGAGCCAGTCGGGTCAGGCTCATCAGCAAACATGCGTTGTGCTACTGGTATTCCAGCGCGTTTGACTGTCGACACGTAGTCATCCAGCAGCTGCAATACGCAATATCTCCAAAGCTGGTCAAGGCTCAGCCCTTCTTCGAGTAACCTCACACATGCACGTGCCGCTGTTTTGACCGTATCTCGCAGATCGTTAGGCCCTTGCCCTTGAGGTTCTGCAGGTAAAGCAAGACTGTAGGCAAGCAACTCACCCACGCTCATAGGTAATTTCACGGCGCTCCTCCAAACTCTTAAACCGATTCTAAGAAAGTACGCACCTATTTAATAAGCGTTCCCCGCGCAAGGTGCCAGTAAACGCCTAATAGCCGAAACGCTATTGAAGTTTTAACTTGTCGAATCGTGAATAAGTCGATATCGCGGGTAGATCGACCTGTTAATCCATACTCTCGAATAGTTCCCGAGCCAGCTAGCGCGAAGCTGCACTTAGCCAGCGCCTAAAGACAGCAGCGAGCTAGTTTCCTTCGTTCAGCAAGGGTATCTTGTCGCTCCACCAGTTTCCTGTTAGCTGACTAAACTTTGATTCCCACATGGCAACAACTCGCCTATCAAGATTAAGTTTGGGCCATATCTCAATGAGGCGATCCCTATTCAAGAACTTCTCTATATCTTCGGTTCTGCCCTCAGCCAATACAGCTTGATAGACGATACGAGCTCCCCACAGAGTACCCACGTCGTAGATCCGCTCCCCCGGAACCCACCGCAACGTTACCGGCAACTGCACCGTCCCATCGTAGGGTCCAGTTAAATCATCGAGAGACTCCACAATGAAGTACGGTTTCAAATCTCGGTACCGTAACTGCCTAGCCACGACTTTATTTTATCCAAGCCAGCCTAAATATGGACGCCCTCATTGTTGCTGGTTCACGTCGTCTCGTAGGTTGCCGGCTGACTGGTGACACAGGCACACGAGGCAGACACCAACATATTCCCCGCACAACGGCGATGAACTCATCCAACTGTCAGATTGGATGTTTGGCTTGGCTCGCTTTCAGACGTTAAATCGTTATCCCAACTTGGTTCAACGCATTAAATGGTGTCGCTAGGCATAGAGCGATCACCCCTGCTAGTAACGCCCGTATCCAACGGCGTCTACCTATACTCATAGGAAATCCCTTCCCTTATTGTTAGAGAGCGACTTTCACCCTCTAAAAAAACACAAAAATCAACACGTGATTGTCGTACCCCACGGTCGCCATATCCCGTCTGACCACATGTCGCCCATCACTCCGTCAACTTCGTAGGGTGCGCCAACTGCTTCGATAGATTCGCACCATGGTCGTTCTGGTTCGGGTATGTCGGGTATCTGCCAGTTAGTGTTCGGGTTTGGTGCGGGTTCAGGCGGGTCAGGAATAGGTTGCGGCTGCCAGTTTTCGGTGCCGCTGTAGCCCGCGTCTGCTTGCCAACCACCATCGTTTGTGGCGGGTTGTTCAACGTAACCCGAGTCACTCTCGTCAGCAGGCGTACTACTGGCATTAGGCGTAGGTGTTGGCGTGGGTGTAGGCGTTGGTGTTTTAGACGAGGTTGGTGATGGTGTAGCTGAAATAGTGGGTGTGACGGGTTGTGTTGATTCCGCCCCACCAGCCACCTGGCCAACAATCAACCCAGCAATAAGCACTACGGCACTTGCCGCCGCTACAGGTATTCCCCGCCAAAGAAAACTATTGCGTTTCCTAATGTCGGTTGGTGGTTTGTTCATGTTTTCCTCTTCGTTACTCATGTCCCCATTTCTTTCTTTGTTGGGCCTCAAACGTTGAGGCGGTGTGTCCACTTTTGTTGTCGGCTAGACGCCGGGTAGCGGATCGAGGTTGCGAATCCGAGTGTTAAATACCCGGCTACTAGCTTGTGGCTCACACTAAGCGGTGGCTACGACAAAAACGGGTGCAGTAAGCCACAGAACACAGCGAAAATGGGTGGTTGGGTGGAGTGCCTTGTTGGTGGGGAGCTTTTATCACTGCTAGTCAGCGCATGAAATTAATGACTTCCCCACAGTGCCGAAAACATTTCGGCAACAGTTGGGGGGTGGCCTATTTTCGGCTAGAAGTGTTGGCGGCAAAAAATTAGTTACACCAATTGCCCACAGTGCCGGCAATTGTTTGGCAACCATTGGGGGGTAGAGAAAATTACGGCCTAAGCAGGGTCGTGCAGGATCAGACAGTGGGGGTGTTTCCCCAGTGGCACGCATTTAGAAGCCAACCGTGTGACGGGTTGGGGCAGCAGGCGGGGGTTAGGTAGATGACTCAATTATTGTCGTAGCCACTCAATATGCTTACTTTCTACAGTTAGCAAAGCTAAACATCGACGTGGCTTTGCTTAGGGCAAGAAAGGAAACGCGTGCATGAAACAACGAACCCCAATGAATCGTTCACAACGTGAGCGTTGGTTAGATACGGCAACCAAATACGGTGGCCGCGAAGTTGATTGGAACCAAATCAACCAATATGCGCGCCCGCACGATGATGGGCGGGTATACAACCATCAATACGATTACGACTACCCGCAACCTGAAACAGGGTTGTACAGAAACCCAATAACCAAACAAACCTACAAGGAGTTGAAATGAGTTTCAAAGAAGACCCCAATACCATCTACCACTACGACGACCAAGGGGAACTACACAATGATGACGGTCCAGCAATAATCACGCCGCAAGGCTATAAAGCCTGGTACAAGCATGGTTACCGTCACCGCGTAGACGGTCCAGCAGTCATCGACCCGCACGACGGGTCAAAAGAATGGTGGTTCGAAGGCAACCTACATCGAACAGACGGTCCAGCCGTTGAATACGACGACGGCTACAAAGGCGGTTATAAAGAATGGTGGATCAATGGTGTAGAACAACCAACGCCAGGAACATTCACCCCAACTGTTGACGACAAAACCCTTAGCACTCTTATCGAGTTCGTCGATGAAACCCCCGACGCAGAGATGAGAGAATAGTAATGCCCGAACTTTTCGATTGGGATCGAGTAGAAACGCTTTTGGGTTCGCGTCTACACCTGAACCCCGCCAGAACCAGTAAATTCCCAGAAGCGAGCCCTACGGATGATATCGCTCAAATCACCAGAAAAATCATGAACTATGTCAGACGCAGCCAAGACACGTCGAAACTAAGCCACGAACGGGTGGCCAACATGATGGGCCTGACACCTTTGACCTTTAACGGCGATCCCATGGTTGAACGAATCATCAGGCGCGGCTCAACAATTGCAGATAACGACAGAATAGTTTGGTGCCAGCGTGGCGACGATTCTGTTCCTATTGCGGTGTGCGTATCATCTTCAGCCAAAACTACAGGCCACTGGAAAATAAGCAAGTCTTCCCCGCACAGCGGGGATGATCCGAACTCGCTTTTAACCAGAGATGACGCGCTTACAATCGCAGCATAGGAGGGACGGCAAGATTGAACTAGCTAAGGCCTTACACTCCTTGGCGCGTCCAGTTACATCCGACTATGGCTTAGATTACCTAGACGTTCCCCTCTGCGAGGAGGACTGGGATGAGACGGTTGCCATTTGTGGCGACTACGCGGAACGCAACGGAATGCTTGCCCCAAATAATTCAGTGACACCTACAGGGACGCGCTAGACGTGGCTATTGAGTATTCTCCGGCGCATTGCCTTAGTGAATTGTTGTTTCTTGCAAATCAATATGGCCTTACGATTTCTAAGGCTTCGATTGAAAATGCTGAATCGCTGATTGGCGCGGATGAGGACATTTCAGAAGCTGACAGTTATTTCGTTGATAAATACAAGCGACAACATCGTATATTGGCGAAAGCGTGAACCGTCCCGGCTGTGCGGGGAACACCACCCCTTCCTCGGGCTTACCTGAAGGTCGCCCACGTCATCGTCTTTAGTTAGCTCGCGGGTGATTGTTGATTTGGTGACGACTATGTTGCCGCTTGAGCATTTTCTAGTTGTTGGCCAGTGACTCAATCAAATAGAGAGTCGACTTCAAGCTCCCGTAGCGGTCGAACGCCTAACTCTTGTTCAAATTTATGTAGTAATTCCCCGATGGGCGGCAGGCCGGTTCTCAAAAAATGTGATTAAAGCCTGGGTAAACCGATTCTCCTGCGCCACCAACAGTGCCCGCAAATATCGTCGCTGCGGCGCGGTAACGTCGTTAATATCGATTTCTTTACTGACGTATAAAATCTTGTTATCCGTCTAACATATCGATTCCCGCCTACCACTACGAATAATCTATCGGAGTGTGCACCCGTTTTCAGTGGTGCTTCAGTTACGGTGGTATCTACAAGGGATTCGCTTTGAGGGGTTGATAACCAAACTTCTACTGTTTTAGCATGGGTGGATCGTCCTTGCTGAGCGGGGAATGCGCAGCTATGCAGCTCCGTCCTTATTGCGAAGTTTTTTCTGCTGCTGTCTAAGCTCTATAGCCTCCGGTTTGTAGTAGTCATCTGAATCAAGATAAGCCTGAACGTCCGCCCATAGTTCATCATCAAGCAGTATGTTGTAATCGATAACTACGCAAGCCAGCCCATATACGCCGCAACCAACTTCGCACACAGGAAGAGAGCAGGCGTCTGCAGCCTGCTTAGCGCATTCTTCGCTGAACGCCGAAACGGTTTTGGCTAGACGCTTAAGAAGAAGCCAAGTTGGATCCATGCCTAAACGCTAGTCATGTTATTTGGTTGAAGAAAGCTAAGATCGTCCCCGCTGTGTGGTGAACACTGAACGCCTGCTATTCCACTTACCAAGGGCAGCAGCTTGTCGCGTATGTTTCGTTACGTACAAACGGCACATGCAAGATACTTTTTTTCATTCACTTCCCGACTAATATCACGGCATGGACAGTACAGTTTTACTGTTGGAACGCGTAGCGGAGACGATCTTTCTGGCAGGAGAAGATGGAGCGAAGCAAGCGGCTGCAGTGGCTTCTGTCCCCTCGTCTGAAGCAAATGTAATCTTGTACGGTCTTGTTTGCTTTGTCATTGATTACGACATATTTCTCGACAATGAGTTATGGGCAGATGTTCAGGATTTTATGGATTCTGATGATTATTACAAGCCGGAAGCTTTGGAGCTCAGACAGCAGCAGGAAAAGCTTCGGGATAAAAGCTATGCTTCATAGCTGAAATACATAAGGTCATTCCCGCTGTGCTGGCGCATTTACGAAGAAGTATCTGTGTCATCTCAGGTGTAACTAAGAAAGAGCGGGGTAGTAAGAATAACTGCTGTTTTCCCGCAAAGAAATGATAAATTTCATCTTATGAGCTATTCAGAAGCTGAAAAGCGCCTTATCGAATTGGTTCGCACGAGTGGCTCAGAAGGTGTGCGTCAGGCGTCTGCTTACGCGGTCGAGGGATCTGAGACAGATTATTTAACTGTTATGTACGCTTTGGGCTTTGTAATTGATGAAGACATTCTCGTTCCGGAAGATTTGAGAGACGAAATTATTCGGCAAATTAGCGGCTATAGCTATTTTGATGACATTAGATATGAGTTCATAGAGCATCAAGATAGGCTAAAGAAAACCACTAAAGAAGCAAATGAAAATTCGAATTTAGTATGACAGCCCGCATGTTTTCGCGTGGGTGGGATTATCTCTGCTGTGCGGGTAACGCGGCCGTGCTGTTGGTGCCGACATTGTAGGCATGGTCATCGCCGCCGAAATGCTAGCGAGCGCTAACTTTTTTGCCCCTTTTTCGAGTAGAAAAAAAGTTATTATTTTTATTCGCGCTGTTGTTTTTCCCTAGCATTTCTATCGCTTTTGCGACTCGCTTTTACATATGAGTTCAAAACTCGCTGCCAATAGTCCGTACACTGCTGTGTTAAAGAAACAATTTGAGGGGGAACCGAAATGTTTAAGAAAATCAAGAGTTGGTCTACCCGCTTGCCCCTAAAATCCATTTTTATTTATAGGTTTGGCGTCAATGGCCAACGCTTAAAGCCAGAATCACCAGCCGTTCATCAACGATTTCACAAATAATTCGATAATCCCCTACGCGGTATCGCCACAGGCTCGCCAGGTTCGCAGATAGGGCCCTGCCGTGCTGTCTAGGGTTTTGGGTGTTAGAAAGATTCTTTTCTATCCGCCCTTTAATTAAACGTTGAGTGAATTTATCGAGTTTCTTGAATTCCCGCTCAAACCTTCGAGTGGACTCAACACTCCAACTCACAGCCCCAACTCGTCCCACAACTGATCTATCGGACGGCTGACTCGACCCTGCTGCACATACTCTTCTTTAGCTTGCTTGCCAACTGCCAAATCGTGCTCATCTTCAATACGCTCAAACAAGGCGCGCTTAAACGCCTCACCTAACGATATGTGGTGCAGTTTCGCATAGCTTGTGGCAAGCGATTTTTCTTGATCGGTTAACCGAATCGAAAAAGCCATGAATCAACACCTCCACACATAATTGTGGTACAAGAAACTACAGCCGACTGTTGTCTCTTCGATAGCCCCACCAAACCAATGCACCAACGCCTAAGAATTTTCGCATGGCCTATGAGTGTGCGAATTATCATGTTGCGCTAACGTAACATTTTAGTTACCGTGTAAACATGTGCACTACAACCATCAAAGTCAGCGAAACCACCGCTAGCAAAATTAACAGGTTAGCGCGAGATCGCGGACAAAGCGTTGAAGAAATCACAGAGCAGGCAGTTAGAGCCTTAGAACGCCAACTCAAAACTATGGACAAACTGGACAGGATCTACCAGGAAAACAAAGAACTAATGGATAGGTTAGCCAGTTGCCCACAATAGACATTCCGGCTGTATTTGGTTGGCTTGAAAACAATGGTCTGCACATTAAAGATGAAAGCTCACTTCTTTCTTGCCTAGAAGGCTCAGAACAGGTTGTCTTTGGCAACCAGCTATACCCAACCGGAATTGAAAAGGCTGCCAAGGTTCTCCTCGAAATTCAGTCTCAACACCCACTACACGATGGGAATAAACGGCTGGGAGCAGTCCTGCTAATGGCCATGTTAAGCGAATACCGTCTAGAAATGGACATGGATAATGACCAGCTTGAGAGATTTTTTCTTTCGGTTGCGAGCGGGCAATTACGAGAACTATCTCAAATAGTAAAAATCATAAAAGACAATGTTAAACCGGTAGCGGCTGGAGTCTCAGATTTAGTCGCTAACCAAGTATGCGGTTATTGGATGTCGCGCGCAAAAACTCAGTGCATTTTGAAAGAGGGGCACGGTGGGCACCACAGATCAATTAAAACTTCCACTAAGCGCTGAGGAATTGGGTTCTTGGGTTCGCCGGCGACGGACAATAAAATCCATAACTCAACAGGAGCTGGCCGAACAAATTGGAATTAGCAGACAGGCGCTCGCTAGACTCGAAAAAGGTTCACCAGACGTTCGTCTATCAACTGCTTTGGAGGCTGTTAAATATCTGTCCGAACGCGAAAGCGGGGCCTAGAAACTCCAACTCATCCCATAGCTGGTCTGTTGGGCGGTTGACTCGACCCTGCTGCACATACTCTTCTTGAGCCTGCTTAGCGACAACCAAATCGTGCTCATCTTCAATGCGCTCTTAAATGCCTCATCTAACGAAATCCTCGTGAAAGAAATCATCAAAAGAATGGAGAAATCGAATGAAAATTAATGCAAAAGCCATTCACAGCAATGATGGTTGGTGGATAGCACAATTCGAAATTGATGGACGCCAATACGGTACACAATCCAAAACTTTCACAGGCCTTACAGCGATGGTCGAAGATATTGCCGCCATGCTCGACTACAAAAACGTGGATGTGGAAATAGCGCTCCCCACCGAATAGGAATGCCGAGCCAGGTAATTAATCCTTGCCTTGCCACACCCCAACTTGCAGCGCTAGGCCTGGCCATACCTTGCCTAACCAAAACCTGACTGCCGTGAGTGGTGCTTTATACAGATAGGGTTGTAAAACCTAGATTTGGCGTTCTTTGGCGATAATAAAACAGCCGAAATTACCATTCTTTTCCGGTCGCCACTCGCCGACACCAACGCCAACATCCTCGCGCATTGAAGGCTCACCCTCAATCTCCACAAGACCCTGCGGATCGCGCAACTCCTTGACCTCTTCTTGCCCTGCTGAGCCTCAAGAATCTGGCGACGAGCTTTTGCGAAAAATTATTCACAATCAGCGGGGACGTGCCAATGACAGGAACGCTGATTGTCTTTGCTGCAATCTTGTCCAGCTCAATGGCTGCATCGTTAGCCGTAATCTGCTCCTTTAAGTAATAGATAACTCTTGGCCTTCACATGACGAGTGTGCGGAAACTCGACAGCTCAAAGATGTCACACCCAACAGTTAGGCTTTGCATTCATCTAGCCCTATAGAGTCCGCACACTTATATAGCGCAAGAACTCATCCCAACAGGAAGGGGAAGAAATGATAAAACAACTAGACAAAGACGAGGTATCTGGTCTGCCCTACCAAGTAGGAACACCTGATGGGCGTGTTGCAGCAGATAACTTAATCGAAATCGTAGCTTGGCTATTCGGTTGTCCTGAATACGTCAACTACAGTCCTGAGCAGGCACTCGAGAAGAGAATCGAATGCTGCTGCAATATAGCTGCAAACCTCCAAGAAAATTTAGCCGCATACCTGCAACTTAGTGGAGGTTGGGATTACCGTGAGGACGACCCCGACATTGTAGAACTTCTCACCCGCCCAGACCGCACTACCGTGATTCCGCTAACCTCTTGGGGGCACCCGGTGCCGTTAGTGTTAGTCCAAACTCTCTACGCCCCGCACTCGGATGTGCCGCCAGTGCAAGGAAACGTGCTTTGGATAGACCCGCTAGACGACAAGCGGATGCTTGACTCCCTCGACGAGGCAGGCGCACTGGATTTCACGGTAAAAGAATAGGCGCACAAAAAGATTGCCGGTGGCGGGCATGGTGCCTACCGCCTGCAATCCTTTCGCGCAAGAAAAATTTCGCGGCTAATCTTGTCTATCGGCGTATCGAGTACTGCAATCCTTTCGCGCTAGGAAAATTTTACTTCCGCCGCGAAGCGTACTCACGCTGACTAGCGTTAGCTCGACGCCAATACTCGCGGGCATACTCCAAACCAGCATTACGGGCAGCCTGATTAGAATCAGCCGTACGCCTAGCCCGCTGCCAACCAGTACAAGAATGGCCAAGGATCATCCCCGCTGTGCGGGGAACACATGTTTACGCGATTCGATACCGCGAGCGAACTGGGATCATCCCCGCTGTGCGGGGAACACTCGGGGTCGTCCATGTGGTTTCCTCGTTTCGTGAAAATGTTTGCGCGAACGGTTCTCCCGCGCGCATAAATAAACCAGCCAGACACCATCACGGAGGGCGGGTAAGTATTACAATCGTCAATTGACGGAGGGAGCCCAGCCGGTCTCTTGTGACCGATAAACTATGGTTGGAGTGCCCTCCGTTCCTCATGGAAAACGCGGGCTTGGCTGTGCCATTGCGTTGCCCGCCCGCGTGCAAAACTCGATTTTTCAGCGACGCTGGGAAAGGTGGTGTCGCTTCTCGTACTTGTCCATTAGGTCGTTAGCGAAACCGCACTCGCCGTCGCCGAGTAAATCTTCTAGGCAATCTATCTCGTCTGCGTCTAGATGTGGTTGCATGGTAGCGAAGCGCTTCTTGGTGGCAGCGAGGTTTTTCTCGTAGGCAGCGACTCTCATCCTGGCGTTTTCTTTAGTCTCCAAAGACATGTCTCGGCTCCCCATTGCTCCCGGATCTTTCCCGCTGTGTGGTGAACGGAAACTCGCACGTCAAAAACGTGCGTGTTAGATAAATTGTATTTTAGTTATGCGGATTAATCTTTTTGCGAAGCTTTTCCTGCTGCTGTCTGAGCTCTAAAGCTTCCGATTTATAGTAATCATCGGAATCCAAAAAAGCCTGCGCGTCTGGCCACAGCTTATCGTCAAGAAACACGTCGTAGTCTATGACAAAACACAGGAGGCCATACACGCCTCCTTCCAGCTCGCACCTTGGGAGCTGAGAAGCCTCAGCAACTTGCGCTGCCCCCGTGGGGCTGAAAACCGCAACTTGCTTCGCGATTCGGTCAAAAAGAGATTTCAGATAATCAACGTTGTTGATTCTACTCACGGATTGGGTAGAAGGAAACAATTTTTACCGTTCTGCTCGTACGTATCGACAAGTAAACCGCAACAGGTTCACCGTTGGTGGATGTGCGATATAGCTTCTTTCCAGCTTTAGGCTCAACTCCTTCCAAAGCGCTTTGGATACTTCTGCTCCCCAGGAATCATCCCCGCTGTACGGGGAACACTTTTTCCTCCATTCAGGAGTGTCGATAACATTTTTGGACCGCGTTTATACCGTCCGCGTAGACGGAAAACCATGTGGGTATGAAAAAACCCACGCGGTGCGCGTGGGTTAGCGATGCCGACTAAATCGACTAAATTTCTAGCAATTCTCTAAAATAGTCGTTCGCCCCTCTAAAACCGCCATTTTCAGCGGCCGCTCTTGCCGCCGAGATTTCGTCTCGAGTCATCCCCTCTGGATACCGAGAGTTGACAAGTTCAAACGCCACGGCACTAAAGTCACCAAACTCGGCGAACATAGCAGCAACAGTGCCTTGCTCGGGACTGCGGCTCCACATCGCCTTCCCAAGGTTGAACACATCAATCGCTGCTTGCTTCACGCCATTTACCATAGCTAAGAATCATCCCCGCTGTGCGGGGAACACGGGTGGAACTCACCACCACGCCGGTAAGGGATGGGATCATCCCCGCTGTGCGGGGAACACATCGGATTTGGCTATATCGCAGGAACAAACCACGGATCATCCCCGCTGTGCGGGGAACACGCAAGACCGCTTCTTTGAGCAATGCGGTAAGCCGGATCATCCCCGCTGTGCGGGGAACACGCGCGTGACAGGTTGGTGGAAGGTGGTGCAACCGGATCATCCCCGCTGCGCGGGGAACACTGATAGAAAAACTCACGGATAGGCGGTGGACTCGGATCATCCCCGCTGCGCGGGGAACACTGATAGAAAAACTCACGGATAGGCGGTGGACTCGGATCATCCCCGCTGCGCGGGGAACACTAAAAGGCACCCCAAGCGCTAGAGCGCAAGCGAGGATCATCCCCGCTGCGCGGGGAACACTAGTGATGGGGTTTTGGTGGTGCCTGATTCTTTGGGATCATCCCCGCTGCGCGGGGAACACTTTGATGCACCGGCAGATAGTGTTGGCCCCAAGGGGATCATCCCCGCTGCGCGGGGAACACCCAATCTATCCGGCCTGCTTTTGAACCACGAGCGGATCATCCCCGCTGCGCGGGGAACACGTTTGGCGGCTTCTGCCTATCCAATGGATGCGAGGATCATCCCCGCTGCGCGGGGAACACAAAACTCGACAAAACGGCAGCCAAACGGATTACGGATCATCCCCGCTGTGCGGGGAACACACGAGTGCTCTCGCAGAAAATATCGCTAAACAGGGATCATCCCCGCTGTGCGGGGAACACGAGCCGTCTCCGGCGAACTCGCCCGCGTGCCAGGGATCATCCCCGCTGTGCGGGGAACACTAAGCCGAAGGGGTCTACGACTGGCGGGTTCACGGATCATCCCCGCTGTGCGGGGAACACCGCTCGACGTAATTGTCGAAGGCTGCGACGAGAGGATCATCCCCGCTGTGCGGGGAACACTTGCGGGATCCGGAAACAATGCGGGTTAGTTTCGGGATCATCCCCGCTGTGCGGGGAACACCACTGTCTGCACAAGGTCGGCAGGCGCGTAGTAGGATCATCCCCGCTGTGCGGGGAACACTTGAATCCAGTGGTTGAGCGTGTTGTTACCTGGGGATCATCCCCGCTGTGCGGGGAACACATGCTTCTGGTCTTACGGGTTTGTCCACAAGAGGGATCATCCCCGCTGTGCGGGGAACACATCGTTGCGGCTACAGCATAGAGAGGGGTTTTGGGATCATCCCCGCTGTGCGGGGAACACATATAGGAGGCATCTTTTAAGAGTGGCCACCCGGGATCATCCCCGCTGTGCGGGGAACACCCCAACGTTCAGAGAGTCCAGCGCGGCTAGCAAGGATCATCCCCGCTGTGCGGGGAACACTGGCAAGTGGTCGGGGATGTAGAAAAAACCACAGGATCATCCCCGCTGTGCGGGGAACACCCGGTTTGCGCCGTGTAGCAGGCTCCTAGCGCGGGATCATCCCCGCTGTGCGGGGAACACGCGCTGTCGCGGGCACAGATAAGGCGGCGGCTAGGATCATCCCCGCTGTGCGGGGAACACTTCCTCAAGTTTTGCGATGGCTCGAAACGTTGCGGATCATCCCCGCTGTGCGGGGAACACTCGGTCGGCATTTGACTGACGCGGCTAGCCAAAGGATCATCCCCGCTGTGCGGGGAACACTAGCCGGCGGCTAGGAGCTCGCGCGAGGACGTGGGATCATCCCCGCTGTGCGGGGAACACTACGTTCCGCGACTTCAGCGCGAGAAAGGTACCGGATCATCCCCGCTGTGCGGGGAACACTCCCCGGCGCGGGTCAACCCATGCTAACCTTAGGGATCATCCCCGCTGTGCGGGGAACACCCACTCATGGAGAGCAACAATTTGCTGAGCCTCGGATCATCCCCGCTGTGCGGGGAACACATTGATCCGACGCGAGCCACGTGGATTGCTAGCGGATCATCCCCGCTGTGCGGGGAACACATTGATCCGACGCGAGCCACGTGGATTGCTAGCGGATCATCCCCGCTGTGCGGGGAACACCATGGACTCTCTACCAGAAACTCGAAGAAGAGCCGGATCATCCCCGCTGTGCGGGGAACACTAATCTTGGTCGTTATTTCTCTACTAGCACTTCGGATCATCCCCGCTGTGCGGGGAACACTTGATGTGGTACAAACCGTGACGGGCGGCCTTAGGATCATCCCCGCTGTGCGGGGAACACCCCCATTTGTTCAAGTTCACCGGCAGGAAATAAGGATCATCCCCGCTGTGCGGGGAACACAGACGAGCTGGAGGAAAGCCTTGGGCTGGCGGAGGATCATCCCCGCTGTGCGGGGAACACTTCCCGCCACTACCCCGCCTCGCGTCCAGGTGAGGATCATCCCCGCTGTGCGGGGAACACTCAAGCCTTGCTAGACAACCCGCCCCCGACGCCGGATCATCCCCGCTGTGCGGGGAACACTTGCGGAAACGTGCCATTCGGTGCCGGCTTCTGCGGATCATCCCCGCTGTGCGGGGAACACCGACGCGGGCGTCCCATGTGAGTAAATCTATTAGGATCATCCCCGCTGTGCGGGGAACACTCTTATCGTCTAGGTATTTTACCTAAAAACTAACCGTATTTTAGTCAGTCGTAAATATAGCTACGAAAGCTGTTTGTCACTGGCGCGCGTCACTGCGGACTATGACGAGCGTTTTCTTCGTTTTGCCATGCGCATCTTGCTGGCAGTGCTCCACCCAGGTTTCAGGCGGGATTTTCCCGAGGGCTTTTTGGGACGGCGCACAAGCTGTACGCCATCCATGTCCACCGGCTCCCAAGAGTGCTCATGAACCCGAAAACGCAAGCCTTGCTCATTCATCGCATTCTCTACCATGATCGCTTGACCTCCGCTGACCATTTCCATAGTCCGCTCCCACAATGCATCCCGCACCCGAGCGCTTGGACGCCCAACGTAAACCCCAGGCGCAATCTCAAGTAGCCACCTCGTCAAGTGGCCGCGCAATCCTGCCGGGCAGGTTGTTAAAACCAAAACCATCAAAATGGCGGCTCCTCAGAAAAATCGTCCGGCACATACCCCGTTCCGGCAGCAACTCGGCCTGCTTTCTCATCCCAGAGCATGAGGATTTCGGCTTCTTTCTCGTCCTCCGGCACCTCTTCGTCCGGCAGCAGTAAGTGATGAATGTCGCTCACACACTGAGCCAACAGTTTCCCGCCGTGAAAAACATCACGCATTCGCCGTCTGACAATGCCCGATAAATCATCTGGGTCAAGCAAAATGTCTGGTGCCTCAACATCGTCACTTGACCACGTCCCGTTAAGCTCACCAACCGTGCGAAATGCCACCGGAATCGAATACTCCGCCTTATACAGGTCAGCAATGTCGTAGACGAAACTCAGCTCATGTCCGGTATGGACGAAACCCAATGCTGGCGAGCACCCGAGAGCCAAAATCACTGCATGTACGATGCCGTATAGGCAAGAATTTGCTGCCGACAGTGCTTGGTTTATGTCGTCACCAGCAGAAAAAACATTCGGGTCGTACATCCTAGACGACCAATCGACGCCATAGGTTTTAGCGTGTTGGCGATAGATTGCCCTAACCCTGGCCCCCTCTCGTCCCCGCAATTGCTGCATTGTTAAAGAATTGGTGTCCTCGCCAGCAAAACGCATAGCGTACATGCGACGAGCAACCGCAAGCCTCGTCAACCGATTAGAAACCAATTTCGCTTGCGCTTGAACCAGACGCGAAGAACGCGATAATGAGCGCCCTGACGCATATAAGCGCACACCTTGCTCACCAACCCAAACGGCTGTAGATCCGCTGTCTGCTAGCAGACACATAGCCTGATGAGTAACTTTCGTACCAGGCCCAAGCATCAACACCCCTAAAGCTGCGGACGGAATATGAACCGTGCCGCGCTCATCCGTAGCAGTGATTGCATTCGAGTCGCGTTCTACTATGCAATGCTCCAGATAGAGAAAAGAGATGCGATCTTGGGCTCTGGTCAACTCCCGAACTTCAGCAGGACGGGCACCAGGAATCTTTTTCACTTCAATCTCGATAAAGTCAGTAACCCGCAGCCATAAGCCTTAGCGGGTCCAACCCCCGAAACCAGTGCCTGACACAATAATTGGGCGTTAGTAACCTCCAAACTTCCTAGATAACTGGCAATAGTTAGGGTGACGTTGCGATCTTTCTTGCGGAAAGTCTGCACCTTTCGGCCATGCACAATCAGATCATCAACAGGCTCGGGAAAGCCCCGCTGATCGCTCTGTCTGATGGCGAACCCACTCTTAGCTGCTTTCTCAATAAGCCACTGTCTTTGTTTAGCAACTGTCACGTGGCCAAGACGTTGCTTGCGGCCATTGACGTAAGCAACATGAGTTGGGTTAGCGGTTAGCCTGAAAGCGTAGCTGTCACCGTCAGAGATGCTGGAAAGGAAAGCATCATAGCCAGTGCTGGCGGCACTTTCGCCCGGCCAACCAATCTGATCAGAAAGGCAACTCAAATCAGGTGTTTGGGGGCTAACAATATAAAGGCGCACCCCGGCGTCAGTGTCGTCAATACGCCAAAGAACGCGCTCACCTGGCTTTGGATCACACGCTGTCATGACAGCGGCATGCATGGCCTGAGGGTTAGCCAACAGACGCCTTGCTTGGCGTAGCATCGGGTTCACATCCACCTTAGATAGAATCACGGTTCGCCTCCTCAGCAGTAGCGAATGCGTCGTCCTCGTTCTCCGACTGGCCAATTAGCGGCTTGGTATATTCGTGGACGACATCGCGCCACCCGTACTCGCGATTACGGATATCGAAAGAGATCGGAACATCTCGAATCGATTCGTCTGCCCTCTCGCCGGGCAAACAATCTCGGACGATAGGCAGCCTTCCGCTACGGTCTTTGTGCAGTTTCGTCTCATGGTGGCCACGCCAAGGCTCCTGCCTCAAAGCCACATCGAACGAAGTCTCGCGCACCTCAGCAAAAAGCGGGCCGGCGGGTGGGCAAGAACGTCGTCCTAGATAGATCGGGAAAGTTGGCTTTAACAAGGCCTCGCGCAAACCTGACATTAGCTCGTCTGGCCCATCTATTGCCGCCAGGAATACCGCGTCCGCTAAGTAATAGCGGTTAGTTAGAGGCATAGCTTTAGTAGTTCGCCAGTCAATTTCCGTTTGGAAATCACGCAGCTGGGTGCCGGGATTCTCGGTGCGTACCCCGAAACGAAGCGCCAACAGATCCTCAATTGGGTCACTGCGACGGCGCCCCTGGGCAGCAGCTAGCAAACCTAGAACGCCGCTCTTTGTCGGTTCGCTCCTAGTCAGACGATGATTAAACCGGCTCTCGGCACCCCAAGACTGCAATGGGCCAGCAAGCCTTAGCAGCAGGGTTGACATCACAAGTCCTTGCAGCGATCAGCGACGCACTGGCCAGCGTGTGTCGTCAACTCATCAAAACCAGTGACATTTACCGAACTGGAATTGAACTCATCCACGGCAGTACCAACGCCGGCGGCTTCAGTTAGCACTGCACTAACCCCGTAGGCGTCCTCGTACTGTTTATTGAGCGCCAACATTCTGCGTACCGCTTCTCGTGGACGATCCTGCTTGTCTGAAATGGGATTCTCAAAAGCGGAAACCAAGTTAATTGGTTGGCTATCACGGATGGTCACTAAAACCGCTTCCGGCAAGGTTCGATTAGCGAAAGTATTTTGCTTTCCGGTGGGCATAGAGGTGACGAAGGCGCGAATGAATGCTTCGACCGCGCGGCGGCTAGCTTCTGGTGAGCCAAGCACCCGCGTTAATTCAGTGGCGTTAACGGTGGCGTACCGATATAGCGTGGATGAATTGAATTCCACCGTACCAATCATGCCTGCTCCAGCATTATCTTCAGCCCCGTTGTCGTCGACAGCAGTGAAATAATCAAACTCGTTGTCTACTGCGTTCACGCTGAGTGCGTGAGCTACCTGACAGCAAGCATCGCAATTTAAGTCTGGGGCGTCGGCGATCATTCGTCCAAACAGTGCGACGTCAATAGAAACCCCCTCTGTCAACGCCTTTTTAGCATCTTTCTTCGCAGGCGCAGCGTCCAAGTTTTCAGTGATGAGCGTGGCGACGGCATCTATTTGTGGACGGCTCAAGAACAGCAGATACTCTGTCTGAACGCGATCTTCTTTTTCTTCACCACCAACGCTGACCTTATTCACCTTGGTTTTAATGCCCACAGATTTCAGGGCGTTTGCTGCCCGTTTTAAGGCGTCCTCTTCGGTAATTTCTGGTGCCAGCTCTCGCACTCTATCGGCAATGCGATATACCAGATTGCGGCTGCGTTCCCCTAGCTCACTGCTGTCTAAGAATTGAACGAAATCCTTTCGGATAGCGCGCTTCCAGGCTTGGCTAGAAACTCTAGCCCTACGGACACCGCCAAAAATTGCGGTTTTCGGGCTTCCAGTGTCGTCGCGGTTGATATTGCTAGGCGGCACAGTTTGAATGACGTGAATGTCTACATAAGTGTTTGTCATGATCTTTCCTTAATCCTATTTCTGTTCGTTAGTGGTTTCGGGTGTCGTCTTTGGCACCCGGTAATAATCACGCGCCCAGCGCAGGCGCACATTGTTCTGGTATTCCGGAACCAAGAAATCGCATAAATCTTTAGCGAAAACCCCATAGTCAAGCTCAATTTTTTCGGCACGCATTAGCTGAATTAACCCCCTGGCTCGATATTGGAGAGCAGAAAACGAGTTAGCGGTGCCAAGCTCATGAAAGCGTCTCATGGTAGGCGAGTCGTGGTCAGTGTTCCCGCGTGCTTCAGCAAGGCGACGCACCGCCAAGCCGAATCCTATGCCACTAACGTGAATTGGGCCGTTAGCAGATTGGCAGTGCAAAGCAAATAGCGACAATGCTAGCTGTGCGGCTAACTCGAAACGATTTGGCTGGTCTGTGTTTCCCATCAACTCTGGGGGGAAATCGTTAAAAACGATCTGCCATGAGGTGCGATCAGCTCCTAGTGGCTGCACTATGGACGCCCGCAAGTTTGCCAGCTGTGCCCTCGCGGAATTGTCACCATTCAGATATCTAGCTTGCAAATTGCTTACTCTAGATTCGACGAAGTTGCCTAGCTTTCTCGCTTTGGGTTGCGGTTTCGCACGGTTTTTTGGAATTGTGCTACTTAAGTTGTCAGTCATTGCTTACTCCTCACTCTTATAGTCTCTTTCTGCTGTTAAAACGGGTTGTTTAGGCGGTAGAGCTCGCCAAATAGCGGCTTTGAATATGGCTTCTGCTTTGCCAACGGAAAAGATTTGTTCCTGATTATTGACAGTTGCTGTTCGCCCAACCCAGGCAGCGGGGCTGGCGGAACGGCATAAATCGTCACCTAGTCTGAAAATTAAGTGTCGTGCCTGATCTGTCCACTGTTGTAGAGCCTCTTCCACATCGCTTTGCGGGTCAAAATGGGCTAGCCAATTTCTGAATGGTTGATCGAAGGCTGCATAACCGAGCGTCCGCGCCTTAGTGCTCGGCCCCTCAGATTCGCCGCCAGCTGCAATGGCTAGCGCTCCAGCGAGTCTAGACAACGCTCGAATAGCGTCATCAGCCCTGCCGACCGCGTCGTAGACAGTCTCTTTAGCCGGTAGTGATTCTGAAGCAGCTAGCTGTACGTTGAATTGCAGCTCATCGCTGAAAATTTCGTCCCAAGAAGCAGATTGCGGTCCGTAAACTACGCCAACCGTATTTATTTTCGTCACGTAATTTCGTGGTAGTTGATTCTCTCTCGCCAGCGTCGCTGACCACTCCAAGACCTTGCACGGTTTGAAGCGATCAACTTCTCCGTCAGTAACTGTGGGTAAAACCGCGTTGATACCACGCCATAGTTTCACGGCGGGATCAAAACCGCGGGGCATATAGATGGTTGTTTTATAGATGTCAGATTGCGGTTTGCTGTGTCTCCAGCCGCTCATTACCTCATTAAGGTCTTGAATCTCATAAGAGATTCGATCCCCGTTAGAAACAAGCACTGAGACAACCTCGCCCGCGTCGTTACGAAATAGCTTGATGCGCCTTTGTGGCCAGGTCATTAGAGTGACCGGCCCGCTAACTGTAACGTTTTCGCGGGGTGCAGCAGTCAGTGGTGCAAGCTCCCAGACCGGTAGATCATTAGGATTAACGTTTTCGGTGAGCACTAAATTAAGTAGGAGAGTTTCGCGCAGGTCATCGCCAGTAACAGTTATTGCTCCTAGCCAACCTGCCCAACCTGGCCCAATGGGGTAGCCTTTACCACCTTTGACGCGGGGGTCGCCCACTGCGCCTGATTTAATCCCAGAGACGTCGTATGCCTGGCAGTGAATAATCCACCTAGCTGCTTGGGCAGCGGAGATCGTCTCATACGAACGACTCATTGAAAACAGGCCGCCTTCTTGGGGACTATCCGGAATCAGCAGGCTAAGCGGGCGCGTTTCGCCCTTGGCGGTCTGCAAGTCGGCCACTTGGAAGAACGGCACCTTTGGGTCAAAGAGGTTGAATCTGTGATGCCACTTGTCCAAGTAAGCATCGATTTGCTCTGTTGGCAGATTGTCTGCATCCCATAGATCCCCCCAAGCGTCAGTAGGTTCGTCGAGAGGCTCAGAGTTAAACACGCGGTACAGCACAGCGAGAAGAATTCGTAGCACAGCAAAGTCTTGGCTGGGCAGTTCGCCAGCAAGACCTCTGAAATCCTGTGCTCGATGGAAAATGTCTCGCATGGATACAGTCTCTATGGTGCCGGTGACATTTTTTACGACAATCCACGGCTCATCGACCAAATTGAAGCTATCGTCGGTCATTTTTTCTCCTTTTCCGTGATGGTTAGCCCAACTGAACGGTCATATTTGAATGTGAAATTACGAAAATCTCGACAGCAATCTTCATCAACCACTAGCGGCAGCATTCCTTTCAGCCAATACGATTCTTGCCAGCTCGCAATCCCGTCGGCCTCCAATTCGCTAATCAGACTCGCCCCGAGATCACCCCGGCAAAGCCATGCGGGTATTCTGACAACGCATTTCGCAATTTCTTTGGCTAGCTTTGGAGCGATCCCGTTGGCGTAATCGACAGGTTCACCACCAATCTCGTCAAGCCATGGCAACGCTCTAACCATGCCATCTGCCCCTCGTTGAACCAGCACAACTTCTAGCGAGTCTGCGATATCGCGCACGCTCGCAGCTAGATCTTTCGCGTCCGATTCCAACCAGCCGACTAGTGACTTTGCTTTCTGTTTTGGTGGCTTTATACAGGTATTACCTGCCCGTTCCTCGCTTTTCGCAATCTTTTCTAGCCGTTCTCCTTCTGCTTTAGCCCATTCGTCTTCCCAACCTGCGGGCGGTTCCAAATCGGGGTTGTACGCTTGACTGACGAGCGCACCTACATCCTCAGGGCTACGAATTACGTCGTTATTGACGAGGTGATTAAATAAAGTGGCTGCACTTCTTAACAACAAGGCTTTCCCATAAACCCGCTGGCAGCCGCTATCGAACTCTGGTGCCTCGTCAGGCTTGCGTGCCATTCCAGTGATCGTTAGCGTGGCGTCTTCGAACCTCGATGGCCTAGCGTCCTTAGGTCTGGAATGTCGATGTAGCCGCCCAATACGTTGAATTAGCGAGTCGAGTGGCGCGATGTCCGAGACCAGGTAGTCAAAATCTAGGTCGAGGGACTGCTCAATCACCTGGGTCGCTACCACCACCAACCGTTTTGGACGCTCAGTAGCGGAGGCATTTAAGCGTTTCGTCAACTCGCGCTCTAGCTTCAATCTGTCGGCAGTTATGAAGCGCGAATGCAGCAGAACAACGTCCGCGCCCAGATGAGGACGAAGACTCTCGTAGACCTGCTGCGCCCGATTAACGGTATCCAAGATGGCAGCCACACACCCGCCATCAGCCACTGACTCAAGCAGATGGTCAGCAATCTCGGCAGGCTCAGCTTCAAGGAATTGCACCCTGGTGCGACTATTTCGTCCAGAGGGCGGCACACTGATTGGCTCTATATCGCTATCAGACGTAGTCAACAGGGGGTAGCCAGTTGCTGCTTCTGCTTGCGCGCAGGCTGTGGAAATCTCGGCGGGCGCGCTTGCCTTACCCTCCAGATACGCGCGTAACATTTGCGAACGACGCTCCGGCGGCAGTGTCGCTGACAAGGCAATTACGGGCACATTAAGCGCGCCCAGCCAGCGCAGTGCGCTATCTAGATAGACGTGCATATATTCGTCTGCGGCGTGGACTTCGTCCAAGATAACAACTTTGCCAGTCAGCCCAAGCATTCTGAGCACGACATGTTTTGACATCAACGCAGCCATCAAAACGTGGTCAATAGTGCAAACTACGAAGTCAGCCAGTACAGACTTTTTGCGTCCGGTGAGCCACCAATGTGCTCTGACAACATCATCTGCCGACTCGCCGTAAATGCCTCGCAGCCCAAAGCTCTTTATGTCGTTGAACTCTTCGTTGAACTCAGCCTTGCCATGCACCAAATTAACTGACATGGTCTGGTCAGCCGGCACGCTACGCCTAAGCCACGAAAGAGTCCTAGTAAAAGCCGCGTTGGAGGTGGCTTGGGTCGGCAGCGCCATGACCACGCCACCACACCCAAAACGCTGCGCCAGTATCTCGGCGGCCGCAAAGGCAGACTCGGTTTTACCCTCCCCGGTTGGTGCCTCCAAAATCATCAGCGACGGTTCACTAACTTTCCTAGCCGTCTCCATCGCGGCCGCTTGCGAGGGGCGCAAGCTGGCGTCTTGCGGCAAGGTGAATCTGGACTTAAATAGCTCGTCATTGTCTGTTGGCGTGTTTGGACGCCAAGGCGGCAGCAGCCCTAGTTGGTTAAGACCGTTTTCGGCTCTAATCGCCGGGTCAGCCTCACCGTGGTAAGGGAATAGATCAGCGTTTGAGGCTATCCAGTCGCAGACGATGACGAATGCCGTCAAAACCACTTGGCAGGGTTGATTAAGCCCAACTGCCAAGAGGGCGTGTAGGGCTTTGTCTGTCAGGCCAACCTCGTGTTGTATCAACTCGATGGTTTCTTCGCGGGCAGCTTGCCAGATTGGGTCGCGACCAGCCCCTTTGGTGCCCGGTTCGTTGTTGTTAAGCAGTGTAATTGTTGGGTACATGCCGTGATGGCCGCCGATGACCGCTGCAACGGAATCGAGTTTTCGGCGTGTTTCTGGGAACTTATTTTCTGCCCATTGGTGAAAAGCCGTATGTGAAATCGCTGAGTGTGGGGAGTTTCGTTGTTCTCGCGGAGTCAACGGACCGCCGAATTTGAAACCGGCTTTAGCCATTTGTTCCGCAAGAACTGGAACTTTTGAGGCGAATGCGGCACTAATTTTTGATGCGTCATGTATGCCAGCTAAGAACACAGCTAACCGTTTGGCATTGTCTTTCGGGTCAGGAACATCATTATCTGCTAGCCAGCCTTCGACGACGCCCCTTGTTGCTGGGCACAAATATCTGTCCCAATAGCGTTCTGCGACCCCAGCACTGTCGCGCAGATGCTGGATGAGCGGCATCCAATCGCCACTCTCGCGGTCAAATTTTGCCCAGGCCGAAGAAATTGTCACTGGCATGGGGTAGATATTTTGATGTGGCATTGCTAATCACCGTGACACTCTCATTGTTAACACTGAAGTTACTATAACAGATTGTTTATCTAAATATCGAGTATTAGATAATTTTTCTTATGAACTAATAAGATAAATCCCCACTGGGTGGGGAACACGCTTAATCGAAATATCGAGTGGGATCATCCCCAGGTTGGGGAACACTACATCTAGCCTAGCGCGTCCCCGCGCTAGTGCCACAAAAGCCTAAGCCTTGATTAGGTGATTTAGCCTAATCAGCGGCAGGTTTTTCGCTCGCTACCGACTGGCTCAGCAGGTCTCCCTCAGGGGCTGGGTGATGGTGTTTGCGTACCAGTAAATAAGACAGGCACAAGATAATCAGATAAGGCACGCCAGCCCAAACCACCGGCAGCAGCCACCACAGAGCCAGGTGTTGACGTCCCAAAGAATGCAGCATTCACGACACCACCTTCGCAGCGGTTCTGTTGCGATTCCCAGCTTGGGTGCGATCTCTCTATCGTCCAAAATGTATAAAAAGATATAAAAGAACCAAGCCTCCCAGCTTCATGAAACCTTTAATGACTACGTATTCTAATTACAGCCTGTTCCGAAAAGATATAAAAAGATATAAAAACATGTAAAATGTGTAGGTGAGCGATAGGGGGTCAAGATGAAACGAAATCCTTTCAAACCCTCAGCAGGCGTCAACCCACCCCTGCTAGTGGGACGCGAACAAGTCTTAACAGATTTTCAGCAAGGACTATTTAACGGGGCAGGAGACCCGTACCGTCTATTGCGGGTAACCGGAAACCGGGGCGCAGGAAAAACTGTACTGCTCAATGCTTTGGGTGAATATGCTGCCCAAAACAAATGGCGGGTTATCCACGAAACGGCCACAACTGGCCTAGTCGTGCGACTAATACGCGCCTTACACAAGAAAACCGGCAGATATGTGAAGTCCGTTACCTTACCTGGCATAAGCATTGACGGTTTAGCCGCAGCCAATCTAGGAGGGTTGGAATTATCTGACCCACTACTGCCAGCCACATTACGTGAAGCCTTCAACATACAACTGGACGCGGTCACCAAGAAGCATCCGGAGCGAGGGATTTTGCTGACCATTGACGAGGTGCAAGGGGCTGACCCGACAGAACTTCGCACCATCGCAACAACCACACAACACCTAATTCGAGAGAACCGCAATGTCGCAGTTGTTTTTGCGGGTTTACCGGGAATGGACTCCACCCTGCTACACGATAACGTTATTACTTTCCTGCGCCGCGCCACCCCCGTAGTCTTAAAAGATATCCCCCTTGAGCTAGTGAAAGACTCTTTTGTTCGGGTGTTCAGTGAGCATGATCGAACCTTGACACCGCGAGCCTTAGAGGCTGCCACCAAAGCAACCAAAGGCTACCCCTTCATGATTCAATTGGTTGGCTATTACGTGTGGAACAGGGCTGGAGATAATGCCTTGGTAGAGATTGACCACGCCGAGCAAGGCGTTGATGCGGCAATGATCCGATTAGGAGAGACAGTTCACGAGCCAGCTGTAGAAGATTTATCTGCTGTGGACAGAACCTTCCTGCTGGCTATGGCGCAAGATACTGGGCCTTCCCGCATGAAAGACATATGCCAAAGAATAAATCGCAACGGCCAGTACGCAAACCAATACCGCCAGCGCCTCATAGATTCTGGGGTGATAGAAGAAAGCGGCTATGGCTACGTAGATTTCACGATTCCATATCTACGCGACTGGTTGAAAGACCATCAGGCTTCCGTGCGTCTGCGTGACCTTAAGTGACGCTCGCCTCACCGCAGTACAAGACTACCCGCTATTCCTTGCCATCCTTGCGGGCAGCTATGTCATCCAGGTTAGTAGAGAATTGCTTAGCCAGCTCAGGCGGATTTTGGGTATTAACCCTAATCAGCGGCAGGTTTTTCGGTCGCTACCGACTGGCTCAGCAGGTCTCCGTCGGGGGCTGGGTGATGGTGTTTGCGTACCAGTAAATAAGACAGGCACAAGATAATCAGATAAGGCACGCCAGCCCAAACCACCGGCAGCAGCCACCACAGAGCCACAAAGATGGCGATCGAGGCAGCAATAACTAGGTAATTAACTACCGGGGAGGCATAGAGATGGTGCTTCGGCAGCCCCAAGCCAGCCCTCGCCCTATCAATACGGAACTTACGGTGAGTGAGCATAACCATCACCCACGTAACTAAGATGCCGATTGTTGCGCACCCATAGAGCAACATGAATGCGCGTTGTGTCGTCAGCGCGAGAATGGACGCTACCGCCATGCCGGCAGAAGCCAGCAATACTGCCCCGCGTGGGGCGCCATGGTCGGAGGTGCGAGCCACAAAAGCCGGAGCCATGTGTTGACGTCCCAAAGAATGCAGCATTCGTGACGCCGCATAAAGGCAGCCGTTGGCCGCCGAAAGTGCAGCCACCAGCAAGATTGCGTTCATGATGTGGGCGGCAGCTGGGACGCCCGTCAAATCCAGCACTCGAACGAATGGGGATTCCGTGACTGTGCCATGCGATTGGGCGGTTGTCGTCCAAGGTTGCAGGGCTAGCACCACGAAAATTGCTAGCACGTAGAAAATCAGTAGTCGCCAAATCATGGCGTGCGCGGCGCGTGGGACGTCGCGTTCAGGGTGCTCAGATTCGGCAGCACCAATAGAGACATTTTCGGTGCCACCGAAAGAGAAAACTGCCATACAACCTGCAGCCAGGACGCCGCCAATACCAGTGGCGAAGAAACCACCGTCAGTGGTTAGGTTAGTTAGCCCTGTAGCCGGGCTGGCGTCGGTGCCCACAAAAATCAGGTACAGAC
The DNA here is from genome assembly GCF_900155645.1 of Vaginimicrobium propionicum. GTDB lineage: Bacteria > Actinomycetota > Actinomycetes > Propionibacteriales > Propionibacteriaceae > Vaginimicrobium > Vaginimicrobium propionicum. The sequence continues at coordinate 1,659,465 of NZ_LT706985.1, forward strand.
CTAACAGAATGAAGACGACAATAGCCGTCACTTTAATCATTGAGAACCAGTATTCGCTCGTCCCATAAAGGCGCACAGTCGCCAAATTCAAACCGATAACCAGCAGGGAACACAGAATAGTGCCTAGCCCCAGCGGCAAGTTCGGAAACCAGAATTGCAGATAAGTAGCCGAGGCGGCCACCTCTGCGCCGACAGCGATCATCAGCTCAATCGCCAGATTCCAGTGAGTGATATAGCCAGCGAAAGGCCCGAGGTAGCTAGCGGCAACAGCCCCTGGCCCACCAGGAACAGGGTGGGTGGAAACCATCTCGGCTAAGGCCCAAACCACTGCCAGCGCCACTAGCCCTGCCAGAGTGTACGAGATAATCGTCGCTGGCCCGCCAAGAGAAATTACTGAACCAGAACCTAAGAACAAACCAGTGCCTAAAGCCCCAGAAAGCCCAATCATTGAAACTTGACCACTGGTTAGCCGACGCTTAAGGCCAGTATGTTCGTTCGTTTCCATGTGTAGCTACCCCACTCTTGGGCTGACTTTCAGCCCGCTAAATACCAGCACACAAAGATAGCTTTTTATGGGCTTAAATGCCAGGCGCGAGATTTCGTCCAGAGCGCTTGTCGTAGAGGGGAGCCAATTTGGTGTACCGCTCCAACAGTGGCGTCATGGAGGCTTTGATTTCCTCGTAGGCATTAACGTCTGCTGTAGAAACCTCGACTTGACGTGGCGGCTCATGGACGCGCAACATTTCGTAGCCAGCGTGCAGACTGTTCACGCGCCCAAGAGCGTAAAGGCCGAGAATGGCGGCACCCAAAGCAGAACCCTCTTGAGCCGAAGTGATAACTAGAGGTCGGTTCAAGATACCAGCGGCAACGTCACACCAAATATGTGACTTGAACACCCCGCCAGTAGCGCGCACCTGAGAAATCTTGTCGATGGTACGCAGTCTGCGCAAGATCGTCCAAAGTTGCAGCGCCACACCCTCGATTCCGGCACGAATGAAATGGTCGGGCGTGTGAGCTTTGCGCACATGCAGGAAAGCCCCTCTAATGCCGGAGTCCCACAGCGAGGCGCGCTCTGAAACCAGGTAGGGAATCATGCGTAACCCTTCGGCGCCAATCGGCACTTGAGCAGCTCGTCGGCACGCTTCAGCATCATCGCTGCCGGGCGCGAAGGTTTCGGTCAGCCAGGCTTGCACCATGCCGCCATTGGAAATTGCACCACCACTGACCCACATATCTTTCGTCAGCGTGTAGCAGAATAACCCAGGGACGACGTCTGGGGTTTCGACTGTCATGCGTAGCGCTCCAGAAGTGCCGATGCTCAACCCTGCTACCCCTGGATCAATGGCTCCAGTGCCGAGGTTACCTAGCGGCCCGTCCCCAGCACCCAAAACTACTGGCAGGCCGGCCTTCAACCCAGTACGTTTTGCAGCTTCAGCGCTTAACGGAAGTTGAGCTGTGGTGTCTAGAATCTTCGGCAGCTGATCTTCGCTCACTCCCGCGATTTCTAGGGCTTCTGGGTTCCAAATGCCTTTACGTAGATTAGCCATGCCCGAGCCAGAGGCCGAAGACATCTCGGTAACCAGCTGGCCGGTTAATTTTAGAATTATCCAATCTTTTAACCCCACCCAGTGCGGGGTTTTCGTCAAGAAATCAGCATAATTTTCGTCTATCCAACGCAACTTGACTAGGGGAGACATGGCGTGGATCGGGGTGCCGGAAATGCGGTGAATCCGATCCCCGACAGCCCCCACCGACAGCTCGTCGGCTTGTCTTACAGCACGTGAATCCGCCCAAGTCAACAATTGGGTGACTGGACGCATATTCGCGTCCAAACCAACCAACCCATGCATGGCGGTGCTTATCGAAATGCCGATTACCTTGTCAGCATCCACCCCGCTAAGCACCTCGGTTATCGCCTGGAGCACACCGGCAGCCATCTGTTCAGGGTCTTGTTCATGCCAGCCGGGACGAGGGCTGTTCAACGGGTAACCGGCAGCAGCTGTCAGACGGACTTCGCCGTCCAGCGAGAACATGGATGCCTTGGCGGCGGTGGTTCCAACATCAAGTCCAAGAAAAAGCTCACGCACAGCAGACATAAAGGCTCTCCTAGGTTTGGGTAATATCTTGAGATTAGCTGGGTTATTTTGCTGGCGTGCCAATCCGATAACATAACAACTAAGTGTGAGGTAAAAATGGCCGAAATTCGCAAGCACAATCCTAAACGCGACGAGATAAGCGACGCGATAAACCAATATTTAGGCGAGCCAATACGTCCTGTTGAGCCGGGCAGTTATCGTGACCGGCCAGACAATTATGACCCATTCGATAGTGGCGAGTTAGTGTCTAAGCCAGTTAAAGATACTGAGCTGGGGTGGCTTGGTGGCGAGCAATTCAGTGATTTTGAGATAACGGAGTGACAAAGTGAGTCTGAAAATTCCTAGCGAGCTGCTGCCTAGAGATGGACGTTTCGGTTCTGGACCGAGCAAAATCCGTCCAGACGCATTAAATAGCCTGGTCACACGCGGAGACATTATGGGCACCTCGCATCGTAAACCGCCAGTGCGTAACCTAGTAAAGCGGGTGCAGGAATCGCTGGCCGAGCTGTACCACATTCCCGACTCTTATGAGGTTGTGCTGGGGTGTGGTGGTGCCACAATTTTTTGGGACGTGGCAGCTTTCTCCCTAGTTAAATCGCGCAGTGCTCACGGAATTTTCGGGGAATTCGGAGCTAAATTCGCCAAGGAAATAGCCGGCGCACCATTCTTAGCAGACCCGGTAATTTATGCTGCCGACAACGGCAAACTAGCGTTACCTGAGCCTTGCGAAGTGGACGTTGCAGCTTGGGCGCAAAACGAAACATCTACCGGAGTCGCCGCCCCTGTCAGGCGTCTGGACGGATTCGACTCGGATACTCTCTTCGTGATTGACGCCACTAGCTCAGCCGGCGGCATGGCAGCAGACTTGACGCAAAGTGATGTGTTCTTCTTTAGTCCTCAAAAGAATCTGAGCGCTGACGGTGGGCTATGGTTTGCTATTTGTTCGCCAGCAGCCGTCGAAAGGGCGCACGAAGTTTGCTCGTCGCGCTGGGTGCCGGCCGGATTAGACCTAGTAAAAGCCATAACCAACTCGCGAAAGAACCAAACTCTGAACACCCCAGCGATAGCCACCCTGCTATTAGTGGACGCTCAGTTGAGCTGGCTACTTGACAATGGTGGCCTAGATTTTGCTGCCGGTCGTACTGCCGAATCAAGCTCAGCCATATATTCGTGGGCAGAAGAGTCAACTATCGCCACCCCATTCGTGGCAGAGAAAACGCACCGCTCGCCGGTAACATGCACCATAGATTTCGACGAATCAGTAGATGCCAACAAACTCATTGAAGTGCTCAATGACAACGGGATTCTCGACATTTCGCCCTATCGCAGTTTGGGACGCAACCAGTTGCGGATCGCTACTTTCGCCAGTATCGACCCGGCTGATGTTCAAGCTCTACTGGTGTGCATTGATTGGGTGTTAGATAGCGGGATAGCTAGCCGATAGACAGTTGGTAACGAATACCCAAAGCAGCAACTAAAACCTCACTGCACGCAGTTTGCAAGCTGGCGGAGGCTACCCTTTTAACATGAGGCTAACCATGCTTTACGCGGTTGGTATCGAGGAAGTCCGGGAAATTTTTCGCGCATCAGATAAGAATGCGGGACATCTGCGGTGGGTCTTCGACCAGAATTACCGCTTGTCTCCGACTAATCCAGCAGTGAAAAGTTCTCTTCTGTCGAAACTTGGGCCGTTAATGAAACGACACCCTGGCAATCGCCCGATACCCAAAGACCATCCACTACCCGTTGACGCTGAGGCGTTGCTGGCCGGTCGGGCGATTGCCCCAGCCCGTCTGCCCTACGCCTGGCAGATATTAGAAACTTGGCTAGCCGATTTGGCTTACGGGACGCTGACGTTAGAGATTGACCCGCGCGCCTTCGATTTTGATTTGGGGAAAGCGGGGCTGCCAGCAGAAAGCCAATTGACTCTATTGATTCGCGGTTCGGCCGAGCTGCCGATTCGTCCATTAGCAGGTATGAGGGTGGGGTACGCAAAGAATGCGAGAGTCATCGCCGCCCGTGAACAATTGACGAATGTCATCGGCGATGTTTGCCCGGCCTCAGTTGAACCTGCCGGGCAGTTGCTGTCTTTTTTTAATAAGTTCCCTGGCTGGACGTGGGACGCCGCGCACTTCAAACGTCCAAAACCAGATTTATTGATTATTCGTACCGGCGAAAATTAGTTTCTTAGAATCTAAGTGCTCCCCGAAATCGTTTGTGACTTCGAGGAGCACTACGGATTTAACCAATATGCGTTATCCGCTAACTAAGTAACGGGGTAATCATGCCTTGCATGAAGTAAATCAAGAACAGCGCCGAAACTATCCACATCAAAGCGTGTAGCTGGCGAGCCTTGCCAGCGAAGGTCTTCATTACTGCGAACAGAATGAAGCCGACGCCGATACCGACAGTGATCGAGTAAGCCAACGGCATGAAAACGATAGTGAAGAATGCTGGAATAGCCATCTCAAGTTTCGAGAAGTCAATGTCGTTGATTTGGGCAAGCATCATGAAACCAACCAACAGCAGCACCGGAGACACCGCCTCGGCGGGAATCATGTTAACTAGTGGCGTTAAGAAACCAGCCACTAGGAAAGCTGCGCCAGTGATGACGGACGCTAAGCCAGTGCGCGCGCCCTCGGCAACACCCGAAGCAGATTCCACGAAGCTCGTGTTAGACGAGGTGGAACCTAAACCACCAGCTACCGCAGACAGTGAGTCAATCAACAGGATCTCGCGCAGCAGCGGTGGTTCGCCGTCCTTGTTCAGTAGGTCGCCCTCGGTGCCGATGGCAACGACGGTGCCCATAGTGTCGAAGAAGTCAGCCAGCAGCAGGCTGAATACCAGCAGGACGCCGGTTAGTACGGATGCAAAAGTGAACTGTCCGTCGCGAGCGAACCCGCCGATCATGTCAACTCGTCCAATTAGCCCGAAATCGGGGGAGACGAAAGCGTCCCAGCCGGGGAAAGACGGCACATTCGACGACCAACCAGTCACCAATTCTTCGGACTGGGGGCCAATCTTTTTGACAGCTTCAACGATTACCGCAAGCAATGTGCCGAAGCCGATAGACCACAGCATCGCGCCCTTTACCTTGCGTAGATGTAGGAAAAGCAGCAGTGCAAGAGTGGCAACAAAAACGAAGATTGGCCAGCCTTGCAGGGTGCCACCGATGCCTAGAGTGGTCGGAGTGCCCTCGCCTGGACGGATAATTCCAGCGTTGGACAACCCTACGAAGGCAATAAACAGCCCGATGCCGACGCTAATCGCGGTGCGCAGGTCGTGGGGTACAGCGCGGAAAACTGCTTCCCGGAATCCGGTAAGCACCAGGGCAGTAATGATGATGCCCTCCCAAACGATCAACCCCATAGTGGCTGACCAGGTCATCGTTGGAGCCAGCACGTAGGCGCACATCGCGTTTAAGCCCAGACCGGCAGCCATACCCATTGGGTAGCGGCCAACAACACCCATAAGTATGGTCATTACGCCTGCGACTAGGGCGGTTACTGTAGCAACCATGGCGATTGAGTGACTCATGGCGGCCGAGTCAACAATTGTTTGGGCGGCGTCAGTGAACTTCGGCTGGCCGCTAATGAGGTTGCCGTTAACGTCAGCTGCGGTACCAATAATCAGTGGGTTCAAAGCCAGGATATAGGCCATCGAGAAGAAGGTTACGAAGCCGCCGCGCACCTCAGCAGAGGTGTTGGAGCCGCGCTTCGTGATCTCGAAAAACTTATCGATCCCCGACCCTTTCGTCTTATTATCCGTTTGTGTAGAGGACATCATGGCCATCATGTTATGCCCAAAACACCCAAGACTAGAATCAGGTGCACCACGCAAGACGCCAAGTCTTACCAAGGTTAGTCGCTGCTAAAACGGGCAAATCATGTTGTGACTTAGAGATAATCGGGTGAAAGCGCTTACTGCCTGCACGGTTGCCATCGTTGTCGCTTGGACATCTAAAAAACTCGGCGGTCAGGCAGTTTTCGTCTTTTTGCGTGCTCGGTTGATGGACAGTATTACTACTGCGGCGACCAGGGCAATAGCCACCCAGTTGGCAACTTTGCTGTACCAAGTGAGCACTTGGACGGCTGGCTCGCCCACCGCCATTCCGAAAGCGAAATAGACCAGCAGCCACAACAAGGCTGAAATGAAATCTAAGGCAACAAATTTCTTCCAACTCATTCCGGACGCTCCCGCAAGCACGAAAACGACCGGCATTATCGGTAACGGAATTGGGACGTAGGCGACGAACATTCCTACCCATCCCATCTTTTTAGCCCACCGTTCAGCGCGCTCGTAGTTACGGGTGGCACGTTCAGACTGGCCAGCCCAAACTTCGATCATGCCGCGTCCCCACAACTTGCCTGCCCACCAATATGTCCAGTCAAGTTTTATTGACATCAAGGTGCCAAGCAAGATTGGCCACACCCAAGGCAGTGAGCCGCCGGTAGAAACCACTGAGCCTAAAGCTGTAGTACCTGAACGAGAGCCGAGTAGCGCCACCAACCAAGGCAACCGTTCGGGGGCACCCAAAAGCCATGCCCGCAATGGCAGCATGGCTAGGGAGAACACCCCTAAGAAGCCGATCCATGCCAGGCAAGCGATATCGGCTCGACCTGGCTCATGTTTCCATGGCATCGAGGGGTCATCCCACCAGGGGCGTTCCTCCTCTGCTGCGGCTTCCTCGGTTTCGGATAATTCAACATCGCCGTTTCCGTCCGAGGGCTCTTGTTGGGGTTTGTCCTCGCTAAACCGGCTATCTGTGCTCACCTTAGGAAGCCTACCCGCCGCCTGGATGTGTCGAAAACTTGCCAGACTCGGTGGATGAAAGCTGCCAGAGCTAGAAATAATTGACAATAAAGATTCGTTTGGAGTACGCGCGGGCGATATGTAACAATGATCTTGTCGATGTTCTATACGTCGAGCAGCCCCGAAAAATCGGGGTTGTGTTTCCACTACGGATCGTCGGGCACGTACCTGCCCGTGGAAGGATGGGTGGCACTATGGCCACTGTTAGTTTTCGCGATGCTACGCGAATTTACCCCGGTTCTGATCATCCAGCAGTTGACAAGCTGAATCTTGAAATTGGTGACGGCGAGTTCATGGTGCTCGTCGGCCCTTCTGGTTGCGGCAAGTCAACTTCGCTGAGAATGCTGGCCGGTCTTGAAGACATTAACCAAGGCGCAGTGTGGATTGGTGACCGTGACGTCACCGAACTACCGCCGAAGGATCGCGACATTGCGATGGTTTTCCAGAACTACGCGCTGTACCCGCACATGACTGTCGAAGACAATATGGGCTTCGCTTTGAAAATGCAGGGCGTTAGCAAGGAGGATCGCAAGAAGCGTGTTCAGGAGGCCGCCAAACTTCTTGGCCTTGAAGATTTGCTAGCGCGCAAGCCGAAGAATCTGTCTGGTGGTCAGCGTCAGCGCGTTGCCATGGGTCGCGCCATCGTGCGTAACCCGCAGGTCTTCCTGATGGATGAGCCGCTATCGAACTTGGACGCTAAGTTGCGTGTCCAAACCCGAACCCAGATTGCTGAGCTGCAGTCTCGTCTAGGTGTTACCACTGTTTACGTGACCCACGACCAGGTCGAGGCTATGACGATGGGTGATCGGGTTGCGGTCATGAATGCTGGCATTCTGCAGCAAGTTGATAGCCCGTTGGTGCTCTACGATGCACCGGCCAACCTATTCGTTGCTGGCTTCATCGGCTCGCCAGCGATGAACTTGATGGAAGCCAAGATTGTTGACGGTGGTGTCGAGGTAACCGGTCACGTTATTCCGATTGCTCGTGATGTGCTGGCTAAGTCTGGCTCAAGCACTGTCATCATCGGTATTCGTCCGGAGCGTTTCGAGATTTCCAACACCAACGAGGGCATTGTCCTAGAGATTGCCGCAGTCGAGGAGACTGGCGCCGACGCTTATCTCTATGGCGCTCTGGAGGGTCAGCTTGACAAGATCGTTGCTGACGACGAGTCCACTCAGATTGTGGCTCGCGTTACGACCCGCACCCCACCGCGTCGTGGTGACAAGGTGTGCTTGCACGTTGATCCGAAGAGTGTTCACGTCTTCGATAAGGAATCGACGTTACGCATTTCGTAACCTATTTATCTCATCCGGCCAGTTTGTGTTAATGCTCAAGCTGGCCGGATGTTTTTGTCACCGCTTGGGCTAAGGTTTTCTCATGAGTTCAGATTTCAGCTATCTGGCAGGGTTGCGCCACGGCATCGGGGCTGATGAGCAATACCGTGCGGTGGTGCCGCCACTATATTCATCGGTTAACTATCGTTTCGATGGTTTGGGGGCTGAGCCAATATACGATTATTCGCGCTCAAATAACCCCACCCGCGATGTGCTGAATGATGCCCTCGCCGAGTTGGAAGAGGGCGCCGGTTGCGCATATGTGGCCACCGGCTTGGCTGCCCTAACCCTAGTATTCTCGGTTTTCGTCCCCGTTGGTGGGCGGGTTGTTGCTTGTCACGACTGTTATGGTGGCACTTGGCGGCTGCTCGACCAACTATCGCAGCGTGGACGTTTTAGCTGCGATTTCGTCGATTTAACAGATCTTGATCAGGTTAGTAACGCCTTGGCGAAACCGGCCGATGTGGTTCTAATTGAAACCCCGTCTAATCCATTGCTGCGGGTAACAGATATCGCTGCGGTTTCGAAGCTGGCTCACCGGGCGGGTGCTTTAGCTGTGGCAGATAACACGTTCTGCTCCCCGATACTTCAGCAACCGTTACGGTTAGGGGCTGATCTCGTCGTCCATTCGACGACGAAGTTCATCAATGGGCATTCTGACGTGGTTGGGGGTGCCGTAATTGCTAAGACTGCTGAGCTGTCAGAAAAACTTAGATTCTGGTCAAACGCCCTAGGGCTTACGGGCAGTCCGACGGACGCCTGGCTAACCTTGCGCGGTTTGCGTACGCTGCAAGTGCGCATGCGTGCCCACCAAGAAAATGCTGGGGCACTTGTGGAGTTGCTGGTTAACCATCCGGGGGTTGAGCGGGTTTATTATCCTGGTTTAGCCGATCATCCTGGCCACGAGTTAGCCGCTCATCAGCAATATGGTTTTGGTGCATTGTTTAGTTTTGACGTCGTAGGTGGCCGGGAAGGGGCTAAACGCCTAGTCAGCGGGTTGGAAGTGTTTAATCTAGCAGAATCGTTAGGCGGGGTAGAGTCGCTGATTTCGCATGCCGCAACCATGACTCATGCTGGGATGAGCCCGCAAGCTAGAGCTGCTGCAGGTTTAGGCGACGGGCTGTTGAGGGTTTCGGCTGGGATAGAGCCCGTACAAGATTTGCTAGCCGATCTCGGCGCGGGGCTAGATCGCGTCCTTGACTCCGTGAAAAGCTAGAGACATGCCAAGATTTTTATGCGCCAAACCGGACTCTAGGTTGCTACCGCTTCCATGGGATGTTCCGCTAGCTGAGTGGCCGACAGAAAATCTAGTGGCGCTGCCTAGAGGTATTTCTCGCCATGTTGTGCGCTTTATCAAAATAGGTGGCGATGTCTATGCCGCTAAAGAGGTGGTCGAGCACCTGGCTATCCACGAATATCGGTTGTTACAAGATTTGCGCCGCCTAGGTGAGCCGTCCGTGGAACCGATTGGGGTAGTCACCGGTCGGCTAGATAAGGACGGTCAGCCCCTAGATCCGATACTGCTAACTCGACACCTAGAATTTGCTTTGCCTTATCGTTCCTTATTTACCCCCGGCATTAGACGTGATACTGCCATGCGGCTCATAGATGCCATGGTGGTGTTAATTGCCAGGCTGCATTTGGCTGGTTTCATGTGGGGGGATGTGTCCTTATCTAACGTTTTGTTTAGACGTGACGCTGGCGAGTTTGCTGCTTACCTAGTAGACGCAGAAACTGGCGAGTTGCATGACAAATTAACTGAAGGTCAACGTGAAAATGATCTTGAGGTTGGCCGGATAAACATATTTGGTGACTTCAATGACCTATCTGCGGGTGGAATGCTAGACCCCACCTGGGATCCAATGGAACTACTAAAACTGATTGACCAGAGATACAACGACCTATGGAATGAGTTGACCGGGGTAGAAGAGTTTTCCGGTTCAGAAGCTGACCGTATTGAGTCTAGGGTGCGGCGGTTGAATGCTTTAGGTTTTGACGTCGCAGAGCTTGATATCATCACTTCTCCTGATGGAGAAACTATCCAGATTCAGCCGAAAGTTGTTGATGCCGGCCACCACTCGCGCCGGCTATTGCGATTGACCGGTCTAGACGCTGAGGAAAATCAGGCCAGACGTTTACTCAACGATATGGATACCTATATTGCCAGAAGAAATAAACAGCATGTAGATGAGGCTGTTATGGCTCACGAGTGGTTAACTCAGCAATTCGAGCCAGTTATCAACCGTATTCCATCGGAGTATCACGCTAAACGTGACCCTGCCCAGCTTTATCATGAGCTGCTGGAATACCGCTGGTATAAGTCGCAGAATGAGTTCCGCGAGGTGCCGATGACAGAGGCTATTGACGGTTATGTGCGTGATGTTTTAGCCAAACTGCCAGACGAGAAGATGACTGACATTGACTCCCCGGATCGGGCGCGCAAGCTCGTCAATCCCTATGACCCATCTTTGGGTTATGAGGACGATACCGACACTCTGCCGCCAGTGGTAGACCCTTGGGAGCAGGCTGCGGAGGAAGTTGATTTGCGTCGACTAAATCACCTGGACATTGACGCTTTACGGAAGAAAGCAAAGGGTTCGGAATCCTAGATTTGTTGCGCGCAACACCTGTTAGCTCGGCGCCAGCAGACAAATATTTTTGGGGAGCCTGGAAACCAGACTCCCCAAAAATTATTTTGTTTTATTGCTTTAGCGCTCAATTTGGCCGCGAATGAATTGCTCCACAGATTCGCGAGCATCCTCATCGTGGCGCTGCTCCATTGGGGACTTCATGAAATACGAAGACGGAGACAGCAGGTTGCCAGCGATATGACGATCCAAGCCAATCTTGGCGGCGCGGATGGCGTCAATGACAACACCGGCAGAGTTCGGGGAGTCCCAAACCTCCAGTTTGTATTCCAGCGAAACCGGAATGTCGCCGAAGTTACGGCCCTCTAAACGGACGAATGCCCACTTACGGTCGTCCAACCATTGCACGTAGTCAGACGGTCCGACGTGAATATCGCGGGGATCTAGATGCTGGGCGATATTTGAGGTAACAGCTTGAGTCTTGGAAATCTTCTTAGACTTTAACCGTGAGCGCTCCAGCATGTTCTTGAAGTCCATGTTGCCGCCAACATTTAGCTGATAGGTGCGGTCAAGGTGAATGCCACGCTCCTCAAACAGCCTAGCCAGAACACGGTGGGTGATGGTTGCGCCAATCTGGCTCTTGATGTCGTCGCCAATGATCGGCAAGCCAGCATCAGCGAATTTCTTTGCCCATTCAGGGTCAGAAGCGATGAATACCGGCAGACAGTTCACATAGGCGCAGCCCGCGTCAATGGCGCACTGGGCATAGAATTTATCGGCTTGCTCCGAGCCAACCGGCAGGTAGGTGACGACCACATCTACTTTGGCGTCTTTCAATGCCTGGACGACATCAACCGGCTCTTCCGTTGACTCTTCGATAGTCTCGCGATAGTACTGGCCGAGGCCGTCAAGAGTGTGGCCACGCTGAACGGTTACGCCAGTCTTGGCAACATCAGCAATCTTAATTGTGTTGTTCTCGGACGCATTAATGGCGTCGGCAAGATCTAGACCGACTTTCTTGGCGTCAACGTCAAAAGCAGCAACAAATTCAATGTCGCTAATGTGGTAATCACCAAATTGCACATGCATTAGCCCTGGAACTGTGTCTTCAGGCTTGGCATCGTGATAGTAGGTCACGCCTTGGACTAGGGATGACGAACAATTCCCTACGCCGACAATGGCGACGCGAATCGAACCCATAGGTTTACTCTCCTGTATTTGCCTTACTCAACTCATCGTCAATATGTTAACGCCCGAGCTGATTTATAACTGCGAGTCTAAACCAGGCGGTGCAGAAGATGAAACGCGGCTTGATTCGCGGTTGCTTAAAATCAGGGACAAAGTCAGGGGAAAGTTAGCGAAAGATTATAAAACGAGCTGATTAATGGACGAAAGAAACGGGAATAACTCAGGCCTCGCATAAGTTGAGTGAAGTAGACTCAACTTTTGAAAATAGATTTGTGAGGCAGTTATGGATACCGAAAAATTAACTTCTTTGGCGCGAGACGGCGTCTCGGCAGGGGTTCGGCTTGCTCTCACGGGTGGCAACCCGCAGGCTGAGCCGGTGCATTTACTGCACGCCCTGTTGTTGACACCAAATAGTGCTGCTCGCTCATTGCTTGGAGCGGTCGCTGTCGACGCTGACCAGATTGACCAGCAAGCTGAGGCAGCCATCCGGTCGTTGCCGTCCAGTTCAGGATCGTCAGTGACGCAACCGCAATTGTCGGGAGCTTTCGCCAGGGTACTAGCGGACGCTGAAACCCGCGCTCAAAAAATGGGTGACCAATACGTTGCCACCGAGCATTTAATAATCTCTCTTGCGGCAGTGAGCTCGCAGGCTCAACAGATTCTAGTGCGTGCCGGAGCTAGCGCCACCAAGCTAGAGACAGCCTTTAGTCAGGCTCGCGGCGACAAACGAGTGACTAACCCTGAGGCTGAAGGCGGCGAATCTGCCCTAGATAAATACTCAGTGGATCTGACGAAAGCGGCTGCTGAGGGCAAACTCGACCCGGTTATTGGCCGAGATTCCGAGATTCGACGTGTAGTGCAGGTGCTTAGCCGGCGCACCAAAAATAATCCGGTACTTATTGGTGAGCCTGGTGTTGGTAAAACCGCTGTTGTTGAGGGGCTAGCGCAACGCGTTGTCGCCGGTGACGTGCCGGATTCTTTGAAAGGGCGGCGCGTTGTTTCCCTTGACCTAGCGTCAATGGTGGCTGGGGCGAAATATCGTGGCGAATTTGAGGAAAGACTCAAGGCCGTCCTTAATGAGATTAAAGAAGCTGAAGGCCAAATCATCACCTTTATCGACGAGCTGCACACCGTTGTTGGTGCGGGCGCCTCAGAAGGGGCGATGGATGCGTCCAATATGCTTAAACCAATGTTGGCGCGTGGTGAATTGCGGATGATTGGCGCCACCACTTTGGACGAATACCGTGAGCGGATCGAAAAAGATCCAGCACTTGAGCGACGCTTCCAGCAGGTCTATGTTGGCGAGCCATCAGTCGAGGACACGGTGGCAATTCTGCGTGGCATTCGAGAACGCTACGAAGCCCATCACAAGGTACGGATTACCGATGCTGCACTGGTGGCGGCCGCACAGCTATCGAATCGTTACATCACCAACCGGCAATTACCTGACAAGGCGATTGACCTAATTGATGAGGCAGCCTCCAGGTTGCGCATGGAAATCGATTCGTCGCCGATAGAGATTGACGAATTGCGTCGCTCAGTTGACCGGTTGACGATGGAGCAGTTCGCGCTGTCCAAAGAAGAGGATGCCGCCTCCAAAGAACGCCTTAGCACCTTGAATCAAGAGCTGGCAGATGAGAAAGAAAAGTTACGCACCCTAGAGGCGCAGTGGCAAGAAGAAAAACGCGGGCTTAACCGTGTTGGCGAGTTAAAGACTGAGATAGACGCGCTACGAACCGATGCCGAACGTTACCAGCGGGAAGGCAACCTGGAGAAAAGTTCTCAACTACTCTATGGCGAGATTCCCGCGCTAGAACGCGAAATGGCTGAGGCCTCGGCCGCGGAATCAGCTTCCATGGTCTCTGAAGAAGTCAATTCCGCTGACATTGCTGAGGTGGTTAGTTCTTGGACGGGTATTCCCGTTGGGAAAATGCTGGAAGGTGAATCCGAAAAACTCTTAGAGATGGAAGACCGGATCGGCAAACGCTTGATTGGTCAACAGGACGCCGTCAAGGCCGTGTCGGACGCGGTGCGCCGCTCGCGCGCCGGAATATCTGACCCTAACCGGCCGATAGGTTCATTCCTTTTCCTAGGACCGACTGGCGTCGGTAAAACCGAGTTAGCTAAATCCTTGGCGGATTTCCTCTTCGACGACGAGACCGCGATGGTTCGCATCGACATGAGTGAATATATGGAGAAATACAGTGTTTCTAGGCTCGTCGGTGCGCCTCCCGGCTACGTCGGATATGAGGAAGGCGGGCAGTTAACTGAGGCAGTGCGCCGCCGTCCTTATTCGGTGATTCTGCTGGACGAAGTCGAGAAAGCCCACCCCGATGTATTCAACATCTTGCTGCAAGTACTCGATGATGGACGTCTGACTGACGGGCAGGGTCGTACTGTCGATTTTAGAAACACCATTTTGATTATGACTTCTAACTTGGGCAGTCAATTCTTAGCCGATCAAACCCTTGATGACAAGGAAAAAAACGAGTCGGTTATGGGTGTGGTACGGCAGAAGTTCCGTCCAGAGTTCCTAAACCGGTTAGACGAAATCGTGATGTTTACTCCGCTTAGCCGTGAGGATCTGAAGAAGATTGTCGATATCAACCTGGAGCGGTTGAATCATCGCCTAGCATCTCGGCGTATAGAGGTGACTCTTAGCGATGATGCCTTGGCGTGGTTGGCCAACACTGGTTATGACCCGGTTTACGGGGCACGTCCACTGCGTCGCCTGATTCAATCCAGTATCGAAGATCTGCTAGCCAAACGACTGCTTTCCGGCGGCATCCCTGATGGTGCCACCGTCCACATGGGGGTCAAAGACGCTGGTCTAGCGATTGAGTCGATCAACTAAACTGTGGCCGGCTATGGTGGCTAAACTGCCAAAGCCGGCCATTACCTGACTTGGTAGACAGTCCCTACGGCTAGGGTAGAGAGCGTGGCTACGACATCCAGACAGCAGGCGAAAATTGAATTCGTCAGCGAAGAAGGTGGTGTTGTAGTCGAAATAGACGGCGTGGGACAGTCCTATATCAACCTTGAAAACCCAACTTTTTTGGCTTTCGACTACCTGGAACGAATAGCCGATTTCTTAGACGCAATCGATGAACCAGGCTGGCGCTACCGTACTATCCACGTTGGGGGTGCCGGGATGTCATTAGCCCGCTATCAAGCTGCTACCCGTCCAACCTCGCCGCAGATAGTGCTAGAACCTAATGAACAATTAACTGCTCTAGTGCGCGAAAAATTGCCGCTACCGCCCAGATCGGGAATAAAAGTGCGCGCCCAGGATGGCCGCAGTGGGCTGTCCGCAATGCGCGACGATTTCGCCAAAGCTATCGTGATTGACGCTTTCGCAGGCGCTAGCGTCCCAAAAGAGCTAGCCACTGTGGAGTTTTACACTATCTGTCGGCGCGTTTGTCTACCCGATGGCGTGGTGCTGGTTAATCTCATTGATCAGCGGCCATTCAACTGGGCGAGACGAACCATTGCTGCCATTGCCAAAGTTTTCAGTGAAGTTGCGGTGGTAGCGGAAACCAGAATCCTAAATCAACCAAGATTCGGCAATCTAGTGGTGGCGGCCAGTAACGTCGAGCTGCCGATAGCTGAGGTTAATAGAATGTCTCGACGTGCCATCTTCCCGCACCGGGTTATAACGAATGTTGAGCATTTCATTGCTGGAGCAAAACCTTTCTATGATGCTGACTCCGAGGACTCGCCAGTTGGCAGTGCCGCCGGTGCTCTGAGATTCACCTAGCTAATTAATGGCTAAGCTCATAAGGCCAGCGGTTAGACTAGGCGGGTGAGTCAAAAGCAGCGGTCATGGGGGCTGGCTATCGCCTGGATAGCGTTAGTTGTTATCGTCCTAGGCGCGGCTGGATTCGCCTTTTGGCAATTGGTGGGCACTAACCAACTAGCTGCTAACCGTAGCGCCAAAGCTGTGCGAGAATTTCATGGCTCGTGCAGCCAGGGGAGCCAAACTGATGTGATTGGCTTGTTGACTCTGCCCGGTAAGGACGCTGTTCCCGTCCTTAATGGTGTAGCCAAAAAGCAATTAGAAACAGGGGTCGGCTGGTATCCAAA